>CAZPCC010000259.1:0-21091 GCA_964584905.1 uncultured Gemmatimonadaceae bacterium | reverse complement strand
AATTCTTCTGCGGTGAACTCTTGATGATGCAATCTGCGGGATCTGTGGTTCGACGGCGCTTGGTCAAACGCATTGTGTGGGCTGGTGCGGTGCTGGCGGTGCTTTTCTCATGCAAGCAGGCAGACAGCGCTGCCAATCCGGGCGCTTCCGGAGACGCGCGGCCGCCATCGCCGGTGGAAGTGGCGATTGCCGCGCGCGACACGGTCGTCGAGGCGATCAATGCTACGGGGCAGATCGAAGCGGAGCAGTCGATAGAACTGCGGCCCGACGTAGAGGGCCGCATCACCGCGATTCTGTTCCGGGAGGGGCGGCTCGTCGCGCGCGGTGCGCCGCTGTTCAACATCGATGATGCAGAGGTTCGTACGCAGATAGCGCGCACCGAGGCGGACCGGGATCTTGCGCGTCAGGCACTTGAGCGGACGCAGCAGCTGCTGGCACAGGATGCGTCTACACGCCAGGAGCTCGAGCGCGCGGAAGCGACGGCACGATCCACACAGGCGGCACTCGACCAGTTGACGCTACGATTGGAACGGAGCACGGTGCGCGCGCCTTTCGCCGGCGTGGTCGGCAGCCGGATGGTGAGCCTTGGCGACTACGTCAACAGCGGCACGCCGTTGCTCGCGCTGCAGACGTACGACCCGCAGCGTGCGGTCTTCCAGGTGCCCGAGCGTTATGCGGAGCAGTTGGCGCTCGATCAACGAGTGGTGTTTCGCGTAGCGGCGCTGCCGGGCCGGGAATTCATCGGGGTCGTTGATTTCATCGATCCGGTGGTGCAGTTGCCGGGGCGCACGATCACCGTCAAGGCCCGGGTGGGCAATGCGCGGCGCGCGCTTCAGGCCGGAATGTTCATCGAGGCACGCCTGGCGACCGCGACGCGTCCGGATGCGGTGGTAATACCGGAAGACGCGATTTTGTCGCTGCAGGGCGCGCAGGTGGTTTGGGTGGTGACCGATGGCAAGGCGGAGCGGCGGGAGGCGACGTTAGGCGTGCGGACTCCCGGATTCGTCGAGGTGCGCGAGGGAATCGCGGCAGGCGAGCAGGTAGTGGTCGGCGGCGCCGAGCGGCTGGCGCCCGGGGCCGCGGTGAGCGCGACGGTGGTGCAGCGCGGGCGGCAGGTCGCTCCAGACAGCGCCGACGCCGGGCCGTCGCCCTAGCGTGCGCCCTGATCAGCGGAAGTGGATCCACCAGCGCGCGGGTGGTCGATAGATGCGCGAGCGACATCCAGACGCAATCCCGGCGAGCGAAGTAGCCGCAATACGAAACGATTTCCCCGTGTTCCGGCACAGGGCGTTCCTGGATACAGCGTGCTATGCGCCGGGGTATCAGCGTGCGGCAGATGCAGTCAATGCATGGTGGCAGACTGCCATGCTGATTCCAGGTACGACATTCGACCAGACCCTGGCATGGCTCCGTCCGGCAGCTGCGGCCCGGAGTGATGCCGCAAGACTGCTGCAAGCCGATGAGGATGAAGTTGGCTTCATCACGAGCACTGCGCTCGGCATGAACAAGATCGCGAATGCTTTGGCGCTGGGCGGCGGCAACAACATCGTGATCAACGATCTGGAGTTCCCGGCGAACACGGTACCATGGCTGGGCCAGCGACGCAGAGGCGTGGAGATACGGCGCGTCGAGCACAGGGCAGGCCGCCTGCTGATCGACGACTTCGAGAAACTCGTCGACCACAATACCAGGGTCATTGCGGTGAGCACGGTTCAGTGGACCACCGGCTTCCGTATAAATCTGAAGTCTCTGGTGGAGTTGGCGGATGCCTATGGTGCGTACGTTGTCGTAGACTCGTGCCAGTCGCTCGGCGCATTGGAACTGGACGTAAGGAAGACCAACATCCATTTCATGGTGACGCAGGCGCACAAGTGGCTGTTCGGTCCCTTCGCCACAGGCCTCATATACTGCCGGCGTGACTTGATCGAGAATCTGGCGCCCGTGGATGTCGAAACGGGAAATCTTCTGAAAGATCCTGAGCGACAGCCTTACCACCATCTGCAGGATCTCGACAATATCGCGGACTACGATCATGGCTTTGTGCCAACCGCGGCGCGCGTACAGACATGCCCCAATCTGCCCGGTCTATGGGGACTCAGTGAATCGCTTCGGTGCATCAACGGGGTGGGCATTGCACGCATCGAGACACGCGTGCACGAACTGGTGGACTACCTGCTGGAGAAATTAGTCGATGTGCCTGGCGTGACCATCGTTTCGTCGGTAGTGCCCGATGAGCGGTCCGCATTGATCGTCGTCTCGACCGGAGACGTAGAGCGCGATGTGCGAATGATGAATAAGCTGAGTGAGCTCGGCGTGGGCGTGTCCGTTCGCTACCAGGCCGGCTCCGGCGGCATACGGATCTCCTGCCACTTCTATAACAGCGAAGACGACATAGACAAGCTCATCGCCGCGATGAGCGGACGCACTCCACCGCTCTATTTCCATTGATAACGATCAGACTGCGGGGCTGCTGGCTGCCGATGCGATTGATCGTCGCCCTCTCAAAGGAATGCCACCGATGAAATCACCCGCTCTCTTCCTCATCCTCTCGGTCGCAATTCCCAGTGCAGTGACCGGCCAGGACGCTCACATGGAAACTGCGCGGAGGGTTCTCACGACCACACCGCTGATCGATGGACACAACGACCTTCCCGGTATTATTCGTTCGACCGCGGCGCGGGATGTGGAGGCTTATGACCTAACGAAGCGGACATCCGGCCAGACTGACCTCGAACGGCTTCGGCTGGGCATGGTCGGAGGGCAGTTCTGGTCGGTATATGCGCCTGCCAGCACAACGGAAGACGGAGGGGCTGCCACTGCGCTGCTCGAGCAGATCGACATCGCGCTGCAGGTTTTCGAGAAGTACCCGTCCTACTTCGAGCAGGCCTACACGGCGGCCGATGTGATGCGGGCGTTCCAGCATGGCAAGGTGGCGTCACTCATGGGGATCGAGGGCGGCCATGCGATCGAGAACTCGCTAGGCGCGCTCCGCTCCTTCTTCCGCATGGGTGTGCGGTACATGACTCTGTCTCACCACTTGAGCGTGGACTGGGCGGAATCGTGGGCCGATGAAACTCTGCAGGGCGGACTCACTCCCTTCGGCAAGGAGGTAGTCAGAGAAATGAATCGCCTTGGCATGCTCGTCGACCTGTCGCACACGTCGGCGCACACAATGAAGGATGCGCTGGACGTGTCGGAGGCACCCGTCATCTTCTCGCATTCGAACGCCCGCGCGATTACCGATCACGGCCGCAACGTTCCCGACGACGTGCTGCGCCGGCTCCAGACGAACGGCGGCATCGTCATGGCGACTTTCGTTACGAGGTACACGTCGAACACGGTGCTCGCCCACCACGCGCGACAAGACGAGCAGTTGGCCGCATTGCAGGCACGCCACCCTGCGGACCCGGAACGTGTCGAGCGGGAGATCGAGACATGGCGCCAGGCGAATCCCCTGCCACGAGCGCTGCTCTCTGAAGTGGCCGACCACATCGAGCACATTCGTCGCGTTGCCGGTATTGACCATGTGGGAATCGGCGGCGACTTCGACGGCATTCTCTGGGTCGTGCAGGGTCTCGAAGACGTTTCGACCTATCCAGTGCTGTTCGCCGAACTGTCGCGGCGCGGCTGGACGGAGTCGGACCTGCGGAAACTGGCGGGCGAGAACATTCTGCGGGTCATGAGGGAAGTCGAACAGGTGGCACGTCGACTCCAGCGAGAGAGGAATCCATCGACTGCCACTTACGAGCAGCTCGACTCACTGCCACGCGCGTCGCAGCGCTGACCTGCGGCGTCGGATGAATGGCAACAACAACGGCGCGCCGCGTCAGGCGCCGCGGGCGCACGGTTCCGGCGCGGCTGGAGAGGCGCTGCCGTCTCTCAGTCGCGGCCGGTGCGAAACCCGTCGGGATTTCCTGCGCATGCTCGGCGCGGGCGGCTCTCTCGCGTTCCTGCCGTCGCTGTACGGATGTGCCGATGATGAACCTCCGGTGCCAGCGACGGGGGGCACGCTCCGCTATGGAACCGTCACGGAAGTCGCCAGCCTCGATCCGCATATCTACGTCGGCAGCGCCTGGAAGGTACTGATCGAGGCCATCTACAGTCCTCTCCTCGGTTACGATGCTGGCGGCAGCGTAGTGCCGCGCCTTGCCGAGCGGTGGGAAGTGCCGGATGTCAACACGACGGTGTTCCACCTCCGCCCCGGAGTGACCTTTCACGACGGCACACAGCTCACAGCCGACGACGTCAAGTTCTCGCTGGATCGCATCATGGATCCTGCCGTGGGTGCCACACTGCGCACAAGCCTGATCGGAATCGACGTGTCTGTCCCCGCCAGCGATACGGTCCTGATCAGAACCCGTGCGCCCAATGCGACACTGCTCAGCATCCTCGCGCTTCCCGAAGCGGCGATCATGTCTCGGGAATGGATGCGCAGCGGTCCGAATGTCAGAGTGCAGGCCAATGGTACTGGCCCGTTCATTCTTCGGTCGTACGAGCCCACCGTGCAGGCCACCCTGGGAAAGAACCCGGATTACTTCGTTCAGGGGCTCCCGTACCTCGATGTCGTCGAGTTCAGAATGATCCGGAATGACGATGCGCGTGTAGGGGCACTGCTGACCAACGTCGTGGACATGATCGATTTCGTGCCCTGGAAGGACATAGACAGGCTGCGACGGGCAAGCAGCATCGTTGTCGACTCGCGGGCTGGCGCATTCATGAACCTGTGGTTCAATGCGACGAAGCCCCCCTTCGACGATGCGCGCGTGCGGCGGGCGTTTGCGTTTGCCGTCGATCGCGCTTCCGTATCGAAGGCCGCGTTCTTCGGCCACGGTGCGCCTATCGAGGGTCCACCGACGCCTGCCGACTCCCCCTTCTACAATGCGGACCTCGCTGAGACGTTCGATCATGATCCCGAGCGCGCGAGGAACCTCCTCGCGGAGGCCGGCGTGCCGGGTGGGTTCTCCTTCGATCTCCTGGTGCTGCAGGGATTGGGCATCTACACGTCCACCGCGCAGATCGTCCAGGCGAATCTGAAGGATGTCGGCATCAATGCCCGTATCCAGCTCGTCGAGTTTGCCGATCTGATTGACCGAAAGAGCAGGGCGAACTACGACGTTATGGTGTTCGGCGTCTCCATGAAGCTCCCTGATCCCGACGTTTACGCATACTATCTGGGAGCGGAATCGACGTACTGGGCGAAGCCCATCGGCTACCGGGACGAAGTGCTTGAAGAGCTGCTCGCCGAAGGCCGGGAAACGCTTGACCCGGATGCTCGCAAGGCGATTTATCGCGCAGTGGAGCAGCGCATTCTCGAGACGAGTCCATGGGTCTTCATAAACTGGCGAGACCAGGCCCAGGCGTATTCCAACCGGGTTCATGGATACAGTCACCTTGGTGGTGCGCTGAACGAAAACAGCGCAGGAATCTCGCTGCCGTCCATGTTCATGCAGTGACCGCAGGCGTGAGCTGCGTCATGTCCGCCGTTATTCGGGGCGAACCGATGTGTTGACGTTCCTCGGACGGAGGCTTGGCATAGCAGCGCTGACGCTTGCGTTGGCGAGCGTGGTGGTGTTCGCCTCCATCCACCTGCTGCCCGGCGACCCCGTGTCGCTGCTCCTCGGCGAGCAGGTTGGATCCGACCCGGTCATCGTTGCCGAGGTGCGACGCCAGCTTGGCCTTGACCGACCAATTCATGAGCAGCTGGCGCTGTGGTTCGCCGGGCTGGCGAAGGGAGATCTTGGCACGTCCCTCCGCACCGGCGAGCCGGTCATCAGCGATCTGATGGTTCGCATTCCGCGCAGCCTGGAGCTCATTGGAGGCGGGCTGCTGATAGCGCTCGTGCTCGGCCTGCCTCTCGGCATCGCCGCGGCGCGCGGGCGTGATCGGTTGGGAGGGTTGCTTGCATCAACGACCGCCATCGCGGGATTCTCCGCGCCCGTGTTCGTGACCGGCATCCTGCTGGTGCTCATCTTCAGCCTGTGGCTGGAACTCCTCCCCTCGTCCGGTTTCGTCAGCATCGCCGTCGATCCTGCCGCCCACTTCGCGGCGCTCATGCTGCCCGCAGCCGCGATTGGAATCAACTTCATGGGAGTCGTGGCGCGCATGACGAGGGCGAGTCTGTCCGACACGATGGGCAAGGATTACGTGCGCCTGGCGAGGGCGAAAGGACTGTCACGCGACGCGGCCATCTACCGCCACGCGCTACAGAATGCACTCGGCCCCGTCATTACGATCATCGGCATTCGTGCCGGTAACCTGCTCGGTGGCACGGTCATCATCGAAGCACTCTTCGACTGGCCGGGATTGAGTTCGCTACTGGTCAGTTCAGTGCTCGCGCGCGACTATCCGGTCGTACAGGGATCGTTGCTCGCCATCTTCGCGATCTTCGTGCTGATCGGTCTGGCGATCGATCTTTGCCAGGGGCTGGTCGACCCGAGGATCAGGAGCGGAAGGTGAGCGTGCTGCCGTCCGGTACCGCGGAGCGCCCGCGGTCTGTCGCCGCCGCGCCCGTTGCCGCCGCGGCAGTGCTCTCGGTGGTGAGCCTCGCGGCCGTTCTGGCCAATGTCATCAGCCCGCATGATCCGCTGGCGATCAACCCGGGCAACATCCTCGAATCGCCCGGCGGAGCAGACCTGCTAGGCACCGATGAGCTTGGCCGGGATCTGTTCACGCGCATCATCCACGGCGGGCGTGTTTCGCTCAGAGTGGCGTTCTTCGCTGTTTCGCTTGCCTCGATCATCGGCATTCCGCTCGGTATCGGCATCGCATTCCTCGGTCGCCGGATGGAGAGCGTGGCCATGCGGGTGCTCGACGTGCTTGTTTCGCTGCCGGAAATATTCGTGGCGATCGTCATCCTCGCATTCGCGGGCGGTGGCCTGACGACACTGATCGTCACAATCGGACTGCTGTACGTTCCGCAGTTCGCCCGTGTTGTGTACGGCATGACGCGGAGCATTCGCACGCGTGAGCATGTGCTCGCGGCCGTATCCCTCGGTGCGGGGAAACTGTGGATAGTCCGCAAGGAGATCCTTCCGAACATCGTCTCGGTGATCGCGGTACAGGCGTCGTTCACTTTCTCCTTCGCCATGCTCATGGAGGCAGGGTTGAGCTTCCTCGGCCTTGGTGTGCCGCCACCTACGCCATCGTGGGGGCAGATGATCGGAGTGTTGAAGGATTACATCTTCATCAATGCCTGGCCCGTGGTCATCCCCAGCATCGTGCTGTTCGCAACCGTTC
Source organism: uncultured Gemmatimonadaceae bacterium (assembly GCA_964584905.1). GTDB lineage: Bacteria > Gemmatimonadota > Gemmatimonadetes > Gemmatimonadales > Gemmatimonadaceae > JALZIF01. The sequence continues at coordinate 13,855 of CAZPCC010000259.1, read as the reverse complement.
TATCGGTAAACGTTCTCGGGGACTGGTTGCAGGATCGACTGAATCCGGAGCTGCAGCGATGAACGCGCATAACGAGCCTGTTCTCTCGGTGCGGCGGCTCGTGACGACATTCGGCACGCCGAGGGGCCGCGTGCGAGCCGTTGACGGTCTGGACCTGGACATCTACGCGGGCGAGGTGGTGTGTCTGGTGGGAGAGTCCGGCTCGGGCAAGACGGTGACCGGTCTGTCGGTGATGCGCCTGATCGATCCGCCCGGCCATGTGGACGCCGACCGGATCATGTTCGCCGGCCGCGACCTGTTGCGGCTGGGGGAGCGGGAGATGAACAGCGTGAGGGGCCGGGGAATCTCGATGGTCTTCCAGGAGCCGCGCACCGCGTTGAATCCATCGCGTCGTGTAGGCGCTCAGATAGCTGAGGCACTTCAGGTGCACTCCGCGACTCCCAGGGCCGAGGCACTGGAGCAGGCGATCGCACTGCTGGAACAGGTAGGAATCGACGATGCTCGCAAGCGCGCTCGTTCGTATCCGCACGAGATGTCGGGCGGACAACTTCAGCGCGTCACGATAGCGATTGCCTGCGTGTGCTCGCCCAGACTCATCATCGCGGATGAGCCCACGACGGCTCTCGATGTCACCATTCAGGCGCAGGTCATCGACGTCCTCATGGACGTGCAGTCGCGGCTGGGGTCCGCACTACTCTTCATCTCGCACGACCTGGGGGTCGTAGCCGAGATTGCCGATCGGGTCGTCGTTCTCTATGCAGGTCAGGTGGTCGAGGAGGCGATGGTCGACGATCTCTACCGTGATCCGGCGCACCCCTACACGAAAGGGCTACTGGCGTCGGTACCTAACGTGGATGCGCCACGCCAGCGTGGTCTGCCGCTGACGGCGATACCAGGTACGGTTCCCAACCTTCTCGAACTGCCGTCCGGTTGCCGATTTCGCGACCGGTGCGCCCACGCGCATGCCCGGTGTGACGAGCCGCCGCCGCTCGTTCAACTGGACGGTGGGCGCAGTGCGCGATGCTGGTTGCACCATGAGTGAGATCATTCTCGAGGTTCGGGACCTCGAGCGCCATTTCACGGTGCGACGCTCGGTGTTCGGTCGACCAACCGAGGTCGTGCGCGCCGTGGATGGCGTGGACCTGGCGGTCCGCGCAGGCACCGTAATGGGGTTGGTCGGCGAATCCGGCTCCGGCAAGTCTACACTCGGGCGATGCATCGCCCGGCTGGACCGGCCGACCGGAGGGTCAGTGCATTTTGCAGGGCAGGATGTCGCGCACCTGCGTGGCAGGAATCTCCTGCAGTTCCGGCGCGACGTGCAAACGATTTTCCAGGATCCCTTTGCGTCGTTGAACCCGCGCCGTCGAATCGGCGAAGCAATCACTGACGGACCGGCCATCCACGGTCTGATGACCGGCAACCAACTCCGTGATTTTGCCGGTCAGCTGCTCCAGCGTGTCGGCCTCAGGCCGGAGCACGCGCAGCTGTATCCGCACGAGTTTTCAGGCGGGCAGCGTCAGCGAATCGCCATTGCGCGGGCGCTGGCGCTGTCGCCTCGGTTCATTGTCGCGGACGAGCCGGTCTCCGCGCTCGACGTGTCCGTGCGTGCCCAGATTCTCAATCTCCTCGCTGGCATTCAGGCTGAGCGCGAGATGGCATTTCTCTTCATTACACATGATCTCGCTGTCGTGCGGCACATTGCGGACGAAATTGCGATCATGCGTGCGGGCAGGATCGTTGAACGCGGTGAGACGGATCGAATTTTCACCAGTCCGCAACACGCATATACAAAGGCGCTGCTCAGCGCGATTCCAAGGCCGGACCCGTCCAGACGGCGCCGATCGCGTATGGGAACGCGGGACATGCGTATACCGAAGACTTGAAGTCTGCATGCTGGCGTTGCCCGAACGTCGTCTGAAGTCGCATTGACGGGGGTCGTCGGATCCGAGCCGTTATGTGGATCGACCTCTCGCCGCAATAGACCACACCGCGTCAACCCTTTCGTTGCGAATTGCGTAAAGCGTGTCGTAGAGGTTAATGACCGGATCGCAGTGGGAAACGATCAACTCGAGCGGGTCACCTGCGGCGTAGACGCGACTCGGACTATTGTACCGTATCGATCCGAATTCGTCCGAGCCCGATCTGTAGGTCATGCCGGTCTCGCCCTTGATCAGCGACCACGGCTGGTTGATGGTGCATGCCTTTGCACCGGCGTCGGTTGTCGCGACCCCTTCGTGCTGTGCATTCACGACCGTCGCAATGATGGTGAGCGACGGTGCGAAGTCATTATATGTGGCGTTTCCGTCCGCACCGCCGATCGCCAGGTACTGCGCGTCCATGAACACGTAGCTTCCAACCTGCACATCGGTAAGGCCCGATACCTCATGGTCGATGTTGTAAGTGCCTGTGCCGCCGCCGCTGAAGATCTCGGTGTTGAGACCCGATCGTCGCATCTGCGCAGCTGTCTCCGCAGCTGGTGCCATGCGTGTGAGGGTCTGCGCGCGACGCGCGGCAAATCCTGCGACGTGCTGCGAGTCGCCATCGTAGCAGAGAATGCCGCGCAGCCGCAGCGCAGGGAGCCGATCGACGAGCTGTGCCAGTTCCAATGCGGCGCGACCGGGCGCGATCCCGGTCCGATGGCTGCCCGCGTCGATGTCAACCACGACGTCCGCGGTGACGCCAGCAGCGACGGCGGCCTCGGACAGGTGGCGGGCATTGACTGGTGTATCCGTCGCCTGGATGAGTTCAGGGCACCATTTCCGGAGCTGCATGGCACGCTGTATCTTGCGCGGCGTCACATTGCTGGTCGTCAGAAGGATCTTGCCGATGCCGTGGTCGAACATGACCTCGGCCTCACCGATCTTCGCCACGCATATACCGATCGCACCGCTCTGCAGCTGCAGACGCGCAATGGCCGGGCACTTGTGCGTCTTCGCGTGAGGCCTGCTCGCAATGCCGTTCGCACGCAGCGTGCGCTGCATCGTTGCCAGATTCGCTTCGAGCGCGTCGAGGTCGACGCAGAGCGCGGGCGTCTCGAGGTCCCACTTGGAGACGCCGATCTCCGATTGATCAGATGAGTCGAACCGCCGCGTCTCATTTGCCTCTCGTCCCACCGCCGGCTCCCACACGGCGGCGGCCGCTGCGCCTGCACCGGCTGTCCGTAGAAATGCCCGGCGGGATAGCGACATCGCTGACATGATCGTCCTCCCTGGCAGCGGCACAACGTCCGCAGCCGTCCTGGTTCGAACGCGACGCCATACATCGCGATTGTATGGGTCCCTGGCACGTCGTGCTGGAATACTAACCGTCCAACAACGAGGGTGTACCGTGAGCAAGATCTCGGGAACCTCTGGTCGATGCGTGATCACTGCGACGCTCGTTGCCACCATTCTGGGGCTGGCCGTACCAGGATCGGCTCAGGCACAGCGGCCGGGGAAGCTTGCGCTCGAAACGTACCTCGACTGGGTTCGCGTAACGAATCCACAGATCTCACCGGACGGTCGCCGCGTAGCCTATCAGCGCTCCAAAGTGGACAAGCTGAATGACAGGTGGCAGTCGGAGATCTGGGTGATGGACGCGGACGGCACGAACGACCGGTTACTAACGCGTGGATCGAGCCCCGCCTGGTCGCCGGACGGAACTCGGCTGGCCTACCTAACGGCGGGAGAACCGCGTGGCAACCAGATCTTCGTTGAAAGGATGGACCGGGTCGGCTCCCGCATTCAGGTCACGAGGGGCGAGCAGTCGCCGCGTGACATCCGCTGGTCGCCGGACGGTCAGTCGCTGGCGTTCACGATGCTCGTGGAAGACGCGGCGGACGAGAATCCGTTCCGTGACATCACTCTTCCCGGCCGACCGGACAGTGCGAAGTGGATCGAGGATCCCGTAGTCGTCACCCGTGCGCGCTGGCAGTGGGACGGCACGGGAAACATCGCCGGGCACCGGCACGTGTTCGTAACGCGGCTGGACGGTGGGACGCCACGTCAGCTCACTCAGGGCAAATGGGACCACGCGGAACCGGAGTGGATGCCGGACGGCAGGGAGATCATTTTCTCGGCAAACCGCAACGAGGAGCACGAGTACCAACGGCGGCACTCCGAGATCTACGCGGTTGATGTGGCCACCGCCGAAGTACGCCAGCTGACTCGGCGTCGCGGGCTGGATGAGAGCGCGGTCCCATCTCCTGACGGCAGGCTCATCGCCTATGCCGGCGAGGACTGGTCCGAGCGCGCGTATTCGACTCTCGGCCTTTACGTGATGAACCGGGACGGCTCCGGCGTCCGTCAGATTTCCGGCGATTTCGATCAGGAGATCAACCGCGGGCCGGGACTGAAATGGGCGCGGGATGGGAGCGGTGTCTACTTCAACGTCAGTCGCGAAGGCACCTCCAACCTCTATTTCGTCTCGCTCGATGGTGGCGTCAGGCAGGTCACGTCAGGCATTCACATGCTGACCACGACGTCAATCAGCGCAACGGGTCGAGCAGTGGCGATTGCCACGAGCTTTCATCAGCCGGAGGAGGTGGTGACGTTCACGCTGGATCGTCCCGATGGCATCAATCGAATCACTCGCGCCAACGATCGGCTGTTGGAGGGTGTGACGCTAGGCGCAGTCGAGGAGATCTGGTACAAGTCCCTCGATGACTGGGACATCCAGGGTTGGATCATCAAGCCGCCCGACTTCGATTCCACTCGAAAGTATCCCCTCATGCTCGTCATACATGGGGGTCCCCACAGCATGTACGGTGTCGGCTTCAATTTCGGGTGGCAGGACCATGCAGCCCACGGCTATGTGATCCTCTACACCAATCCGCGCGGAAGCTCCGGCTACGGCAGCAGATTCGGCAACGCGATCCTGGATGCCTATCCGGGCGACGATTACCACGACCTTATGGCCGGAGTCGATTCGGTATTGTCACGCGGCTATGTCGATGCAGGCAGGATGTTCGTTTACGGGTGCTCGGGCGGTGGCGTTCTAACCGCGTGGGTCGTGGGGCATACCGATCGATTTGCGGCGGCATCGGCCAACTGCCCGATCACCAACTGGATCTCGTGGGTAGGGACTGCGGACGTCGCTTCAAGCCGTCCCGATCGAGTCTCCGCGCTGGGCTTCGCCGGACACTTCTGGGAAGATCCCACGGAGTACCTGCGTCGCTCGCCGATCATGTACGTGCAGAACGTCAGGACACCCACGATGCTCATGACCGGCGTCAAGGATCTGCGAACGCCAATGACACAGACCGAGGAGTACTACCAGGCGCTCAAGGCGCTGAGAGTACCGACGGCTATGGTCCGGTTCAACAACGAGTGGCATGGTACGAACGGGACACCATCCAACTTCATGCGCAATCAGCTCTACCTCCGGGCCTGGTTCGAGCGATGGGGCGGCGGAGCGAAAGCATCAACGGAGACAGGCATTGGCGCACATCTTCGATAGGCTTGGCGTGCGCACCGTTCTCAACGCGCATGAGAACGTGCGGAGCATGGTCGGAGGTACACGCATGCGCCGCGAAGCGCTCAACGCGATGATCGAGGCGACCGAGCATTTCGTGTACTTGCCCGAACTGCATCAGATCGTGGGGCGCAAACTCGCCGAGCTCACGAGGAACGACGCGGCTGTGGTCACCAACGGCGGTCAGGCGGGGCTGGTCCTCGCAGTCGCCGCGACCTTCGCTGACGACGATCATAGACTCGTAAGGCAGATCTCCGACCAGCCGATCGAGAAGAACGAGGTGCTCGTGCACCGCAGCCAGTATACGCACTATCTGGCCAATACCCGGCAAGTCGGCGCGAGAATCGTCGAGTACGGCCTTCCGTACTACTCAACCGGCGCCGTCGACCTGGAATCAGCCATAACGAGCAGGACAGCGGCCATAGTCCATACTGCCGGCAGGGAGTTCGAGCGGCTTTCCCCGACGCTGGAGCAGGTGATCGGCGTCGCTCGGTCCTCGAGAATCCCCGTCATTGTCGATGCGGCGCTGCAGGTGCCGCCAGTCGAGAATTTCTGGCGCTACACGCAGCAAGGTGCCGACCTGGTCGTGTTCTGTGGCGGCAAGGGTATTCGCGGTCCTCAGGACACCGGACTCGTAGTAGGGAAAAAGGCCCTGGTCGACCTGATGCACCAAATGATCAGTCCTCACCTTGCGATCGGCAGGGCCATGAAGTCGAGCAAGGAGGACATCGTGGGTCTCTACGTAGCGGTTGAAACGCTGCTGCTCGAGGATCATCAGGCGTCCTACGACCTGCTGGAAACCCGTGCCCGCAGGATCGGTGAGCACCTTGCCAAAGTTCGAGGCGTGAAGACCTGGGTGGCTCCACGCACCCGGCAGGGGCAGCCTGTGCCTATTACAGTCGTGGAACTCGAGCCGGAATCGAAGTGGAACAGCCAGGATCTGATCGAAGCATTGCGGAGTGGCAGACCTTCGATCGAGCTCGGAGCATGTGAAGGGGTGGACAACGCTATCGCGATAAGCCCGCTGAGCCTGAGCGACGACGAGGTCATCGAGGTAGGCGACCGCATCATTCAACTTCTCAATTCGTTCGAGTCGGCGCCGAACGTCAAAGATTGATGCGTCGCCAGGCAGGCGGCCTGGCCGAGCCGACGGCACGGTTGGTGAATGCCTCGCTCCATATGCAGGAGCATCCCGAGTTCGACCCCCTTTTCCTCGTACGTGAACCGCGCTCACGTTGGGAGCGCTCGGGGCTGACGCCCGTTCAGGAGCGGTGGTTCAACATCGTTGCGTTGACGCTGCTCGTGCTCATCACGTCGGGGTGGGGATACTCGATCAGCGTCTCCGAGGCGGGCTCGGGCGTCGCTCCGGCTTCGTTCACCCCCCTCTCCTCCCGGATCGTCGCACCACCGCTGGCGCCGAACGCCCCTCCGGTGGCGGCATTTCTAATCGACGGACTGCTCGAAGAGCTGGCAAAGGAGATCATGCCGCTTCGCGGGGCGAGCGGCGAGCTCAACGTCGTACTTCAACAGCCCGGCGACAAGCTGGCGCTTCCAGCCTTGCCGGACACGGTCCCCGAAGGCACGGAGCTGACCTTGCGACCCGCGGAGGGCACCGGATCAGCCGATGATGTCGCCTCCCCGGCCGCTGGCCCATCGGCGCCCGGAATCTGGAATCTCGTTCTGAAGTTCCGGGACGCCGCGCGGACCGTTTCGGATCTCAACGTGATCACCTTGGTGCCGCTCAGCGAACGCAAGGGCGGACGCATCGGTCAGTACGCCGTGGGCAGCTGGCCAACCGAGCGAGGTCCCGCGCGTCCCAACTATGAGGTTCCACGAGGACTCATTCAGGTGACGCCGGAAAACCGTCACCTCCAGGTGTCGGAGCATCTTCAGCTCGGGGACTTCCTCACCAAGGGTCAAGCGAACGTCTGGCCCAAGTACGTCGCGCTCTCGCCGCGGCTGCTCGACAAGCTGGAGTTGACGTTTCAGGAGTTGGAGCGCTCCGGCCACCGCGTCGACCGCGTTTTCGTGGTGAGCGGGTTCCGAACGCCTATCTACAACGAGACGGGTGGAAACACCGGGGGCCGCGGCAAACTGTCGCGCCACATGTACGGCGACGCAGCCGATGTAGCCATCGACAACGACGGCAACGGCCGGATGGACGATCTCAATGGCGACGGGCGTGTCACTGTCGCCGATGCCCGGATCATCGCCGAGGCGGCGCAGCGTGTCGAACTGCGGCACCCCGAGCTGGTGGGCGGGATCGGGGTCTATCCGCCGACGTCGGCACATTCGGGGTTCGTGCACATCGACACGCGCGGGTACCGCTCCAGATGGGGTGCCTGGTGACCAACCTAACGGCTTGCCGTTCGCGCGCGCAGTCGCCCTTTTCCCGCACCTGGGAGCCCAGGACATGCAATCCAGCCCGGTGAGTGATTCCGCAGGTCACGAACCCGCTTCCGACGACGCGGATGACAGTCGCGACAACGCGGTTCCTCAATACATGAGTGTGCGGGACGAGGACCTCGAGCCTCATGCCGGCCTTCGCTACATTGCGCGGTTGTTCAAGCTGCTTGCCATTCTCCTGCTGCTGCTCCTCATTGCGGAAGCGGTGCTGGGTCTCAGGCAGCAGGGGCAGGCGGCAATTCCCACGCTGCTCGTGGAAGCCACGCGACTGATAGTGTTCGCCGGGCTGCTGTGGGGTGCCGCCGACATGGCGCTAATGCTCATCGAGTCCAACCATGATCTGCGTGCGACGCGGATTCTGGTCGGCCGGCTGAACGGAAGGGTCGAGCGGCTGGAGCAAGCGGTGCGTGGAGCCATCGCGCATACGCCGCCGGATGCCGGCGACCCGCCGCCGGTGCGTCCGGCCGGTCGCGCCTAACGCGAAACTGGGCCCGGAGTCGGCGGCGCCGCGGCCGCATCGGCCGCGGCGACCGACAGGGGCAGCGTCAGCGTGAAAACAGACCCCTGCTCGGGCACACTGCGCGCCACCAGATCACCACCCATTGCCCGCGCGAGCTCGCGGCTTATCGCCAGCCCCAACCCGATGCCATCACGCGCATGGTGGCGAGTGTGCGCAACCTGGACGAACGGCTCGAAGATCGTCGTAAGGCGGTCCGAGGGAACGCCACGCCCCGTATCCCTGACGTCCACCCGGACCATCCCGGCTTCGACCGACCACGAGATGACCACCGAGCCCGCATCGGTGAACTTCACCGCGTTATCCAGCAGGTTGAGCAGTACCTGGGTCAGCCGCTCCTTGTCGGCGTAAGCTGCGGTGCCGGCAGCACCGCCGTCGATATGATACTCGAGTCCCTTCGCCTGGAGTTGCGGCTCGATGAGCGGCGTCATCTCGGCGATCACGTCGTCTATATCGACGACCTCCAGCTGCAATTCCAGCCGGCCGGCTTCGAGGCGCGCGAAATTCAGGATGTCGTTGATGAGCGCCAGCAGATGCTTCTGCGCCCGGCGAATGCGGACCATCGATTGCCGCTGCTGCTCGCTGACCGGACCATACAGTCCCTCTTCCACCAGCTGCGCATACCCGCCGATCGCGTTGAGCGGCGTCCGAAGCTCGTGAGACATGGCGGCGAGAAACTCCGATTTTGCCGCGTTCGCGTGTTCGGCTTCGTTGCGCGCTGCGTCCGCCGATGCGAGCAGTCGCGCGTTGTCCATCGCGACGGCCGCCCAGCCGGCAATGCCGACCGCGAGTCGTTCGTGCCGGTCGGTAAAGGCACCTGTGCGCTCATGGGCAAAGAACAGTCCGCCCAGCACCTCTCCAGCGTGCGACACGACCGGAACGGCCATGTAGCTCACGACCGGTGTGAAAGGCTCGCAGAGGTTGTGAAACGGCGCGCCCTTGCAGCGGTCATCGCGGTTGATGTCGTCGCTGCGGAAAGCCGCGGCGCCCTCGAAGGCGGAACAGAACGCTGCCGCGGTCACCGGCATCGGAAAGTCCTTGAACGCCTCAGCGGGGATGCCGGCGGCCGAGTACTTCACGCGGGATTCGCCGTCCTCACCCCGGGCGTCGTAGAAAAACGCCCCGCACTGGGCATCAGTGAGTTTGGTCGCCTCTTCGGTGACCGTCTGCACGATGCGCGTGAGGTCCAACTCCGACGTCAGGCTGCTGCCGATTCGCTGCAAGGTCTCGATAAAACCGGCTTCCTGACGCAACGATTCCTCGACTTGCTTCCTTTCGGTTGCGTCGGTGCAAACGCCGACCAGCGTCGTCGGTTGGCCCTGATCATCGAGGAGAAACTGGCCGTGCGCCTCGAGCCACCGCGTCTCTCCATCCGGCCTGACAATGCGATACAATAAGTGGTGCGTTCGACCTGCCTCGAGCGACCGCCGGATGGTGTTCAGCACACGATCGCGGTCGTCAGGATGGATATCGCGTTGATATGCTTCAAAGGTGCCTTCGAAGCTACGCTCGGCAATCCCATGCATGCGCTCGAGCGCCGCCGACCAGGTCACCACGCCTGACGCGACGTTCCACTCGTAAGTTCCCATGCGTCCCGCTTCGAGAGCCAGCCGCAGGCGACGCTCGCTCTTGAGCAAGGCCTCGTAGGTACGCCGTTCCGCCGAGACGTCGCGAAAGTAGACGGAGATGCCGCGATCTGATGGGTAGGCGCGTACCCCCAGCTTGGTATCGAGCGGGGGTAGATGAGCCTCGAAGCGGACCGGAGTGTTTTCGCGGACCGCTCGCTGCAGCTCCGTGCCGAACAGCGAGGCCAGCGCGTCGGGGAACGCCTCCCCGAATTGTCGCTCGAGAAGTTGGGCTCGTTCATCGCCCAGCAGCTTTTCGGCCTCGGCATTCACGAAGATGAACCGCCAATCGCGGTCGAGCGAAAAGAACGCCTCAGTCGTCCGCTCGAGAACGGTAGCTACGGCTGGGTGCTCGGTCGTGATCGCACTTCGCCGCACCGCCGGCGGATGCTGGCCGTCGATGGCGGAACGCTCTCCCGATGGTAGTAGCTTGTCGGGATCCTTCAAGGATGCAGGGGGACGAGCATCGATCGGAGGCGTCATGAGCGGACTGAAGGGTGCCCTTGAGTGCAAACGCGCCGAACCGATGCAAATTCCGGGCTTACGGGCCGTCCGCTCCCACGCCTCATCGACCGTTTTCTGTCGCCGTGTCGCCACCCTTTCCGGAGTGCTTCTCGTACCAGCTCATCATGTAGAGCTGTGTACGCATGAAATTCGATGGCTTTGAGCCCGTGCCGTGGTATTCTCCATTGAAACGGAGCATCGAGGTCGGGACGCCCCGCATCTTGAGCGCTACGAAGTATTCGTCCGACTGCGCGATTGGGGTGCGGAGGTCCAGCTCGCCCGTCATGAGCAGGGTGGGAGTGGTGACCTTGCCCACGTGCATGAGCGGGGATTGATCGAGCCACCGATCCGGATCTTCCCAGAACGGCTTCTCGAAGAAGTTGAATGTGAAAAGCGGCACATCGGTCTGGCCGGCGAAGCTGAGCCAGTTGGTGACTGGACAGCGCACCGCGGCCGCGGCGAACCGCGTGGTGTGCCCGATCACCCAGCTCGACAAAACACCTCCGCCGCTGCAACCGCCAACGAACATGCTTCGTGTGTCGATGTATCCGCGCCCTATCACCGTATCGACGCCAGCCATCAAGTCATCGTAGTCGACACTTGGATAGGCACGCTCGATCGCGTTACCGAAGGCGCTGCCGTAACCGGTCGAGCCTCGTGGGTTGGTGTACAGCACCACGTACCCGTTGGAGGCGAAGTTCTGGAACATCCAGTTGAAGCCCACGTTGTACATCCCGTGCGGTCCGCCGTGGATCTCCATTATCAGCGGATACTTCCGGGATGGATCAAACCCCGGCGGCTTGACTATCCACCCGTCGACGGTCGCACCGCCTGACGACGCATAACGAATTCGCTCGACATCGCCAAGTCTGATGCCACGCAGCATGTCGGCGTTGACTTCGGTGAGGCGGGTGACCGCGGCGCCACGGCGAAGATCGATACGCACGACATCGGGCGGGTCCTGATAGCTGCTCCGCACGCCGGCGGCGACCAACCCGTTTTTCGCGAGCGAGCTGACGGCCAGCATGTGCTCACCCTCGGTCACCGGCCGCACGGCGCCGGCAACCGTTGCGAGGTACAGATTTGAAGTGCCACGGTCGCCCACCGTGAAGTACAGGCCGCTGCCGTCTGGTGCCCATCGCACGCCGCCGGGATCGCGGTCCAGGTCGCCGGAAATCTTTCTGGCGCCGCTACCATCGATGTTCATCACGTACAGGTCGGCGGCCCGATAGCTCGCGTTCGTCGCCGGATAGCCGGAATACGCAACGCGCTTGCCGTCGGGCGAAACCACCGGGTTGGTCCACGCGCCCTCTTCGGTCGTCAGGCGGCGCATGGTGCCGTCATCCGCATCGACGACGTAAATGTTGGAGTTACGGTAATTCTTGTCCTGAGTAGAGTCGGGAATGCCGTCCACTAGTATCGTCCTGCCGTCAGGCGCCCAATCCCAGGAGGCGCCCTGGTCCAGAGCATCGAAGCGTGCTCCAATGCTCCAATCGCCTTTCGTGATCTGCCGTTCGGTCCCGCCTTCGGCGGAGACGGTGAACAGGTGCCGTGCGCCGCTCTCCATGAAGCCGCGGCGATCCTGGCGGAAGTGCAGGTCGTTCACTATGCGCGGCGCCGGCGTCCATTTGGCGCCCTCGGGAGGCTTGGGCATGTCCACCTGCCACTCCGGTGCCTTCTCCACGAACATCGTGAAGCCGAGATACTTCCCGTCGGGCGACCACTGCACATCTCCCGGGGACTCGGCGAGCCGGGTGACCTGCGTGGGTGCCTCGTCGGCGTTCATCCAACGCACGAATATCTGCGAACCTTTGGGTTCTCCCTCGGCGAGAAAGGCGATGCGAGTGCCGTCAGGCGACCACCGCGCGCCGCCGCCCTTCGCGAGAAACCGATTGCGACCACCGTCGGCGTCCACGACCCAGAGAGCGCTTTCCCACTTGTCCTCGAGTTTGTTCACCCATCGGCGCGTGTAGATGATCTGCGAGCCATCGGGCGAGATCTGGGGATCGCCTACAGTCTCGTACTCCAGGTAGTGATCTACGGTGAGCAGTGTGTCGGAAGGCTTCTGTTGCGCAGCTGGCGCGAGGGGCATGAACACGACGGCGCCGGCTAGCAACGCGCGCACTGTCTGACTGGCAAGCAGCACGAGAGGCTCCTGCAAAGGTATGCGCAGAAGGTATTCGCGGGCGGGCGGTTGTCCATGCACAGCGGGTGGGAGGCGCGAGATTGCCCAGGGCGTTTATCTTCGATCGATGCCGCCACTCCTCAAGCCGGCTGCCGCACTCGCACTTGCGGCTCTGACCGCCGCGAGCTCGCTGGCGCAACGGCCTGCCGATCGCCCGCCGCGTACCGAGCCGCTTCGTGCCGGCATGGTCATCACGTCGTCCGTTAGCATCGCACCGGGCCGCTACTTTCTTCCGGCACCGGCATCACTCGATTCGGCGGTCATCATCGTCCGCGGAACCGACATCACCGTCGATTTTGCCGGGGCCGAGCTCGCCGGCGTCACGCCTGACGCCGAGCCGGATGCCGCCGCCGGAGTGGCGATTCGCATCGAAGGAGGGCATAACGTACGGATCGTCAACGCGCGAATTCGCGGCTACAAGGTTGCCATTCTCGCCCGCGGTACGCGGTCGCTCGAGCTAGCCGACAACGACCTGCGTCACAATTGGAAGCCGCGGCTGTTCAGCCTCGTTGAGCACGAGAGCCTGGTGGACTGGCTCTCCTACCACAACAACGAGAACGACGAATGGCTGCGTTTCGGTGCGGCCGTGTATCTCACGGATGTGCACGGTGGCCGTATTCACGGCAACCGGGTAGAGCAGGGAATGAACGGCGTGATGCTCGTTCGCAGCGACAGCCTGACGTTGTGGAACAACACCATCGCATTCAACTCCGGTGTCGGCATCGGACTGTATCGCTCCAATGGCAATCGCATTCTGCATAACCACGTCGACTACAACGTTCGGGGGTACAGCCACGGCTTCTATCGCCGCGGGCAGGACTCGGCCGGGCTGCTCATCTATGCGCAGAGCTCCAACAACGTTGTTGCGTACAATTCCGTGACCCACGGTGGCGACGGGCTCTTTCTGTGGGCGGGACAGTCGACGATGGAGACCGGGACCGGCGGCGCGAACGACAACCTCTTCTTCGGCAACGATTTCAGCTTCGCCCCCACCAACGGCATGGAGGCCACGTTCAGTCGCAATACGTTCGTCGCCAATCGCGTCGAAGGCTCGGATTACGGGCTCTGGGGTGGATACAGCTGGGAGTCGATCGTTGCCGGGAACGAGTTCATCGCGAACAGGATCGGTGTTGCGATCGAGCACGGACAGGAGAATGCCATAGTCGG
>CAZPCC010000258.1:0-26048 GCA_964584905.1 uncultured Gemmatimonadaceae bacterium | reverse complement strand
TGCTGGAATCGTACGTCGCCCGCACGTACCCGGCGGTGCGGCAGCTCGTCGAAATGGAGTGACGATGGAATCCGCGCTTCCCGCTGCCGGCGCCGCGCGATTGCGTGCGCCACTGCTGCAACGGTTGGCGCAGGGTACTTCGTAGACATCGCATGCCGCGACTCATCATCGTCCTGCTGGCCTGGGGACTCGCCAACCATGCTCCCGCCAGACTCTCCGGCGGCTTCGAGACGGCGTCGGCCGATGCCGTACTCGCCCCAGCGGCAGACTCCACGTTCGCCGGACTGGTCGCCCGGTTGTCCGAGCCAGGCGGCTTTTTCGACAGCGACAACCTCATCTCCAATGAGGCGACGTATCTGCACGTGCTAGGCGCGATGCGCACGCTGGGAGTGAACGGCGGCGCCTACATCGGCGTCGGTCCTGACCAGAACTTCTCCTACATTGCGCAGGTCCGTCCGGCGGTTGCCTATCTCATCGACATTCGCCGCGACAACCTGCTGCAGCACCTCTGGTTCAAGGCGCTGTTTGCCCTGTCATCGGACCGGACCGAGTACCTCTCGCTGATGCTCAGCCGGCCGATGCCTGACGATTCATCGTTCCGCGGCCGCCCGATCGAGGATGTGCTCGCCTACTTCGACTCCATACCTCCGTCCGAGTCATTCACGGCCGAAACACAGCGGCGCATCACCCGGGAGCTGGAATCGTTCGCCGTGCCGCTGACCGATGTGGAGAACGCCGCGATCTTCAGCATACACGCGGCGTTCGCCGAGAGCGGACTCGAGATCCGGTTCACCAGCCACAATCGCCCCGCTCGTTATTTCTATCCGACGCTGCGCGATCTGATTCTCGAGCGCGACCTTGACGGCAGGCAGGCCAACTATCTCGTGCGCAACGAGGATTTCGCTTTCGTCAAGGAGCTGCAGGCGCGCGACCGGATCATTCCCGTAACCGGTGACCTGTCGGGGTCACACGCATTGCGCGCCATTGGACGGGACATTGCCGACCGCGGCGAGCGCGTCTCGGCGTTCTACGTTTCCAACGTCGAGTTCTACCTGATGCGGCAGGGCAGCTTCGAGCGGTTTGCCGACAATGCTTCGGCGCTACCGCGCGACGGGCGCTCCGTCATAATCCGCTCCCTGTTCGGTGGCCTCTACCGCATGGACCACCCCCAGTCGGTGCCCGGCTACTTCAGCACGCAGCTGCTGCAGACGCTGGAAAGCCTCGCCGCGGAGCACGCGGTGGGTGGCTATCGCACCTATCGAGACGTCATTACCAAACACGCGATCGAACTGCGATAGGTCCGCCGCCAGACGCGACAGAGGGGCGGGGTGCGAAGTGCGAAGAAGAACAGCTGTCGAGCGCTTCTTCGCAATTCGCACTTCTGACGAAAATCTTCTCTATCCGGGGCTCCGCGTCACGGCAACAAGTTGCGCATCGCGGCAATGCTGTTGCGCGCGCTCTGGAGCGGATCCGCCGGTTGATCATGCTCCACGAAGGCATGCCGAATCCCGGCGGAGCCCGCCTTGTCGAACACCGCCTGGAAGTCGAGATAGCCCTTCCCGACGTCCACCATTTCGCCGGACGTGGACATGTCCTTGACGTGTACCATGCTGAAGCGTCCTGGGTGCCGCGCGAAGTAGGCGGCCGGCTCTCCACCGGCCTTGGCCAGCCAGTACAGGTCGAGCTCCATCTTCACGAGGTCGGCATCGCACTCGTCCAGCAGCACCTGGTACGGTACCACGCCGTTGATAGGCATCAACTCGAAGTCATGATTGTGATAGCCGAGCTGCAGCCCGGCGTCCTTTGCCTGCCGCCCGATGGTATTGAGCTCGGCGGCACGTGATCGATAGGCGGCGATGGTTTCGCGTTCGTTGACGTCGAGCCACGGCACGACGACGAAGTGGCTGCCGAGTGTCTTGGCGGCAGCAAAGGTGGGCGCTGGATCGCCGCGCAATTGCGGCAACCCGATGTGCGTCGACGGGGCCGTGAGTTGGTGCCGGTCCAGCAGGCTGCGAAACGCCTCCGGCGTAAGGCCGTGCAGCCCCGCCAACTCTACCTCGCGATAGCCCATACCGGAAAGCTCGGCCAGCGTTCCTTCGACGTCCTTTTCGAGGAGCGTGCGCACGGTATAGAGCTGAATGCCGGGCGCGATCGCAGCCCCTGGGCCGGCACAACCCAGTCGTGGCAACATGCTTGTACCCGCGGCAGCGAGCATGATTTCGAGCATTTCTCGACGGAGCACACGGCCCTCCGGAACTGGGGTTGGACGACGAGTCTTACCTGCCCGAACGTACGTTTGCGCAGCGGTATCGTCCAGATTCCCGCGACCCGGATTTCCAATGCCGGCTCCCCTCGGCACCCGGCCGCGCCTGTCTCGCTGCCCCTCGACGTGAGCGACCCAGACGAGTATTCCTTCGAATCTCGAATCCCGCCACGCTCACGGCCACCGAACCAGAATCTTCGCGAATGCCGGTCATGCGTCTGACAACTCTCTTCATTGTTTGGGTCGTCGCGGTCAACTGCGGCGGATCCCGTCAGCAAGGCAGCGACAACAACCGTCCGGCGCCAGCCCCTGACCGGCCGGCGCTCCTTGTGGCCGCGGCGGGCAGTCGCCCAGCCGAGGCGCTCGCTCGCTTCGTGGGAGCGGATAGCATCACCTCGCCGCGCGTACTCGTGCTTTCCGCAGGTTCGGATACGGCTTCAGGGCCGCAGGCGGCTGCCGATCTTCGGGCCGCCGGAGCCATCGCGACGAGCATTCGCCTCACGAGAGCGATGGCCGAGTCGGGCCAGATTTCGGCGCTGCTCAACGGCACCAGTGCCGTCTGGCTGACGGGACTTCGCGCCGATGAGCTGGGCGCCGCTCTGGGTGGCACGGCCACCGCGGTCGCGCTCGAGCGCCGCGGACGCTCGGGAATGCCGGTTGGTGGCGACGGCGCCGGCGCGGGTATGCTCGCCTCCGTGCTCATTGCAGGTGGCGACCTGCCCCCCGTGCGCCGGCGAGGTGCACGCCAGCCGGAGGAGGACGGGATAGCCACGGCCGAGGGACTCGGCCTGGTGCCGGGAACGTTGATCTACGCACCGGCGTCATCGCGGCGTAAGGACGATGCTCTCGACAGCGCGCTCGCCCAGCACCCGCGTATGGTCGGCATTCAGCTCGATTCGGGCGCGGCGCTGATCGTGACCGCGCAGGGTATCTGGGAATCGGTTGGCCAGGCCGACGTCGTGGTAAGGGTGACCGACGAAACGCTCGCTCCCGATTCGACCGGTGCGGTGCCTCGCCGTTCCCGGATCGTGTCGCCCGGTTCGCGGTTCGATCCGCGTACTCGAAGCCTTCTCCCGCTGGTGCCCGCGACCCAACGTTAGGCTCGGGGAGCGCACACCGTTAGGCGTGGCAGTCCGCGCGGTCGTGCCCGTGTTAGCGCGACCGTGAGGCCTGTGCGTCGGTGCGCGTGCTCTCGGGACCGGAATACTCCTCGAGCAGCTTCACGGCGCCGGCGAGCTCGTGAAGGATCGGCTCGGTGAACCCGAGCTGCACCAGCCTGTCATGAACTTGCCGGTAAAATCGGATTGTTGCCTCGCGGCCCGCCTTGAAGCGATCCCAGACCTGCTCGGGGAACTCGGTGCGCCGCAGATCGGTGAGAATACTCCACGCGTTATGAAGCTTGTCGGCGGCGCACACCCAGAGCGCCCGTGGAGGTGCCGACGCCAGGCGGTCGAGATAATCCTCGCGAACCTCGTCGGGCGACATCTGGACGCCTTCATCGTTCTTCGTTCGCTTGGAGACCGCCAGCACCGACTCGAGCACGTCGTCGCCGAACTTGCTTCCTATTCGCGTCTCGAGCATCTCGCGCGAATACTCCGCTCGCACGCAGTCCTCGATGACGTCGTGCAGAACACCCGCGACCAGTGTGTCGTCATCCTGTCCGTAGCGGCAGAGGATGAGCGCAACGTTCGCCGGATGCGTCAGGTACGGTAGGCGCGTTCCCTTGCGGACCTGCTGATCGTGATGTTTGGCGGCGAATGCGAGCGCGTGGTTGACCCGATCGGAGTACCCGGCAATCATCGCACGCAGCTTGGAAAGTGCCTTGAAGGCAACGACATGTTCACATGGTCAAAGTACCAGCCAGTGCAGACCCACGCGAGCCGATTCACCGCCGGGAACCGTTGGCGAATCGCGCGAGAATGCGCTCGAGACCGTCGGCATCGCGCTGGTCGAAAGCTCCTACTCGATCGCTGTCCACATCGAACACCGCGGTCAGCTCGCCCTGCTGATCCCATACGGGAACCACGATTTCTGAACGGGATTTCGAATCACATGCTATGTGACCGGGAAACCGGTCGACATCCTCGACCACGACGGTCCTGCCCTCGGCTGCGGCCGTTCCGCAGACCCCCCGTCCGAAGGCGATCTCCAGACAGCCGAGCGTTCCCTGGTACGGCCCAACCCGCAGAAGTCGGCCCTTCTCGATTACTCGATAGAACCCGGTCCACAGATGGTCAAACGCGTGATGAACAAGCGCGCTGATGGTCGCCATTTCGGCAACCGGATCATTTACGCCGGCGAGCACTAGTTCGATGTGCTCTGCGAGCTCCTTGTATGCGATTTCTCGATCCAAAGAGCGGAGATCGAGCGTGATTTCAGCCATCCCGTCACCACAGAGCTGGACTGGCCGGGCGGCCAGTATGTTGTAGAGTGCGTACGATAAAACAGTGAACGGCAGATTCCCCGCGAACAGCGATCACAGAGTCTCAACAGAACAGCGCGTCGGATTCAAGCAGCAGTTAGTCGAGGATTCGAGCAGGAGCGATCACGTTTTCAACAACAGCAACCACAGAACAGCAACCGTAGATTACGCCGATTACGCAGATGGGGAATGGCTCAAGCTGTTGGGGCATCGCCCTTTACAATGGAATCTGTGCAATCTGCGTGATCTACCGTGACTTTTGCTTTGCGTGATCCTTCTTTAGCAATCGCGATTTCGCGACCGTCGTCGTAGAAGCCTGACTCCATGGTCAGTTTGCCGGAATCGCGGATCACCGGCACGGATTTCGTCACACGAGCTGACGCTCCGGTTCCGGCGCTTCCGGAGATCGGTCACCCGCTTCTGCCCTGGAAACATCGAGAACGGGGGTGTCGATCTTCCACACCACCAATCCTCGTATGCGTGATCCGTCGGCCCGGGCATCGTTCACTATTCGCTGAAGAACCCTGACCGATGTCCTCCCGACACAAACACATACGATGGCGTCGGGAACGGAGGCAGACACGGCGCTTGCTGCACCGCGCCGTGACACAGGTGCGCTGACGATCACGGCGTCGTAGCGCTTGGCGATATTGTCGATCTCCGCCCGGAAACCGTCAACTGCGCCGGCCAGCGATCCGCCACCCTTCATGTGCCCGGCCGGAAGCACATCGACCACTCGATCGCGCCCAACCACCGCATGCGTTACGGCGGAGCTCCAGTGAACACGTCGCGCGAGTACCTCAGCGACCCCCGGTACCGTTCGCACGCGCATCACACTCGCGACCGATCGCGAATCGAAGTCGGTGTCCAGCAGGAGGGTGGACCGCGCCGAGCGCGCAGCCGCGGCCGCGAGATTGGCGGCCACCGTGGCGACGACCGCCGTCTCGTCGCCGAAGACTGCAATGCGAGGAAGGCGCGCCACGCTATCGGCCAACCGGTAGTACAACCGCTCGTACCGATCGGAGGCCAGCTCGATAAGGGGCGGAACGTTGCGGTCGGCGTGACGGCGTGCGCGAAATGCGCTTCCGCGATCCACAGTAACATTGGCGACCACCGGAACGCCCGCCGCCACTTCGGCCTCGCGCTCGTCGGCGACGGTAGGGCGCCGCATCTCCCCGCCCAAAGCAACGAGAAATCCGAACGCCGTGCCGAGGACGCCGGCAGCGGCGATGAGCGTTGCAGGCGAAGTCGCACGCGCCGCCTCCTCGCTGGCCAGGGCCTCGAGCCGCGTAACCGAGTCGTTATGCATCCGCGCTCGCGTCAGCGCGCGTTCGCTGGCAGTCAGCGCGGCTCGGGCGGCGTCGAGCGCGACGCCGAAGGGAACCGTGTCGACCTCGGGAAGTGGTTCGGGTACGTACACCTCGGGTTGCAGCCGGGCGATGTCGCGCCGGATCGACGCGAGGCGCTGCCCGGCGATGTTCCTTATCGAATCACCGATTTGCGTTAGGCGGGCCGTAAGTGAAATGAAGACAGTATCGACGATCCCGAGAGTCTCGTACTCGGCGCGCGCTCTCTCCACGGCGGCGAGTGAATCGAGCAGCGTGGTCGCACCCAGGTCGCTCGCGACGCTCGGCAACCCGGCGAGCGCGCGGTAGGAGGCGGGGAGCGGGGCATCGCTCGCCCGCTTCAGGGCTGCGGCGAGCGAACGCGCGCTGGCGGAAAGCGATTCCCGCCGTTCGCGCAAGGCGGGAGAGAACGTGTCGATGACGACCGGAGACGGCGGCTCGGCCAGGGAGCGATCCCGCGCCTCGGCTAGCGCCGCCTCGGCTCCCCTTATCCTCACCTGTGCGCGCTCGCGCTGGGCGGCCAGCGAGGTGGTGTCTTCGCGAGGAGGGACGGCGGGCGCAGGTGATCGCTGAATGCGATCCAGCCCTCGCGGCGCGGCTACTATCGAGACCAGGGCAACGAGAAATCCGGCACCGGCCAGCAGGAGGAACAGCGCAGGCCGGCGGGCGACGTTCCGCGCGCGCCGCGCAAGCCAGCGCGCGTCGGGCTCATGCGGAACGGCCTGCTCGGACGTATACAGCGGCGCGTCCGACTGCACGATTCGTCAGGGAGTACGGCGAACGAACACGGGCTGCACCCACGCCATGTATCCCATTGAATCGCGCACCCGGGCGCGCACGTACCCCTCACCTCCCTGGAGAGCATAGACCGCGGGATTGGCGCCGGTACTCGCCAGCACCCGGCCGCCGGTCCCGACGAACTCCGTTATGTACTTGAAATCGCCGCGCGGCTTGATGGTGATCGTCAGGCGGGTGGGCTCTACCTGAATGTCGGCGAGCTCCACGCCAGTACTCGCGTAAAAGCTGCCATCCTCCATTGCCTCCACCAGCGTATTGGCGTCGAGCCTGTCGGCACGAACAACTATCCACCCACGCCCGGGATTGGAGCGCCCGGGGGCGAACTCCCCCTGAAAGTGATGCGCATCGTCCACCGCAATACCGTACAGACGCTTTCCATCGGTCAGCAGCCGGTCCCAGATGTCCTCCAGACCATCATCGTCACCACCGCCGAGGTTGTGTACATGCGGATGCCCGTTCCATATCTCGAACAGCTTGTCATTACGAATCTGCCGCAGCTCTTCGTAACCGAACGCCCACCTGAAATTGGGGTGATTGATGTGCGGAACACCCTGCACTTCGCGAATCGCATCGACGTTCTTCTGAATCGTCCCGACCAGCGTCGAATCGGTCCGCGGCTCGATGAGACCCGGAATGTTGAGCCCATTCACGTGGACGGGCTTGGTCTCGAAGCTGGAGGTGACCTCTTCGCCGGGAATGAGCAGAAACGTCGAATCCACCAGATGCGCCAGAAGGCGTGGGTCGGTGAAGACGTTATGATCCGAGAGCACCAGGAAGCGATACCCGTGGGACTTGTACCAGTTCGCGACGACCTCAGGAGGTGAATCACCGTCGCTCCCGGTGGTATGCGAGTGGGTGTTCCCCTTGAACCATTCTCCACTCTGCGTCGCCGGCACTTCGAATTGCGCACCAGCCGGCTGCTGGGCAGCAGGCGCGGGCGGTGCAAGGAGCGCGGCGCCGACGAGGGCGCCTAGCGCGAAACGGTTCATCAGACCTCGCAGGGTTTTGGCGTCATGGACGCTCCAATCATGGCGGACAGCAGGGAAAGGATACGTCCCGCGGGACATGCGGGCGAGTGAACGCCACGTCCGCTCATCTGCGACGACGGAGAACCTCCATGATCACGTTCGCCAGCAGGACGATTGCGATGAGGCTGAAGCAGATCGACGAAATGCTCCACGCGACCCCGTCCTGCGTACGTGCAAGGGTACTGAGCCCGAGCGCCGTCAATCCGAGCGCCAGCCGCAACACCCAGCGGGGCACCACGTCCCGATCGCGCTGGGCGACGTACCACAAGGTTGCTCCGCCCACGAAGGTGAGCACGCCGAGGACCAACTGCATGTTCAATTGTACACCGGACCCGTGCACGAGTGGCGCACCCGAAAACGAAAAAAGCGGGACTGGCAGCACAAGCCGCCGTCCCGCTTTTCGGTAGTGAGACCTTACTGAACCGTTACCGTCCCGACCATGCCCATCGCCAGGTGCGGCGTGCAATTGAAGGGGTATGCCCCGGGCTTGACGCCGGCGAATGAAACCGTGTAGGAGGTGCCCACCTGCATGAGCAGCGGCCCGATCAACGGCGCCATCTTCGTCATCCCACCACCTTCGGCGGGCATATTGGCGGCGAGCACCGGCTCCATGTCGTCCGGAATATCTGCCGGATCGAACGCGACGTTGTGCGGTCCGCCCGACACCATGTTGAACTTGATCGCGTCTCCTTCCTTTACCGTGATCTCCGCGGGAACGAACTTGTACTGACCGTTGTCAATCACCATATCGACTTCGTGCGTCTGGCCCGTTACCGCCGCCGCGGGCGTTGTCGTCTGCGCGCCTGTGCTCGGCGCGGGCGTGGCCGCATTGCTTGCGACAGCAACCGTGTCCGATGGCGAATCTGCGCCCGCGCAAGCTGCCAGGACAACCGCGCTCGAGAGGAGTGCCCGTCCAAAGAACCGCATACTCAAAACCTCCAGTGCCAATGCTGAGTGACTACGCGAATGGCCGGCGAGTTGAACCGCAGACCAGTTGTGAATTTATTCACAAGCGCACGGGAAGCAAGGCCATTAGCCTTTTATCCCTCTGTGCCCATGGTCAAAATCTGGCAGCGTGGACGGCGTCTCGTCCACCCTTAGGGCGCGCTGGGGTCCCGTCCCAATTCCGATATTCCTGCCGTATCGTGATCACCTCAACCGCCAAGTGAATGGAAGTTCAGATCTTCGGGGTCAAGAAAAGCGCCGACACGCGGAAGGCGCTGCGTTTCTTCGCCGAGCGGCGCATTAAAACGCACTTCGTGGACTTGCTTCAGCGTGCGGCATCTCCCGGTGAGCTCCGACGCTTTGTTGAACGGTTCGGTGCCGAGGCCCTGCTCGATCGGGATAGCAAGCGTTTCGCCGAGCTCGGCTTGCGACAAGCCATGTATTCCCCCGACCGATGGACGCAAATGATGTCCGATGAGCCACTCCTCCTTCGCGTGCCTCTGGTCAGGTATGGGTCACGACTGACCGTAGGTACGGCCGAGGCGGATTGGATTCGCTGGATCGCCTCCGAGAAGAGCGCGTAGCCAAACGGCGCTCGCGAATCGCCCGACTCGCGCGAAGCGCCCCGTCAGGTGAATTCGCCAACGAAATCGATCTCCGGGTGAAGCTCGAGGTTGAACCGCTCGCGCACGGCCGACTGCGCATCGGCGATCAGCCTGCGCACATCTCGCGCGGTCGCGTGGCCAAGGTTCACCATGATGTTGGCGTGGATCCACGAGATTTGTGCATCGCCTACCCGGTGCCCCTTGAGCCCGCACTGATCGATCAGCCGCCCCGCGCCAACGCCTTCGATCTTCCTGAATATCGAGCCCGCGCTCGGATGATGATCCAGCCATGGATGGCGAGCGCCGCGCCAGCTCAGGTTTTCCTGCAGAATGCGATGCATGGCTCCCGAGTCACCTTTCGTCAGGCACAGGCTGACGACGAGCGCGATGTCGTCCCGATGATGGAAGATGCTATCGTCGTAGCCGAACCGAACGTACTCCGCGTCGACCCATCTTCGCTCGCCCTCCTCGGACAGGATCTCGCACCGGTCGAAGACTTCGGCGATGAACATCGTGCGCTCGCGTTCGGGGGCGGGCGAAAGAAAGTGAAGGTTCTGCCAGATCGCGCCACCGACGGTACTTGGAATGCCCACGTAATGCTCCAATCCAGACCACCCTCGCGCGACGGCATCGTGAATGAGGTCATGCATCACCGCACCGGATTCCACATCTACCCGGCCGTCGGCATGCCATCGCGCGTGTCTTGCAGCATTGCGAACCACCAGTCCGCGAAATCCGCCGTCTCCGATCAGGATGTTGGCTCCCATTCCCAGCACGAAGTAAGGCACCCCGAGAGATCTCGCCGTCGTGACGGCTGTCGCCAGCTCGTCGGCGCTCCCGGCCTCGTAGAACATGTCGGCCGGCCCGCCGATCTTGAACGTGGTGTACGGCGCCAGAACCTCCGAGCAGCGAACGCGTGTTTCGCCCAGCATCGAGACGAGTTTCGATTCGGCGGTCATCCCGTGGGCTCCACTTCGCGCAAGGCTTCTTCGAGCGCCGCTGCCAGCACGGCATCGTTCGCTCGCACGGGGCCGAGATGCTTCCACCTTATGATTCCATCAGGGCCTATCAGCACCGACAGCGGAACGCCGATTCCCTGAAAGACGGCGGAGACGGTGTTGTCGGGATCGTGCCAGAGCGGATAGGTCACGCCGTAGTCCGCCGCAAACTCGGCGATGGCGCCGTGGGATCCGCTGGCGTCTATGCTCACACCGACGATCACGAGGCCGCGTGAGGCATGTGTTTCGTGAAGCTGCTGCAGAACGGGAAGCTCCTCGCGGCAAGGGTGGCACCAGGTAGCCCAGACGTTCAGAAGCACCGTCTTGCCACGCAGCGACTCCAATGACGAGGTATCGCCGGCCATCGTGGCCGCCTGATATGAAGGCGCTGGCGCGCCCACTCCGCCCGATGGAATAGCCTCACAGGCAGCGAGCGCGCCTGCTGCAATGCACATCGTGATGGCGCGAATTCGACCGAGCGGTGGAGTGTTGGCCATGACCGACAAGTTTAGCCGGTACCGCACGCGCCGCCTATCTGAGTTGCGCGATCGCGGTGCGGACCCGCGCATCATCGCCTGGCTGCGTCCAAGCGAACAGCAGCGCATCTCCAGCGGGAGCCATGCGGGGAAATCCACTCGCGCGCGCGGCGCTGGATCCTGCGATGACGGACGTTCCGCTGCGACGCCCATCAGGCTCGACGCGCCGAACCCTGACCTCGGCCCCGTCGGTACCGACCTGCTCCAGCCAGGTAACGGCCGCGGAACCATCGGCGAGAAGGGCGACGTCAACCCGCCCGACGGGTGATCCATCGTCGACCCGGATCGGCTGGCCAAACGTATCACCGGCATCATCCGAAAAAGCGATCCTCACCATCGCCGAGTCGTTAGGCGCGGTGAACCATGCCGCTACGACGAGATCGTCGTTGGCGGACACGGCCGGACCGTTGACCGGACAGAAGTCAACTTGCCACCCGTCCGCGTGCACCGGACGCGGCGTGGTCCAACCCGATGCCTCACGCCGAGAGAGCACTATATCCCGGATCTCGGCCTCCGTTCGATCGCGGTACACGACGACGGCGCCGCGAGAGGTCATCGCCATGTCCGTCTGGCAGCAGTCGCACGTTCGCGCGTCGATGATCTGCTCCGCACCCATGGCCCCGTTGCGCGCGACGGTTCGGCCGACTAGCGCCATGGCCTGTGTCGCGTTGGTGTTGGTCGTGTCGTAGCCGCGTCCATCCAGCCAGACTGCAAGTACGGAATCGCCTATCGCTCCCATCGCGACGAATCCATGCTCACCGCCACGGCTGCCCGGATGGGGAACGACTCCCTCGCTCCAGGTGTCACCGCCATCAGCGCTCTGCGCGATGCGCACGTCATAGTCGTATTTCCCGGCACCACTGCGCTGTGGCCAGTGCGCCGCCAACTGACCCGCGCCCGTGCCCATCATGGTCGGGAAGTCGGCCCAGTTGAGCCAGATATCGTCTCGCCTGACGATCGTACGCGGAGCACCCCAGCCGTCCCCGCGCCATTCCGCGAAACGCAGCGCATGAGCTGAATCTCCGGCCGGTTCTACCCAGGAGAGCAATACCGTACCATTGGCGGCCACAGCGAGGTTGGGCTCGGTCGACCCGCTCCCGGCTGGGGAATCCATCGATGAAACCTCGATGACCGGAAGCGGGGGCGGCGTGCTGCTGCAGGCGATGGCAGTGCCACCAACGATCAACAGCAGGCATTGGAAAGTTCGGCTGACTCGCATCCCAAGATCATAGCGCCTCTCCCCAGCCGGCGCGAACGAACGGGCGGCACTCACTTGCTTGCTCCCTCGCCCTGTCTACCGGCGAGTATGCGCTCCACATCCCGCAGCGATACGCCAACAGCGCGCAGCACGACGAGCGTATGGTAGATCAGATCGGCAGCTTCCTCGCTGGCGCGTTCCGCGTCACCGTCCGCACAGGCAGTCACCAGCTCGACTGCTTCCTCGCCCAGCTTTTTGAGACGGAGATTTCTGTCCGCCAGCAGTCGCCGCGTATACGAGGGTGCCACCTGGGACGATTTCGCGGCCGGGGCACCGGAATGGGGAGAGTTATCTGGTATGGATTCCGGCTTTGCCGCTCGGCTATCCAGCGGAGTGCTGGCCCGGGCGGCGATCACCCCATCCAGCCTTGCCAGCGCTCCGGCGGTCCGCGAAAGCTCGCCGAAGCAGGAATCGTCTCCCGTATGACATGCCGGTCCTGAGGCGTCCACTCGCGCCAGTATGGCGTCAGCATCGCAGTCGTGTAGCAACTCAACGACCCTTTGTACGTTTCCACTGGTTGCGCCCTTGTGCCAGCGTCCGCGGGTCCGGGACCAGTAGTGCATTTCTCCGCTCGCCACGGTGCGTTCGAGTGATTCCCGGTCGGCGTGGGCAACCATGAGCACCGCCCCGGAGAGGTGGTCCTGACAGACGACCGTGACCAGCCCGTCGCCCTTTTCGAAGTTGAGCCTGTCGAGGTCGATCACACCGCTCCTCCTGGAGACGGGCTGGCAAGAACTGCCCGCACGGTTTGGGCGAGGGCGCGGTTGGTCGCGATTGCGCTTCCGCCGTCGATGCGTCGCGCGCCGTCCCAGTCGGAGAACACCCCCCCCGCTTCTTCGATAATCGGGAGGAAAGCAGCGGCGTCCCACTCAGACAGCGCAGCGTCTGCCATCGCTTCAGCTCTACCGGTCGCGACCAGCAGGTAGCCATAGCAATCGCCCCAGCTTCGCGTCATCGCGCCCTGCTCCTGGAGGTCGAGCCACCGGGATCGCCTGGCGGGGAAAGCGCCGAAGCTTTCGTCGGTTGTCAACACCAAGGCATCAGTAAGGCGCCCAATTACCGACACTATGGCCGGTTCTCCATTTACCCAGCATCCTTCGCCCGGCGCGCCGCAGATCAATTCGCCGAGCGCTGGAAAGTTTGCCGCGCCCGCCAGAACCTCGGTACCTTCCATCACCGCGACCAGCGTACCCCAAAGGGGGACGCCGCGCAGGAAGGTCTTCGTTCCATCGATCGGATCCAGTACCCAGCGCCTGCGCGCTCCAGGCCTCTCCTCCCCGAACTCCTCCCCCAGTATTCCGTCTTCGGGGAAGCGGGAGCTGATCCAATCCCGGGCGCTTTGCTCGGACGCAATGTCGCCGTTCGTCACCGGCGTCCCGTTGGGCTTGCTCCTTATTTCCAGCGACGGAGACCGGTAATAACGCTGGGCAACGGCCCCGGCCACACGCGCCACCTCCGCCGCTGCGTGCATGAGTGAAGAGAGCGATTCGGAGTTCTTCACGCCGCGCGCCTCACCGGAATCCCTCTGGCCGCCAGTACCTTCTTGATCGCGCCCACCGTCGTCACCCCATCGTGCAGAATGCCGGCGACGAGCGCGGCATCGGCGCACCCTTGCTCCAGGGCATCGGCCACATGCTCCGCACGACCCGCTCCCCCCGAGGCGATCACGGGCACGCGCACGGCCTTTGAAACGGCCCGCGTTAGCGCCAGATCGTAGCCCGAGCGAGCGCCGTCCCGATCGATGCTGGTAAGCAGAATCTCGCCCGCGCCGCGCAGCACGCACTCGCGTGCCCACTCGACGGCATCCAGCCCGGTCGCTCGCTTGCCCCCGTGCGTGTGCACACGGTACCCAGTGGCATCGTCGCTCGCGCGAGCATCGATGCTCGCCACCACGCATTGCGCTCCAAACCGCGCCGCGCATTCCGTGAGCACTTCCGGCCGTTCCACCGCGGCGGTGTTGAAGCTCACTTTGTCGGCCCCCGCGCGCAGCGCACGAGCGGCGTCATCCGCCGTCCGCACTCCGCCCCCGATCGTGAGTGGAATGAAGAGCTGCTCAGCCGTTAGGCGAGCGACGTCGAGCAACGTCGCGCGCTCCTCCTCGCTGGCGGAAATGTCCAGAAACACGATCTCATCGGCACCCTCGGCTTCATAACGAGAGGCGAGTATCGCCGGGTCTCCCACATCGCGCAACGAGGCGAACTGCACGCCCTTTACCACCCGGCCGCCCCGGATGTCCAGGCACACGATCAGCCGCCGGGTGAGCATCAGGACTCCTCCGACCAGCGCACCGCACCCTTGGTGCTGAAGGTGTCAGTCCCATCTCCGGTTCGAAGTGCGTCCCGGAGCGCCAGGCCGAGTGCCTTGAACGCAGCTTCGACTATGTGGTGGCGGTCGCTGCCGCGCAGAATCCGCACGTGCAGCGTCAGGCGGCCATGCTCGGCGAACGACCGCATCCAGTGATCGTACAGAGAGCTTGGCAGTGGCCCCCGATAGTACGACCGCCCGCCGAGGTCGAGCGCGACGTGCACCAGCGCATCGTCCATCGGTACCGTCCGTTCGCCATAACGCGCCGCGTCGGCCGGCACCATCCCGGCCAGTGCCGTTCCGAGGGTGATCGCCACATCTTCCAGCACATGATGGCGAAGGTCGCCTGACGCCTCGACCGACAGATCCAGCCGCGCATAACGCCCGAGCGCCGTGAGCATGTGGTCGAGAAATGGAATCGTCGTGGCAATGCTGGTACGTCCATCGCCAGGCTCGAGTGAAACGCGTACCCGGGTCTCACCGGTTTGGCGGGTCAGCTCCGGCATGCATTCCTCATTGGGTTGTCGTTGGTGCGGCACCAAACTCCAGTGCCGCCTGACGCGCGTCGAGCGCGCCGGTGTACAGCGCCATTCCGATTACGGCCGCGG
Organism: uncultured Gemmatimonadaceae bacterium; assembly: GCA_964584905.1. GTDB lineage: Bacteria > Gemmatimonadota > Gemmatimonadetes > Gemmatimonadales > Gemmatimonadaceae > JALZIF01. The sequence continues at coordinate 10,937 of CAZPCC010000258.1, read as the reverse complement.
CCGCGCCCGCGGTCGCCAGGGCACGCAGGTCGTCCATGCCGCCGATTCCTCCGCTGGCGAGCACCGGATGCCTGACCTGCTCCGCCACCTCGCGGGCAAGCTCCACGTCGGCTCCCTCCATTCGACCCTCCCGGTGCACGGCGGTCACCAGCAGGCCGGCGAGTGGTAGCACATCGAGCCGGGCAAGCACGCTCTCGAGGGGGTCGGAGAGCGCGTGCGCCCACCCTCGGGTGAGTACCCCGCGACCGCGGACGTCCACAGCGACGATGAGCCGGCCGGGCGCGAGCGAAGCGGCAAGCTCCAGCCAGGCGGCATCCTCCAGCGCCCGCGTTCCGACCACCACTCTTGCCGCGCCTGACGCGAGCAGCCGTTCGATGTCATCCTCGGTGCGCACGCCGCCGCCGACCTGCACCGGCACTCCGGCGGCGGATACGATGGCGCCGACGAGCGCGGCATTCTCCCCCCGTCCGGTAGCCGCATCGAGATCCACCAGATGCAGCGCCGGAAACCCGAGCGCCACCCAGCCCACCGCCACCGCGACCGGATCATTCAGCCTGACGCGCTCGGCGTCATACTCGCCGCCGACGAGTTGCACGCAAGCGCCGTCGCGCAGGTCAACCGCCGGAATGGCGATCACCGCCGCGCCTCGTCGAGAAACGCGTGCAGCAGGGCCACCCCGGGCAGGGAGCTCTTCTCGGGATGGAATTGCGTTCCGACGACGTGCCCCTGCCTGACGACTGCCGGAAAGCGGTCGCCGCCGTGCTCGCTCCACGCACGCACGCACGATAGGTCGAGCGGGCGGCAAACGAAACCGTTCGCGTAGTAGGCGGTAACGAGCGATGCGCGCGCGATGAGTTCATCGCTCGCCTCGTCGATTGTGTTCCATCCTATCTGCGGCACGCGCGGCGCGGAGAGCGCCGTAACCCGGCCAGCAAGAACTCCGAGCCCTTCGCCGCCCCCCTCGTCGCTGCCGTCGAACAGCAGCTGCATGCCGAGGCAGATTCCGAGAACGGGGAGCCCGCCGGCGATCGCCTGACGAACGGCATCACGACCGTGCGCCAGCCGTGCGGCCGCCTCACCGAACGCGCCAACGCCGGGAAGAACCAGAGCATCGTACTCCGTCGCGCGAGCGGCATCGGTCTCGACTTGAACTGAAACGCCCACGGCGCGATCGAGCGCCTTGATGAGCGAGTGCAGGTTGCCCGCTCCATAGTCGAACACGGCGACGCGCATCACGGCCGGTCCGGGCGAGGCAGAGCGTCGATGAGCCTCGACATGACCGGCCACGGCGCCGCGGTGATTCGCAGCGCGCCGCCAATGCCCGGCAGGTCGCTGAACGTGCGCGCGGCGATCCCGGCCGACCTCAGAGTCGCCGCGATCGTCATGACATCAGGAAGCCGGCGTACGTCAGGGACGGTCATCACGAAATTCGCCGCGGATGGATAGACGCGGTAACCGCCGATTTCGCGCAACGCCGCGGCCAGTCTTTCACGCGCCTCGATCGCAAGGCCGACATTCTCACGGACCCAATCCATGTCCTCGCGGAGCGCGGCCACCGCGGCGGATTCGGCGAATGCCGACAGTGCGTACGGCCCCCGCGCCTTGGCTATTTCCCGGATGATCGCCGGCTGTGCCAGCGCGTAGCCAATTCGCAGCCCGGCGAGGCCGAATGCCTTGGAGAAGGTGCGCATGACGATCAGCCTCGGCGCCCGGCGCAGCATCGACACGGCGCTCCAACCGCCAAATTCGGCGTATGCTTCGTCGAGGATCACTACTCCGGAAGCGCCCGCGGCGATCCGCTCTATGACGGCGGGCGGAACGAGCGTTCCGGTGGGATTGTTAGGTGAGCACAGATAGATGATCTTCGCGTCCGCCGCCAGCAGTGCGTCCTCATCCACGGCGAGCGCCGGTGCATCCGTGGATCCACCGGCGAGCCAGGGCATCGCGACGGGTTGGAGCGAGTTGGCGCGCGCCGCACTGGGCACCATGACGAAGGTCGGGTCAAGATGCGCCAGCCGCGATCCGGGATCGGCCAACGCTCGAAAGGCGCAGTCCAGTACGTGATCGGAGCCGCAGCCGGTGACTACCATGTCCGGCGTGACACCCGCACTCGCCGCGATCGCCTCGCTGAGCGCCGGGGCGTAAGCTGCCGGATAGCGTGCCATCGTCGCCGGCGACATGGCCGCCAGTGCGCGCGCGGCGGCGGGAGGGACTCCCCACTGATTCGTATTGTCGCTGAGATCGATCGGCAACGCTGCGCCGGGAGCGCCCGAATACAGGGGAATCTCGCGATAGGCGTCGCGACCCACTCCGGTAACCGCACCGGTTTGCAGCGTCACTGGACCTCCTTCGCTTGCCAGGCGCGAGCGGCCGCGGCGTGTGCTGGAAGCCCTTCGATGTCCGCCAGTGTGGCGGTGGCGTCGGCCATTGCCGACGCCGCAGCGCGACTCACGCGTTGATAGGTGGTCCAGCGCATGAAGTCGGTGGTGGACAGCCCGGAATACGATCGTGCCGATCCCGAAGTTGGCAGCACGTGATTGGCGCCGGTGAGGTAATCGCCGAACGCGACCGAGGCGCCATCGCCAAGAAAGACCGTGCCGGCATTCCTCACCAGAGGGAGCATTGCGTCAGGATCCTCCACCGCGAGCAGCAGGTGTTCGGGAGCCCACGCTTCGGCGAACGACAGTGCCTCAGAGGAGGTCCGCGCCTGCAACATGGCTCCGTGGCCAGCGAAAGCCTGACGAGCAATTGCGGCCCGCGGGGCGGACGCTAGCTGGGCGCCAAGCTCGGTCTCGAGCGCCACTCTCGACGCACCCGGCAGCAGCACGACAACGACCGCGGCTTCGGGATCGTGCTCCGCCTGCGCCAGCATCTCGCGAGCGACAGTCGCTGCGTTCGCCGACCCGTCCCACACCACCAGCAGCTCGCTGGGGCCGGCAGGCGAATCGATACCGACGATCGCCGCTACCTGTGTCTTTGCTTCGGCGACGTACGCGTTGCCGGGACCAACAATGCGGTCTACTCGCGGAACCGATTCGGTACCGAACGCCATTGCCGCGACGGCGCCGGCCCCGCCTAACGAAAATACCCGGCCGGCGCCGCCAAGCTCCGCGTCGGCGAGAACCGCCGGCGCCGGCCAGCCGTCCGCTTGCGGCGGCGAGCACACTACCACTTCGCCGACACCGGCAACTCGAGCCGGCACCACACCCATCAGCACGCTGCTCGGATAGACGGCACGCCCGCCGGGGGCATACACGCCGACGCGGGACAAGGGGTCGGCACGCCGTCCTATTACTACTCCCGGCTCTGTTTCCACCTCGACCGTCGCCGGCAACCAGGCGGCGTGCGCGCGCGCAATGTTGTCGCGCGCGCGTTCGAGAGCGCGCAAAGTGTCACGGTCCAGAGAGTCCAATGCCGCGCTCCACCTGTCGCGCGGCACCTCGAGTGATTCGAGCGTCACGCCGTCCAGCTCGCGTGCCAGTTCACGCAGCGCGGCATCGCCGCCACCGCGAACGCGCGACAGTATGGCCGCAACCGTTTCCCGAACTCCCGATGACGCGTTCAGTCCGCGATCGCACAATCGCGAACGCTCGGTCGGCGTTAGGGTGCCGATGTCTCCCGTTACCGCGAACATCGCTTCGGTCATGGCATCAGGCGCTCTATTCGTGTGACCAGTATGCCTTCCCCGCCCAGCGCCTTGAGCTCGCCGATGGTGCGGTAGACCGCCTGCTGGGCCACCACCGCGTGCACGGCCACGAAGGCGCCTCCATTGAGAATGTCGATCACCGTCGGGCCGCTCAGCCCCGGCAAAATTTCCTTCACGCGCTCGAGAGCGACCCTCGGAACGTTCGCCATGAGATAGCGCTGGCCCCTGGCGCGCAGCACCGACGCAAGCGCCGTAGTCAGTCCTTCGAGGGCATGGCGCTTATGTGCGTCGGCCAGCGCCTCCCCACCTTCGGCGGTGATTAGACGCGCGGTAGACGTGAGCACCGTCTCGATCTCTCGCAGGTGGTTTACGCGCAGGGTCGAACCGGTCGAAGTGAGATCGACGATGAGATCGGCTACTCCGAGGTGCGGCGTGATTTCCGCGGCGCCGGTGACCGGCACCAGAGTGATGGCGCGACCTCGTTCCTTGAAGAAGCGCTGGGTGAGGTTGGGAAACGCCGAGGCGACTCGCGCGCCGTCCGGAACGTCGGCTACCGTCCTGATGTCGCTGTCATCCCGTACCGCGACAACCAGCCGGCAGCGGCCCAGGTCCAGATCGAGCAGGTCGCGAAGCGGACGCTCTGCCTCGCGCATCAGATCGTAGCCTGTTATGCCCGCATCGGCGGCGCCATCGGCCACGAACTCGGCGATGTCCTGCGCGCGCACGAAGATGGCCTCGAACTCTTCGCCCAGCGAGGCGACGAGCGCTCGCTCGCTCGGCGCGCGAATGGGAAGTCCGGCATCGGCGAACAGGTCGCGAACGTCTTCGACGAGTCGCCCCTTGTTCGGCAGTGCGATCCTGAGCATTGAAACGAGAAAAGGGTGGATGATAAAAAGCGGCCCATCCAGGAATGGACGGGCCGCCGGTGATCAGAGCGCGCTCGGAGTCGCTAGCCGCGAATCCTGAACATGCGCACGACCCCCCGGCCCGTCGGGCTGTGGTGATGGTGCACATGAAGATGGAGCCGCGTGATCCCGAACATGAGCCGCAAGCTAGCGCGCACCCTTGACCGGGTCAATTGGAGTCAGTCGATGGCGCCCGTATGAACATCGCGCGAACCGTGGGCGACTCCTGTTCCAACTCCGGCGCCAAAGAGCAGCGCCGTACCGGCCCCAATTAACGGAAGCACGGCTACCAGCGGCACGGCCATGAGGGCTGCGGCTGTGCCCGCGAGCCACGGCGCTCTGCGGCGGTGCGCGGCTTCGACGAAGCGCAGGCGCTCGCGTACGAAACGGCGGCTGCGCGTGTATCCGAATCCAGTGGCGGCAACGGCGGCCGCGGCGGTCAAGATCTCTATCATGGCGATTCTCCTCTTGCAGAGCCGTACGCGCGACGGCGCACCAGGGTTTCGCCGTTGACGGTCTGGCGACGATGTTTCGGTATGGCGTTTCTGATTTCGCACCCTTCGCTGCTCCCGGGACGTTGAACACGTTCCGCCCCGCCTGGTGGCTACCAGGCCCGCATCTGCCCACGCTCTGGGGCAAGCTGGTCCGCCGCCGGCCGCGCCTGCAAACGACAGCCGAGCGCTGGCTCACACCTGACGAGGACTGGGTGGCGGTGCACCGCGTGGGTGCGCCGCCCGGCGCGCCGCGCGTACTGATCCTGCACGGGCTGGAGGGATCGGCACGATCCCATTACGCGATGGGTTTGCTGGCCGAATCGCACCGCCGAGGCTGGGAAGCCGCCGTGCTCCAATTCCGCTCGTGCGGTGGTGCGCTCAACGAGCAGCCGCGCTTCTACCATTCGGGGGAGACGACCGACCTGGCGTTCGTCGTCAGGCGCTTGGCTGACGAGGCGCCCGGCGTTCCACTTGGCCTCGTCGGAGTATCGCTGGGTGGCAACGTGATGTTGAAGTGGCTCGGAGAAGAGTCCGGGGAGATTCCACCGGAAGTGTATGCCGCCGCGGCAGTGTCGGTGCCGTTCGATCTCGGACGGGGAGCGCGGCATATCGACCGTGGCTTCTCGAGAGTGTATCAGGCTCACTTCTTGAGATCCCTCAGGCGTAAGGCGCTGCGCAAGCTCGAGCGGTTCCCCGGGCTGTTCGACCGCGCGGCGCTGGATTCTGCGCGCACACTGGCCGATTTCGACCACGCGGTCACCGCTCCGGTACACGGATTCGCCAGCGCCGATGACTACTATGGGCGGAGCAGCGCACTGCGCTTTCTGCATGCGATCCGCCGTCCGACGCTCCTGCTCAGTGCGGTGGACGATCCGTTCCTTCCTCCCGCCGTGCTGGACGAGGTGCGGGAGATAGCTGCCGCCAATCAGGCACTGACTCTGGAATTTCATGCGCAGGGTGGCCACGCCGGCTTCGTCGGCGGCCTGGTGCCATGGCGAGCGGTCTACTACGCCGAACGGCGGGCGCTCGATTTTCTCGACGCCCGGCTACGCGAGGGCGAGCCGTCAGCCGGCAGCGTCGTTGCCGGCGGCGGCGGATTCCGGCATCTGCATAACGATTTGTGAAGCCGTGACGAGCGCGCGCGCGGAGTAGCCGGCGGCCTCTATCGCCTCACGTCCGCCCTCCTCCCGGTCCACCAGCGCCAGCACGCCGTGAACCGAGCCGCCCGCGTCGCCGACCGCGCGCGCGGCCCGAATCGCCGATCCGCCGGTCGTTATCACATCCTCGACTATGATCACCCGGTCGCCGGCTTCGAACGGTCCCTCGATCAGGCGTCCGGTGCCGTGCACTTTCGCTTCCTTACGCACGGTGAACGCGCGGACCGGCGCCGGCGTGGACGCGCTGGCGTAGCTGATCGCGCAAGAGATCGGATCGGCGCCGAGGGTGAGGCCACCGACCGCATCGGGACTCCAGCCCGCCTCACGAATGGCGGCCAGGCCGGCGGGCCCGATGAGTGCCAGCCCATCCGGGCTCATTGTCGTGAGGCGCGCGTCGATATAGAGTGTGGACGTGCGCCCCGACGAAAGCGTGAATTGCCCGCGCCGCGCGGACCGCCGCGCCAGGAGAATTACCAAGCGCTCCAGATCAGTCATGGCCAAAAGGCTACGAGTGGCCGATGGTCGCGTCAATCGCCAGTAGAGGATAATGATCCGCCGATTCATCCGCCGCACACGGCTGCGGGCGTCGGCACTCGCCAACACGGCGGCGTTTCTGCTCGCCGCGCTCGGCGTTCTGGCGATCGATCAAATGCTCGTCGCAAAGCGCCGCACCGACGCCGAACGCGCGGCGGGAGAGGCTGCCGTTTACGTCCGCGGCTTTCTGGCGGTGCACGAGCAGGCGTTGCAGGTCATGCGAACGCTCTATCTCGGCGGCCGGCGCGATGTCAGGGACGAGGACTTCACGGCGGTGATTCAGATTCTGGAGGATCACGTTCCCGCATTCAGCCGGCTATGGCTGACCGATTCGAGTGGAGTGATCAGGCACGAGTGGGGGTTCGGCGGCGTTGCCGGTCCGGGATTGATAGGAGTCGATCTGGACACCCTGCGCATGCTGGAGCTGCGTGTCATCGCACAACTGGCCAGACGCTACGATCAGCCGCAAAGCTCCAACACCGGAGTGCTGCTCACCGGCGAACGGGGATTCGCGGTCCTCCAGCCGATCCGCCTGGGCGGCGACTTCGTCGCATTCGCCGGCGGAACTATTAATGGAGTGGCGGTTCTGACGGCGCTCGATAGCCTGGACCCCAGCACACCGTTCCGGCGGATCATACTGGCGGCCAACGACACGGTGGCGGCGGATGTGCCGTCCGGAACCCTGATGGCCCAGCGCCGTACGGCGGTCGCCGAGTTGACCGCGCCGGGCGGCAGTCCGTGGCAGGTGATGATGCTGTACGACTCGGGATACCCGGGCCGTTCGGCGCTGTGGATCGTCGCCCTGCTTTTGCTGGGCACGCTGACCGTCGCGTTTTTGCATGCTCGTCGTCAGGCGATTCGCCTGGCCGACCGCACGGTGGAGCTCGAGCGCCTGTCGGCGGAGCTGCTGCGGGCGAACAGGGCGAAGAGCGAGTTTCTCGCCAGCGTGTCGCACGAATTGCGCACGCCGCTCAATGCGATAGTCGGGTTCGTGGAGATGCTGCGCGACGGCGTGTACGGGGAGATGACCCCGCGCCAAACGTCTCCCGTGGAGCGTGTGGCGTCGTCGGCGACGCACCTGCGTCATCTGGTGGACCAGATACTGGACATCGCGAAGCTGGCCGCCGGGCGCATGGAGTTCCACAACGAGCCGGTGGATGTGCGGGCACTGGTGACGGAGGTGGCCAGTGAGATCGAGCCGCTGCTCAACGAACGCGATCTTCATCTCCAGTTGCATCTGCCGCCGGCGCTTTCCCGGATCTCCACCGATCGCACGCATTTACGGCAGATAGTGCTGAATTTGCTGGGCAACGCGATCAAGTACACGCCCGAGGGTGGCATTGTTGTCGAGGTGCGGGCCGAGGAATCATCGGTGGCGCCGGCGCATCTCATCGGCGGCGCGCCACCGTCGGCGGTGACCGGTGAGATCTCGAATGCGCCGCCGGCGTCGCACTGGATCTCGATATCGGTGCGCGACAGTGGCATTGGTATCGCCCCTAACGACTACGACCGGATCTTCGAGGAGTTCGAGCAGGTGAACGCCGGCCCGCGAACGGACTCGATGGTGCGCGGCACGGGGCTGGGGCTGGCGATCTCGCGGCGGCTCGCCCGGCTGATCGGCGGCGACGTGACGGTAAAGAGCGACCTGGGAAGGGGATCGACGTTCACCATCTGGCTTCCGGCCGACGCCTGACGAGCGCTAGTCGCGGCCGAGGATAGTGCGCATTCGTCCGAACAACCCCGCCTTGCGCTTGTCCTCGCTGTCAGGCGGCGCCTCGATCGCCCGGGTCAATGCACTGGCGAACGTCACCACATCGGTGAAGCGTCGCTCCGGTTCGCGCGAAAGTCCGCGCATGACGACTTCCTCGACCGCCTTGGGAAACCTGAGCTCGCGCCGGGCGGCGTTGAGCGGAATCGGCGGCTGTGACAGGAGCTGCGTGAAGATCTCCCGCTGGTTCTTGCCCAGATAGGGAAAGCAGCCGGTCAGAAGGTAGTACGCGATGGTCGCCAGGCTGTATTGATCGGCCGCCGGCGTCACCAGGGCGCCGGACAGCGCTTCCGGTGCAACGTACATTAGGGTACCGACGAAGAAGCCGGCGCGCGTAAGGCGCTCCTCGGAGGTCATGTCGCTGTCGGCGGCGATGCCGAAGTCGAGAAGCTTGGCCTGCCGCGTCTCCGCATCGTACATCACGTTGTCGGGCTTCAGATCGCGGTGAATGATCCCCGCGTTATGCGCCGCCTGCACGGCATCGGCGATCTGCGCGACGATCGTCGCCGCTTCGGCGGGAGGCAGGGGTGCGTGCCGGCGCGCATAGCGCTCCAGCAACTCGCCGTTGGCCCACTCGATCGCGAGAAAATGGAGTCCGGATTGAGCCTCCCCTATCTCGATCGTCTGCACCACGTTGGGGTGTTGAACGCGGGTACCGTAGGTCGCCTCGCGCAGAAATCGGGCGATCGCCGTCCGGTCGGAGCGCAGTTTTTCGCGCAGCACCTTAACCGCGGCCGTGCCGTGCGTAGGATGCTCGGCACGGTACACGATGGCGGTCCCGCCCTCCCCAATCAGCTGTCGCAGGGCGTACCCGGCCAGCATCGTCCCCGAAAGATCCTCGCGCGTCACGCCGCGAAGCTAACCCGCGACTAGGGGCGCAGCAAGCAGCGACTGCGGCGTGAACACTCCCGGGGCCGCAGTGTAGATTGCCGATACGCGCCCTCCCCCTTCAAGGTCTCGCAATGCTCGTCACCCAACCGTGCCGCACGCCGGCGGTGCTGCTCGTCGCTCTCATCCTGGCCACCGCATGCGTTCCGCGTACCAATAGCGGCACTCCGCAGCGTCCTGCCCCGAACGACAATGGTGAGGCCCGCAGGGGAGGCGGAGGACTCGATCCCGTCGCGGCGTACGCAAACGCGGGGCTCATCGCCGAAGGGGACCCGATTCAGTTCATTGGCGGCGTGAATTATTTCGCCGGCGCCACCGCCGATTCCACGCTGATGCTGGTCACCCTGTCGATGCCCAATCGCGACTTCACCTTCGCGCCTGAGCAGGACGGCTATCGTGGCCGGTATCAGGTGTCGCTCGACCTGCGCCGCGGCGCGGAAGTCGCGCTGCATGTCGACGCCCGTGAATCGGTGCGCGTGGCGAGCTACCGCGAATCGACCCGCGAGGACGAAAGTCTCATTTTTCAGCAGTTCGTGGCCGCGGCGCCCGGCCAGTATGTGCTCGCTGTCTCGGTTCGTGACGAGGGGAGCGCGAGGAACGGGCGTCATGAAATGCTGGTGAATGTCCCGCGTATCACGCCGATCGGCTTGTCATCCCCGGTGGCGGTCTACGAGGCCACTCCGAGAACCTCCAGCGATTCACTGCCGGAACTGGTGGCGAACCCCAGGGCGACGGCGATCTTTGGCAGGGATACGGTCGTTCAGGTCTATCTGGAGGGATATGGTCTGCCGCCGGAGACCCCTGTGGCGCTCGCCGCGCTCAGCGATCAGCAGGTAATCGTGTGGCGCGACACCATCGAGCTCGATTCGCAGTCGACGGTCATGCGTGCCAGCGTAATCAAGCTTCCCGTTTCCGTACTGGGCGTTGGGCGAGTCACACTGAGCGCCACGCCCCTCAACGCGGCCGACACGGTAACCGCCGCGCTGTTCGTCACATTCGGTGAGGAGTGGGCGATCAGCTCGTATGAGGAAATGCTCAGTCTGCTGCGCTTCTTCGCGAGCGATACCCGGCTGGCGCAGCTGCGCGAAACCGCCGGAGAGGGTCGGGCCGACGCATGGGGGGCCTTTTACCGGGAGACGGACCCAGATCCACGCACACCCGAACACGAAGCCCTGCGTACGTACTTCGCACGGGTGCGCGTCGCCAACCAGCGGTTCGGGGATGAGGGAACCTCGGGATGGCTGTCCGACCGGGGCGAGGTATACGTGACGCTGGGCGAGCCCGACCAGATACTCGAGCAGGGCGACAACAGCTTCAATCAGCGGGGACGAGCGCAGATGTGGCGTTACAACCAGCAGCGGCTGCAATTGGTGTTCATCGACCAGTCGGGCTTCGGCCGGTGGCGCCTAACGACTGGCAGCGAGGCCGACTTCGATGCGGCGGCGCAGCGGCTGCGTAAATAATCGCCGCCAAGGTGACTGGTGAAGGCACGCTTTCTGAATGCGTGGGAGGCGTGCCCAAAGCCTTAATCACTCTGATGCTGCT
>CAZPCC010000257.1:0-9206 GCA_964584905.1 uncultured Gemmatimonadaceae bacterium | reverse complement strand
CGGCGCAGAAAATCTCTGGCTGATCGACCCTGACGGGAAAAACCCGCGCGCGCTGACCAAGGGCGACAAGGGCCAGTACATCTCGCCGGAGTGGACTCCGGACGGCAAGTACATCGTCACTTCGCGCTCGACGACCGATGTTCGGGCCAGCACCTACGAGCTGTTCCTCTACCATATTGATGGAGGCAGCGGAGTAAAGCTCGCCGGCGCGTCAGGCGCTGGTTCGTCCGGCCCCCAGGCCGGTGGCGGAGCGCCGATCGACAACTATCTCGGAGCGGCGTTCGGCGACGATCCACGGTACATCCACGTGGCGGTGAAGCGCGGTGGGTTCGGCTACAACCTTCAGCTCCCGTTGTGGCAGGTTGCCGTGTACGACCGCGAGACCGGGGAGACCCACTCGCGCACCAACGCCTACGGTAGTGCCATGCGCCCGATCCTGAGCCCGGATGGCAAATGGCTGGTCTACGCGACTCGCGAAGACTCCGTCACCTCGCTGCGGCTGCGTGAGATCTCGTCAGGCGACGAGCGGTGGCTGGTGCGCGATGTTCAGCGCGACGATCAGGAATCGCGCTACACCCGCGACAACATGCCCGGATCATCGTTCACCCCCGATGGCTCGGCAGTGATCACCTCGTGGGACGGCAGGATCAAGCGGGTCGAGATCGCCACCGGCGCGGTGACCGAGATCCCGTTCACCGCCGACGTCGAGCAGCAGCTGGGTCCGCTCGTGCATTTCGATTACGAGCTCAACGACTCGATGCTCACCGTGCGTCAGATCCGGAACGCGCGTCCCTCGCCTGACGGCACGCGGTTGGCGTTCACCGCGCTCGACAGGCTCTGGATCATGAATCTGCCGGACGGCACGCCCCGCCGCCTGACTAATGTCGAAGTGGGTGAGCACTCGCCAGTCTGGTCGCCGGATGGACGTTATGTGGCGTATGTGACGTGGACGGAGGAAGGGGGCGACATCTACCGCGTCCGCACCGATGCGCGCGGCGCCGCCCGGCCGGAGCGCCTCACCAGCGAACACGCATTCTACGACCGCATCAACTACACGCCGACCGGAAGCCGCATCGTGGCTGCGCGAGGGCCCAAGCAGCCGCGCATCGAGGAAGAGAGCATGTACGGGATGGAGCTGGTCTGGATACCGGCGGGCGGCGGCGCGGTGTCGAGAATTGCCCCGCTCACCGCGAACGGATGGCCGCACTTCACCCAGGACACCACCCGGATCTTCATCACCGACGGGCGCCGCGGTCTGGTTTCGATGCGGTTCGATGGGACCGACGTCCGGCAGGTGATCAGGGTGACCGGGTTCGCACAGCCGGGAGGCGGACCTAACGCGCGGCCCGAACCGGCGACCCAGATCCTCATTGCTCCGCGGGGCGACAGGGCGATCGCGCTGGTCGGGGACAACGTATACCTCGTGACGGTGCCGATGGTGGGCGGCGAGGGCCTCCAGGTATCGGTTCAGCGGCCAGCCAACGCCCCGGTGCCGGCAAAGCGCGTCACCACCGTCGGTGGCGACTTTCCCGGCTGGCACCCGGATGGCAACAAGTTCCACTACTCGCTAGGCCACAGCTACTTCACCTACGACATTGCGCTCTCCGATTCGCTCGTGCGCGACTCCACTCAGCGCGCCGACTCTCTCCGCCGCGCCGGCCGTCCTCAGCGCGGCGCGGCCGCGGATACTGCGGCACACACCGATACCGCACAAGCCGGAGCAGAACCGGGGCGGCAGGTGGCGCTGGCCGCCGGGGATTCGGCCACCGTGGCGCGCCGCGACACCGGCAAGAAAGCGACCCCCGCATACGAGCCGAACCGGGTCGACGTTCTCATTACGGTAGCGCGCGACAAGCCGCGCGGAACGGTTGCGCTGCGCGGAGCGCGGATCATCACAATGAATGGCGATGAGGTGATCGAGAACGGGGATATCCTGATTCGAGACAATCGCATCGCCGCGGTGGGCCCGGCTGGCAGCCTGACGATTCCCGCTGGCACCGAGGTGGTGGATGTGGCGGGAAAAACCATCCTTCCCGGCTGGGTGGATATCCACGCCCACCTGCGCCCCTCGTCAGGCATCCACAAGACCCAGGTCTGGGAATACCTCGCCAATCTTGCCTACGGCGTCACTACCACGCGGGACCCGCAGACGGGAACCACCGATGTTCTGTCCTACGGAGACCTCGTCGAGACAGGTGACATTCTCGGACCGCGAATCTTTTCCACCGGACCCGGCGTGTTCTGGTCCGAGAACATCAACAGCCTCAATGATGCTCGCGACGTCCTTCGTCGATACTCCGAGTACTACAACACGCACACCATCAAGCAGTACGGCGCTGGTGACCGGAAGGTACGCCAATGGATCATCATGGCGGCGCGCGAGCTTGGCCTGATGCCTACATCCGAGAATTATCTGGATTTCAAGAAGAACATGACGGAAGCGATCGACGGCTATCCGGGCGCCGAGCATTCCTATCCCATCTACCCGCTGTTCAAGGATGCGGTGGAGCTGCTGGCACAGAGCGGCATAACATACACTCCGACGATGCTGGTCAACTTTGGCGGTCCATCCGGCGAGAACTACTGGTATCAGAACTACGACATCACCAGCGACGAGAAGTTGACGAGGTGGACCCCAAAGGTCGAGATAATCCGCCGTGGCCTCAGGCGCGGGGGCTTTTTCCACGGCAGCCAATTCGTATTTGATGAGCAGGCCGCGCAAGCGAAGAAGATCGTCGAAGCGGGCGGTCGCGTCGGCCTGGGCGGGCACGGACAGCTCCAGGGACTAGGCGTGCACTGGGAGCTCTGGAGCATCGCGTCAGGCGGGATGAAGCCGCACGATGTGCTGCGCGTCGGCACGACGTTCGGAGCCGATGCGATTGGACTCGGCAAGGTGCTTGGCTCGCTCGAGGCTGGCAAGCTCGCCGATCTTCAGGTGCTCGACGCCAACCCGCTCGATGACCTCCGCAACACGACGCAGATTCGATATGTAATGAAGAACGGGCGGCTGTACGAAGCGTCGACCCTCAAGGAGATCTGGCCACGCCAACGTGAGGTACAGCGGCCGTGGTGGTGGGGGGAGGAGGAGCAGTGCGTTAACGGAAACGGCGCGTGTGCTGATCGGGAATAGGTAATCGGGAATCGGGAATCGACACCAACTATCCCGATGCTCCCGATTCCCGATTCCCAATTCCCGATTCCCGCTCTAAGCGCTACCTGTACAACCGGTACCTCCTCGTCCGCTGCTCGAACGCGACCACCTTCGGCAGCTCGCTGTCGATGACCGAGTCCGGATCCTCTCCGCGCAGCAGCGCCTCGCGCAGCGCGGGGATCCCGAATCGCGCATCGAAGGTTGCATTACGAATTTGCAGCGAATCGGGGTTCACCTTGGCGATCGCCCACAGCAGCGCCGCGCCTACGCGGGCGGCCTGTACGCGGTCGCGATCGGTAACCTCGATCTTGATCCACGGAATTACCTGGCCACCGAACTTTCTGTCGGCCGGGCTGTCGGGAGCCCGGCGATCCACCACGAACCGCACTCCCGACAGGCCTCTGTCCTCGAGCAGCGCCACCGCACTGTCGGCGTCGAGCCACGGGGCACCTAACCGCTGAAAGGCATCCGGGGTGCCGCGCCCCACGCTCAGATTGGACCCCTCGAAGGGCACGATGGCCGGATAGAGCAGCGCGCTGGTGAGCGACGGCATGTTGGGCGAAGGCTTCACCCACCGCAGGCCAGTTTCATCGAACCAGAGGTGCCGCTGCCACCCCGCTGCGGGGATCACCGTGAGGTCGGCACCCAGATCGAGGATATCGTTGTAGAACAGCGCCAGCTCCCCGAAGGTGAGGCCGTGTCGCAGCGGAATGGGATACAGGGTCACCGGCGTGGCGCGGCGTGCGGCGCTGTGCGACCCCGAGTACGTCTGGCTGCTGTCGAGCACCGGCCCTTCGACCATGGCGCCGGTGATGGGATTGGGACGGTCGAGGACGATGACCTTCACCCCGTTGCGTGCCGCGGCCCGCATGGCATAGACCATCGAGCCCGGATAGGTCCAGGTACGCGTGCCGAGGTCCTGCAGGTCGATTATCAGCGCATCGAGCCCGGCGAGCGTAGAATCGGGCGGCTCTATAGTCGTGGGATTGTACAGGGAATGAATCGGCAACCCCGTGCGCTCATCGGTACTGCTGGCGATATTGGAACGTTCCTCGGTCCCACGGATGCCGTGCTCGGGAGCAAAGAGCGCGACCAATCGTGGGGCGCTGTCGGCCCCGACCACCGAATCCGCGCGGTACAGGAGATCGATATCGCTCCGCCCTTGCGCGTCGAGTCCACTCTGATTCGTCAGGAGTGCCACTCGCTTGCCAGCGATCAGGTGCAGGCTATCCTCCAGCAGCACGGTGATTCCGGGGCGAACCCGGACGTGCCGCTCAGGCAGACCGTACTCGTCTTCCCCCGCTCCACCTGCCACGCCGCCCGCACACGCGGTGATCAGCACCGCACCGATCGCTCCCATAATAATCCGTCCGTGAATCCGCATTCGCCCCTGCGCTCCGTAATTCTGGTTGGACTGCTCCTCGCTGCCGCTTGCGCTCAACCGGCGCGGCCGGTGCCTGACGAGTCGATGTTGCCAACTCCGGTCCCGGCGGCGCGCAACATCGTCGTCACGACGCGCGCGTTTGTGCCCGATGCACCTCTTACCCCGCAACAGCGCGCGTGGGTCGACAGCACGCTGGCAACGCTCGATTTGAGGTCCCGCGTTGCGCAAATGGTGCACGTCTGGATCCTCGGCGACTACAGCCACTGGGACGATCCGACTTTCGCGCAGGCCCGAGGCTGGGTGGCCGGGGACGGCGTCGGCGGCATTACCATGTCGCTGGGCTCTCCGATCGAGGTCGCCGAAAAGATCAACGCGCTCCAGCGCATTGCGTCCGTACCGCTACTCGTGGCCTCCGACCTGGAGCCAGGACTCGGTCGGCTGGTGGGCGGGGTTCACGTGCCATCGCTGCTGCGCGGCGGCAGCGCCACGCTGCTCACCACCAACATGGCGATCGGTGCCGCCGGACGGGAGGACGATGCCTTCGAGGCCGGTCGGATCACCGGTCGCGAGGCGCGGGCGATCGGGATCATGATGGCATTCTCGCCAACGAGCGACGTAAACAACAATCCGGCCAACCCGGTGATCAACACCCGGTCGTTCGGTGAGGATCCGCGCGCCGTGGCAATGCTCGCCGGCGCCTTCGTGCGCGGGCTTCAGAGCGAGGGGGTGGTCGCGACCGCGAAGCATTTCCCCGGCCATGGGGACACTGATACCGATTCGCACCTGGCACTCCCGGTGGTGACGTCGAACCGCGCGCGGCTCGACAGCGTGGAGCTGCGGCCGTTCAAGGCGGCGATCGCGGCCGGCGTGGGCGCGATCATGACGGCGCACATCGCTCTGCCGGCACTCGGCCAGCCGTCCACCCCCGCCACGCTCGTGCCCGAGGTGATCGGCGGACTGCTTCGGGATTCGCTAGGCTTTGATGGAATGATCGTCACCGACGCCCTTACCATGGAGGGGGTGGGTGAGGGATACGGCGTTGGCGAGAGCGCGGTGCTGGCAGTCAAGGCTGGTGCCGATGTGCTGCTCAAGCCTGGCGACATTCCGGCTGCGATTCGTGCCGTGGTCGCCGCGGTCGAAAGCGGCGAAATCCCTGCGGACCGGATAGCGGCCAGCGCCCGCCGAACGCTGGAGATGAAGGCGCGGCTGGGATTGCACGATAATCGTTATGTGAACCTCGATCGGCTGCGCCATGTCGTGGGGGCGCCGGAGCATCTGGAAGTCGCCCAGGGGATAGCTGAGCGTGCGATCACGCTGCTGCGCGACGCCAACGACCTCGTCCCGGTTTCGCGCGACGGGAGGGTTGCCGTGGTGACGTACGCTCCCGAGCTCGAAGTCCTTGCCGGCCGGGCGTTTCTTGCCGAGCTGCGACGGCACGTGCCGAGGGCCGCGGGAGTGCGCATCTCGCCGCGCACCGGACAGGCGGAGCTCGATTCCCTGGCCCGCACCATCGCGGGAGTTGATCGTATCATCGTCACGACTCATGTGCGGACGATCGAGGGGGAGGGCCGGTTCGCCATACCCCGCCGTATCTCGGAATGGATCGATGGGCTGGCTGCGCGGGAGCGATTAATTGTCGTCGCGAATGGCAATCCGTACGTAATTCGCGATTTTCCACGCGTGTCGAGCTACGTAGCGACGTACGGAATCGATCCTGGACTGGAGCAGGCCGCCGCACGAGCGCTGGCGGGTGCGATTCCAGTCGTTGGCACATCGCCGATCTCGCTGCCCGGCTACTTCAAGAGGGGCGACGGTATCTCTCGATCGAAGTAGAGGGCTCGTCGGACCCGGGTGCATGCCTGACGAGAGTGTTATTGGCTTCACCATGCAACCATCGCGCGAGGAGGATGTAGTGCAGCGTGCCAGCAACTTGAATCCTGGGTCGGCATTCTCAGCCAGCCGCGGGGAGCGGGGGCGCCTGATGCGCGCCTCGCTCAGCGCTTCCCTGCTCCTCGTTTCCCTTTCCGCCTGTGCGTCGTTCGGCACGGGACGCGCCGAGCGCATAGAGCAACGCATGCAGAGAGCGATTCAGGATTCGGTCTCCCAGGTGGTGCAGCGGGCGCTGGCGGACAGCGCCTTCCCGGGGGCGTACGCGGTGGTCGGCAGCCACGACCGCGTGTACTTCAGCGGCGGCTTCGGGGTCATCGACTGGCAGGCCGGCAGTCCCCGGCCTGACGAGCGCACGTTGTGGGACATGGCATCGCTTACGAAGGTCATTGGAATGACCACCGCCATGATGCGGCTCGTGTCGCAAGGCGCGGTAGATCTCGATGCGCCCGTCTCGCGATACCTCCCCCGATTCACCGGGCCGGGCAAGGACGCGGTTACCGTCCGGCATCTGCTCACCCATTCGAGCGGACTTCCGCCCTGGCGCCCGCTGTACAAGGAAGCCGAGACTCCGCTGGAGGCGGTGGCGGCGGTGTACGCGACGGAGCTGGATACGGTACCGGGCGCGCGCATGGCGTACAGCGACCTGGGAGCCATTCTGCTCGGGCAGATCGTCGAGCAGGTGAGCGGGTGGCCATTGGACCAGTACCTCGCACTCCACGTCTTCGGACCGCTCGGGATGATCGAGACAGGTTTCACCCCCAGAATGACGGTGTCCTGGCGAACGGCGCCCACGGAGTACGATCCATGGCGCCAGCGGCACGTCCGCGCCGAGGTCCACGATGAGAATGCCTTTCGCCTCGGCGGCGTTTCGGCGCACGCGGGACTCTTCAGCACCGGCCGCGACCTGACGATCTTCACCCAGATGTTGTTAGGCGGCGGTGCGCGTGCCGGGGTTCGCATCGTTCAGGAAGCCACGCTCCGCGCCTTTACTCAGGTGCAGGATTCCACGCTGTCGCATCGTGCGCTGGGTTGGGAGACGCCGAGCGGGTCCAACTCGGCCGGCGATCTTCTTTCTCGCCAGGCATTCGGCCACACCGGATTCACCGGCACCTCCATGTGGATGGATCCGGCCCGCAACCTGTTCGTCATTCTCCTCACCAATCGCGTGAATCCCACGCGTCAGAATTCGCGCATCGGGCGCGTGCGCAGGGATCTGGCGGACGCGGTGGTGCTGGCCGCCGATGCGGCGAGCGGCCGGACACCGCCCACCGCACTTTCTTCCGCTTCCGCCCGATGAGCTTCTCCGCCATCGATTGGGCGATTGTCGCCGCCTATTTCGTGCTGACGACGTCGATTGGGCTGTACTTCACGCGCCGCGGTGGTTCGACACTCTCAGAGTATTTCGTATCCGGCCGCAACGTCCCATGGTGGCTGGCGGGCATCTCGATGGTCGCGACTACCTTCGCGGCAGATACACCGCTGG
The DNA here is from genome assembly GCA_964584905.1 of uncultured Gemmatimonadaceae bacterium. Taxonomy (GTDB): domain Bacteria; phylum Gemmatimonadota; class Gemmatimonadetes; order Gemmatimonadales; family Gemmatimonadaceae; genus JALZIF01. The sequence goes on along the minus strand of CAZPCC010000257.1, from coordinate 1,298 downwards.
CTGTGACAGGGCTGGTCGCCGCCAACGGCGTGGCCGGAAACTGGTTGTGGTGGAACGCGGTGATGAGCGGGATTCTCACCGTGTTCTTTTTTGCCCGGCTCTGGCACAGGGCGGGCGTGATGACCGACGTCGAGCTGGCCGAAGTACGCTACAGCGGCAAGCCGGCCGCCACCTTGCGAGGATTTCGCGCCCTCTATCTGGCGATTCCGATCAATCTGATCATCCTCGGCTGGGTCACGAAGGCGATGATCACGATCCTGTCGATCGCGTTGGACGTCCCCCCGCTGGTAGCCGTCGGAATCTGCTTCGTCATAACGGTCATGTATGCGGTGGCCGCCGGGCTGTGGGCGGTGCTGTGGACGGACTTCTTCCAGTTCATCATCATGATGACGGCGGTCATCGTGCTGGCCGTGTATTCGGTTGATGCTGTCGGCGGGATGGCGGCGCTCAAGGACGGGGTGGCGGCGCATTTCGGCAGCGAGACGGCGGCGCTGTCTGTGCTTCCTGTCCGGATTGGCCCTGAAGGCATTGCCGGCTATGCGTGGATGCCCCTGCTCACGCTGGGTGTGTTCCTCTCGGTCCAGTGGTGGGCTGCCTGGTACCCCGGCGCCGAACCGGGCGGAGGAGGCTACGTGGCGCAGCGCATCTTCTCGGCTCGCACTGAGCGCGATGGCATGCTGGCGACATTGTTCTTCCAGGTTGCGCATTACGCCATTCGCCCGTGGCCATGGATCATAACGGCCCTCGCGACCGTCGTGCTCTATCCGGAGCTCGCCGCCGATCAGAAGGGCGACGGTTACGTGCACGCGTTCATGGACCTGCTCCCCACACCGTGGCGCGGACTGATGCTCGCCGGCTTCGCGGCCGCGTACATGTCCACCGTTGCCACGCAGCTCAATTGGGGGGCGAGCTATCTGGTCAATGATGTTTACAAGCGGTTCCTCAAGCGCGACGAATCGGAGCGGCACTACGTCATGGTCGGCCGCACCGCGACGATTCTTCTGTTCGTCGCCTCGATATTCGTTTCCTGGCGCCTCACGACGATCGAGGGTGCATGGCGCTTTCTCATCGCGCTAGGCGCGGGCACCGGTCTGGTGCTCATCCTTCGCTGGTACTGGTGGAGAATCAACGCCTGGTCGGAGATCAGCGCGATGATCGCATCGTTCGTGATTTCACTGATTGCGATCCAGGTGATACCCGACTTCTTCCCGGCCCGGGATCCGCGCGCCGACTCGGTCATACTGCTCGTCACGGTGGCGGGGAGCACCCTCGTCTGGATGACGGTGACGCTGCTTACG
>CAZPCC010000256.1:0-26894 GCA_964584905.1 uncultured Gemmatimonadaceae bacterium | reverse complement strand
AGCGCGAGGACGACTACGACAAACTGAAGCGGCGGATCGAGGAAGAAGGGCTCCCAATGGACGCCTACGGCTGGTACCTCGATCTTCGAAAGTACGGCACGTTCCCGCACGCCGGCTTCGGTCTGGGCCTGGAGCGCACCGTTGCCTGGATCTGCGGCGTGCCGCACCTGCGGGAAGTCATTGCCTTTCCGAGATTGATGAACCGGTTGAGACCGTGAAGTGCGAGGTGCGAAGTGCGAGGTGCGAAGTGCGAAGTGCGAAGTGCGAAGTGCGAAGTGCGAAGTGCGAAGTGCGAAAGGGGGACTGTATCCGCAATTGTTTTCGCAATTCGCCCTTCTCATTTCTTTTTCACTTCCTCCCACACCGCATCCATCTCATCCAGACTCATCTCGCCTAACGTTGCACCTCGTTCGGCAGCCAGGCTCGACATCTCGTCAAAGCGCTTCTCGAACTTGGTGTTGGCGGCATCGAGGGCGAGAGAGGCGTGCACTCCCGCCTTACGACACAGATTGACCACCGCGAACAGCAGGTCGCCCAGCTCGGCCTCCAGGGCGGTATGCGAGGCATCGTGCGTCGGGACATCGCTCGCGTCGCCGCGAACCGGGTGCGCTGCAAGTTCCTCGCGCACCTCTTCCAGCTCTTCGGCGATTTTGTCGAGTGGTCCGGACGTGTCTGGCCAATCGAATCCCACTCCAGCCGCTCGGTCCTGCAGACGGTGAGCGCGATGAAGCGCGGGGAGTGCCAGCGGCAACCCTTCGCCAAGCCGTTCGCGATGCCGCGCCTTCATCTTTTCCCACGATTCGCGCTCGCCACTCCCGAACAGGTGCGGGTGTCGGCGCTCCATCTTCGACACGAGCGACCCCGCCACGTCGTCGATGTCGAAGGTGCCTTGCTCTTCGGCGATCACGGCGTGAAAGAGCACCTGGAGCAGTACGTCGCCGAGCTCCTCGCGCATCGCATCTGCTTCGCCGGCGCGCAGGGCGTCGTCCAGCTCACAGCTTTCCTCGATGAGGTAGGGTCGCAGCGACGCATGCGTCTGCGCGGCGTCCCACTCGCATCGTTGCCGCAGGTCGCGCATGATAGCCAGCGCATCGAGTAGCGACTGCTTCCGTTGCATAGCCCTCCCGGGGCCGGTATACTACCCGACCTCACGATGACACGTCAATCGCGCACCGCGCTCGAACGCGCCTGGGTCGAAGTCGATCTGGGCGCGTTGCGACAGAATGCAGCAGCGATCGCACGACGCGCCGGCGTACCCATCCTCCCGATGATAAAGGCGGACGCGTATGGCCTGGGCGCCGGACCGGTCGCACGTGCACTCGAGCCGCTCGAGCCATGGGGTTACGGGCTCGCAACGGTAGCCGAGGGTGAGGAGCTTCGGGCCTGCGGCATTACCCGGCCGCTGCTCATCTGCACGCCGCTGCTGTCTGGCGAGTTCGAGCGCGCCCGGGCCGCCAGACTAACACCTTCGCTAGGCGACCCCCGGGCGATTGAATCGTGGATAGCGGGAGGCGGTGCCTGGCATCTGTCCATCGATACCGGCATGAGCCGGGCGGGGCTACCGTGGCATGAGATTGCCCTGGTGAGTGAGCTGGTCCGCGCCGCGCCCCCGGAAGGCGCTTTCACCCACTTCCACTCGGCGGACCGCAATGACGGCTCGGCCGCGGAACAGGAGCGACGCTTTCGTGAGGCGGTCGGGGCATTGCCGAACCGGCCCCTCGTTCTGCATACCGAGAACTCGGCCGCACTGCAGCGGCGTGGGGCCAGTGAGTGGGATCTCGTCAGGCCCGGCGTGGCGCTGTACGGTGTGAGCACCGGTGAGCACGTACAATGGACCCCCGACGCGGTGGTACACCTGCGCGCGCGCATAGCCGAGTTGCGCACCGTACGTGACGGTGAAACGGTGAGCTACGGCGCCGCCTATCGAGCCGTCGGCGATCGGCGCATTGCCACCCTCCCGCTCGGTTACGCGGACGGATACCGCCGGTCACTCTCCAATCGCGGTACCGCACTGCTGCACGGCCGTCGCGTCCCCGTCGCGGGCGTCGTCACGATGGACATGACGATGATCGACGTCACGGGCGTCGAATGCGAAATCGGCGACGTCGTCACTTTGATCGGCAGAGAGCGGGCGGAGAGTTCGGGAGGCGAGCCCGATTCCCGATTCCCCAATCCCGATTCCCATTCGAGCGACCGCGATCTCTCCCTCGAGCGTGTAGCCTGGGACGCCGAGATGATGTCGCCATACGAACTGCTTACCGGATTGCGAGGGCGCCTCACGCGGATCTACCGTCCGGAGGAATCGTGAGGCGCTCCATAATCATCGTGCTCGACGGTGTGGGCGCCGGCGCCGCGCCTGACGCGGAGGAGTACGGCGATGCCGGCAGTGACACGCTTGGAAACATCGCGCGGGCGGTCGGCGGCATGACGCTCCCGGCGCTGCAGGCGCTCGGACTCGGCAATGCGACGCCGATCACCGGGGTCGAGCCGGTCGCGGCGCCGAACGCCGCATATGGCACCATGCGGCCACGCAGCGCCGGAAAGGACAGCACCACCGGACACTGGGAGATTGCCGGCGTGGTGGTCGCGCGCCCGTTTCCCGTTTACCCGTACGGCTTCCCCCCGGACGTCATCGACGAGTTCGAGAGCCGGACGGGTAGAGGCGTCATTGGAAATTCCGTGGGAAGCGGAACGGAGATGATCGCGCGGTTCGGTCCCGCACACGAGCGAACCGGCTCCTGGATCGTGTATACCTCCGCCGACTCGGTCTTCCAGATAGCGGCCCATGAATCGGTGGTGCCGCTCGAGGAGCTCTATTCCGCCTGTGAGTCAGCCCGCGCCCTGTTGTCGGCGCCCCACGATGTTTCGCGCGTGATCGCCCGGCCGTTCACAGGCGAGGCCGGCGCGTATCATCGGACTCCCCACCGTCGCGACTTTTCCATCCCGCCCCCGGGCCCCACCCTGCTCGACGCCCTGGCCGAGGCGGGTATCCCGCGCCGGGGCGTGGGAAAGGTCGATGACCTGTTCGCCGGGAGAAGCATCGCCTCCGAGCACACGGCCAGCAACGCGGAGGGAATCGCGGCCATTCACCGGGCCCTGGGTGAAATGGACGGTGGGTTGCTGTTCGTCAACCTTGTAGATTTCGACCAGCGCTGGGGGCACCGGAACGACACTGCGGGGTTCTACGAGGAGCTTCGCAGCTTCGATGCGGAACTCCCGGCGCTATTGTCACATCTGCATGAGGACGACCTGTTCTTCCTGACCGCCGACCACGGCAACGATCCAACCACGCCTTCTACAGACCATTCGCGCGAGCGCGTTCCGCTCATCGTGTATGGGCCCGCTGTGCGCCCGCAGCCTTTGGGCGAGCGGGACAGCTTTGCCGATCTGGGCGCGACGGCGGCGGAATGGCTGAACTCCGACTTTCGCGGTGCCGGACGATCGTTTCTGCAGCCGCTGCTGGGCCGGTGACTGTGTCGAGCGCGGAAACGATCGAGAAGGCGGCCCGGTCGGCCATGGAACGGGCTTACGCACCCTACTCGCATTTCCGGGTCGGGGCGGCGCTTGTCTCGCGCGACGGACGGGTGGTGACGGGCTGCAACGTGGAGAACGCCGCGTTTCCGGCGGGAATCTGTGCCGAGCGTGCGGCAGTGGCCGCGGCAGTGGTGCAGGGGGTCAGTGACCTCGAGGAATTGCTGGTAATCACGGAAGCGGAGGCGCCTACACCTCCATGCGGAATGTGCCGCCAGGTGCTGCAGGAGATGGCGCCGGGGTTGCGCATCACCAGCCTGACGATTCACGGCGCTCGCGCCGAGTGGCGAATCGCGGAGCTGCTCCCCCACCCGTTCACCAGCGGGGCGTTGGTGCACGGGCACGCGGTACGGAATTCGACCAGGCAGGCATGAGCGACGTGTTGAGAAAATTTCGCCTGCTGGCGCTCTGCGCAGCGGGGCTGATGATGATTGGCGGCTGCAGCGAGGACCTCGATGGCGGTGCGGCGTGTCCGGTGCTGTGCCCCGAGCAGGGGCTCGAGGTGCGGGATACGGTGCTGTATCCCGTAGTGTTCGACAGCTCGTTGTCAGGGTACCCGCTGATCGGAACGGAGCCAGCGATCATCCTGGCAAGGCGTGGCGACACGCTCGTCACCGCCGGCGTCGCCCGTTTCGATACGCTGCTGCACCGCATAACGCGGGGAGACACCGCGCAGCGAACGATCACCAGCATCGATACGGCGGACCTCCTCCTGTCGATCGCCGCCGCGCCGGTCGCCAGTGATTCGGTCACCATCGAGCTGTACGACGTCGATACCACGGTTGTCGGGATCGATACTGCCGCCGTGCGACAACTCTTTCGTCCCGACCGGTTCATCTCGTCCCGGACGTTCCACAGGGATTCGCTCGTCGGGACGCGGCGAATTCCGGTGCCGGCGGCTTTCCTCGCGCCCCGGATCATTGCCGGCGATCGGGTGCGATTCGGGATCGCCGTCCGCAGCGACTCGTCGGTACAGCTTCAGATGCTCACCGCGGAAAGCACCGGCGCGGCGATCCTGAGCTATCTGGCCAGGGCGCCCGCGGACACGCAGACGCTTTCGATCGTCGCCAGCTCCAATGTGGCGGCGACTCCTGGTGGGGTTGCGAACAGTTTCGCCGACTATCAAGTCATTCTGGACGGAGTCTTTCCTCCACCTGGCGTGCTGGCGGTGGGCGGTATTCCGGGGAACCGCTCATACCTGCGCTTCGACATTCCCCAGGCGCTCATCGAGTCCAACACGATCGTGCGCGCTCTGCTGATCATGACGCAGATCCCCAACCGCACGATCGATCCGGGTGATACGCTGCTGTTGATTCCACGTCTCGTTCGCGCCACCACCGTACTGGATCCGGAGCCCGGCAAGGCGGCGTTGCTGCTAGGCAACATCGCATCTTTCCCCATGCCGCCAATCAGAATCACCGCGGCCGACAGCGGACAGCAGCAGTTCCAGATCGCCACCGCGATCGCCGTATGGCGGCTGTCGAACGATCAGACATTCACTCGCGCACTCGTCCTGCAGGCGCTCGACGAAGGCACTGCACCGCATACCGCGTTGTTCTACTCGAGCGATCCGGGCGTGCCGCAGGAGCAGCGGCCGCACCTTCTGCTCAGCTACGTACCGCGCGCCGGCTTTGGGCTTCCCTGATGCGACGATTCGCTGCCGTCACGCTCGTTCTTGTGATCATGGCTCCCGCTCTTCCCGCGCAGGGTACTCTGAGCACGCAGGGATTCGGTTATCCCACCGGCCAGCTTGCCGCGCGCGCGCGTGCGATGGGTGGCGGTCTGGCGGAGCTCGATCCACTGTCACCGCTCAATCCGGCGGCGATTGGGATGCTTGGCCGGCCGGGAGTGTACTTCGAGTATGCCCCGGAATGGCGTCGCGTTTCGACGCCGGACGGCTCCGACAATTCGGCCGTCTCGCGCTTTCCCGTCGTGTCGGCGAACATAGCGATCGGCCAGCGGTGGATGCTCGGATTCGGCTCGTCCACCTTGCTCGACCGCTCGTGGGAAACGAGTAACGAACTGATCATCGGACAGCCGCCAGACACTTCGACGGCCATCGCCAGCTTCCGTGTGTCCGGCGCGATGAACGATGTACGGCTCGCCGTCGCCTATCGACTGCACCCCACGCTGCTGATTGGGATCGGCGGACATGCGCTAACTGGTGAGAGCCGAACACAGCGTGAGCTCATCGTTCCCGATTCGACACAGTTCACGCCCGCACTCGAACGGCGGCGCTTTGGGTATTCGGGGGCGGGAATGAGCGTCGGTGCCAGTTGGCGTCCGATACCCACCTTCGGCGTTGGAGCATCGTTGCGCACTGGCGGCCGTGTGACTGCATCGAGCGGCGACACGACGCTCAGCACGGCGGACTATCCGATGCGCGTGGGCGCCTCGGTGGAGTTCACCGCAATACGCGGTATATCGCTGGCCGCGCGTGCGGGGCGGGTAGGCTGGTCGAACCTCGAGTCGCTTTCGCTCACCAACGTCCCGGTGCGCGATACATGGGAGATGGGACTGGGTCTGGAAGGGCGCGGAGCCCGGGTGTTTGGCAGCGATCTGCCGCTCCGCATCGGCTATTCACGCCGGGGCTTGCCGTTCAGCCTGCCTGACGGCTCGGAGGTGTCGGAGAACGGCATGTCCGCGGGAATCGGCGTACCACTTGCCGGCGGACGAGGCATGTTCGATCTGACGGTGCAGCGGCTGATCCGTGACGCCTCCGGCGACGCGCAGGAACGAGCCTGGGTAATGGGCTTCGGCGTGCTGCTGCGCCTCTAGCGCCATGCCGACCGGGGCCGCTGCCGAGCCGTCCTCCCCGCTGATCCTCGTCGCCGACGACGTCGAGGCGAATGTGGAGCTGCTGCACGACCAGCTCACCATGTTAGGCTACCGTGTCGTCTCCGCGCTGGATGGGCCGTCGGCTGTCGAGATGTGTTTCACGGCCCATCCGGACCTCTGCATTCTCGACGTGGCAATGCCGGCCGGATCACTGGGCGTCGATCACCGCGCGACCGGCTTCGAAGTATGCCGCCGCATTAAGCGCGATCCGCGCACCGCTCGCATTCCGGTCATCTTCGTCACCGCGCTCAACGACGCCACCGACAGGGTGAAGGCGATCGAGGCGGGGGGCGATGATTTTTTGACCAAGCCGCACAACCGGCAGATTCTCAGCGCCCGCGTGCGCAGCCTGCTGCGCCTCAAGGCGGCGACCGACGCGCTCGAGGATTCCTACCGCAAGCTGCGCGAGTTGGAGAAGGTACGCGACGATCTGATGAAGATGATCGTGCACGATCTCAAGACGCCGCTCACCAGTGTGCTCGCCGCGCTCGAAATGGTGATGGATGGCGACTTCGGGCCGATCGCCGAGGAGCAGCGGCGCGCGTTAGGGGATGCCGAAGCCAAGGCCGAGGACCTGCTGGCGCTCATCGGCGACCTGCTCGAGGTGGCGCGGATCGAGGAGACCACCGTCACCCTGGACCTGGACACGATCGCGCCGGCGGCGTTTCTGCACGAGGTGGTCCACGAGTGGTCGCTTCGCTTCGAGCAGGAGGGAGCCGTCGCGTCGGTGGACGTCGCTGACGATGCACCTGTTTTTCTGGCCGACCGTTCGATGCTCCGGCGGGTGTTCGGCAACCTCGTTCAGAATGCACTCACGCATACAGCAGAACGCGTGCGCATTACCCTGGCTGCCCGCCGCGCCGATGATGAGCGGATTCTCTTCACGGTTGCGGACAACGGGCCCGGAATTCCGCGCGAGTTTCACGAAGTCATCTTTCACAAATTCGAGCGCGTGAAGGTTCCCAGCATGCCGCGCGTGCGGAGCTCGGGGCTGGGGCTTGCGTTCTGCAAGCTGGCTGTCGAGGCGCACAACGGGCGGATCTGGGTGCAGAGTGAAGAGGGGCACGGCAGCCAGTTCCACATCGTGCTTCCGGCTCTTTCAGGCGCGCCGGATGACGCACTTCTAACGCCGCCGGGAGGATGAAGCGGATGGTCGGTAATGATGAACCGCTCAACCCGCGCCCTCGTACGCCTGGCGCACCCACTCCAGTAGCTCATCATCGATCTGGTCGGCCGATTCCACGCGAATCCGGTGCGAGCACATCGAGTTGAAGCTCGCCGCCGACTCGAGGCGTCCGCCAGGCGGCACACCCTTCAGATTCAGTCCCACATCCAGTCGCGAGACAGCCGACGGCTGCGCTATCGCGAACTGCTTTTTCCTGCGGAAGCTCACGTAGCTCTTCTTTGGCGCCACCTCGACATCGCTGCCTAGCGATTGGATCGCGGCTTCCAGCACATCGTACGCCGGCCTGGAAGCGCCCCGCTTGCCGGCGAACATGGCCGCAATGAGCTGATCGCCGGACCCGCCTTCCGTATCGAGTCCACCTCGCGCGAGATGCACGACGAGGTTGGCGTAACCGTGTGTGAATCCGTGATCCGACTTCAACATCTTCACCAGTTCGCCGTGCTTCTCCGTTCCGGAGGCCTTCACGACTCCCAGCCAGTGCTCGATCGAGTGCCCGGTCTTGGTCTCTATGTTGCGCAGCATCGTTTCGGTGGCAGCGTCCATGGTACCCTCGCATGATCTGGTTGATTCGGCACTGCTCGGAAGCGCAGCGGCCGATCGCTCGAGTTCTCCGCGCTGACACATCACGGGTTGCCGATGGCTCCAGGGCGTCCGGCGTGTTCGCCCTCGTCCTCCATTCAACGTTCTGGACGAGACCATTAGAGCATTCCCTGCTCCGGTCCCAACGATGCTGTCCCGGGACCGCGTGCCCATTCCATTCGCCGATCTAGCGCTTGCGCTTCGCCGACAGGGGAAATTCGGCGTGATAGCACACACCGGCGAGGTCCGCTGAACGCTCCTCGAAAAACGTGCGCGCGTCGGCGATCGCCTGGTTGTAGATCGTCGGGCCTAGCTCGGCGGCGACAAAGTCCACCAGAAGTCCGGCTTTCAGCTCGCCTATTTCCTCGTCCATGTTCTCCGCGAAGTACTGTTGAAGCGAAGTTATCGCTTGCTTCCTGCCATCGTTCGGGAAAGTGATTGTAGTTGCGCTGCGCTTCATCAATGTGCTCGGTCGGAAAGGGGACGTCGTCAGGCGCCAATCGTCCTGTTCGAGTGGCCTGGTCAGTTGGTCCGCTGCTCGCTGGAAGCGAAACGCTCGACGATCGCCAGCAGTCGCGCATCAAAATCCTCGACCCGCTGGAGTAGAATTCCGGCGTGCCCAACGCCGCCAATGGTGTCCAGAGTGAAGGAGGGAGCATAACGCCGAATTGCTTCAACGTTGGTCGGACGCTGGGTAGTGTTGATGGCGGCGACCGGCGCGGAAATCCCCGCGAGCGTGGACGTGAACTCCGTCCGTGCCCAATCGAACAGCGAGTGCACTATCGGAAACCAATGTTCGGCCGGCTGGGCCGGCGAATTGGCCATCACGTATTCGACAAGCGAATCCGGCGTCTCTGGTGTGAACGCGAACGCCCGGATGAAAGCCGTGTCGCCCCAGCTAGTCCGGAGCTGCGCGACCATTTGATCGACCGCTTCCGGCGGCGGCACCTGCTCGGGATCGTGAAACGCGTCCACGATCACGACGCCAAGCACTTTGTCAGGCATGCGCTGGGCTGCCTCCAGCACCACGGCACCGCCCATCGAGAATCCCGCCAGCACGACACGCTCGAGGCCGAGCTGCTCGATCACCGCTACCACGTCCTCGCCGAATGCGTCCATGGTCCATTCCGAGCGCTCGATGCCCGATTCGCCATGGCCCGCCAGGTCTAGCGCCACGACGCGATGTGTGCGCGACAGAGTGCGCGGATGCTCGCCCCAGATGGCCCGGCTGTTCGTCCAGCCGTGTACGAGCACGATCGCCGGCTCGCCGGCCCCGCGCACTTCATAACGAATCGGCACGCCGTCGGCGGACCGGGCCTCGCCGCTCACCGGGTCCGGATTTTCGCGCTCGGTGTTGCAGCCTGCGAGACACGATAGGAGCAGGAGCATAGCCGTGGTGCGCGTCATGATCGCCTCCAGGTTGGCGTTGTGTCAGGCCGGCTCGCAGTGATCGACGCCCGCTCCCACCGCTCACCCACCCTCCGTCGGAGCCGGAACAGGCAGTAGGCGGCCAGCTTGAATCCGACCACGTCGCCGAATACCCCTCTTCGCGGTGCCATCCAATGGCGGCTCCAGCTTCGTACTCGGTGACGAGGGTCTGCTCGAGCTCCGCCGGCTCGACACCGCCGAATCTCGCAGTGGTCTCGCGTAGGGGTAAGAGGAACAGCGGGATGTCACGCCCGACCGCTGACGGCCGCGAAAAGAACGAGGAAGCTCTGAACGCGCCCAAGGATCGAACCGGAAGCTCCCGTGGCAGTCAAGCATGCGCCCCCCTTGACAAAACGCCCGAATATTCCATTATTCCAGCAACTAATGGAATAAGGAACAATGCCAAATCCAAAGCAGGAACTGCTCGAACAGTTCGCTCGCGTCGGAAAGGCGCTGGCGAGTCCCGCGCGCCTCGAGATTCTCGACCTGCTAGCTCAGGGAGAGATGACCGTGGACTCGTTGGCGCGGCAGCTCTCGCGTTCCGTCACGAGCACGAGCAATCATCTGAAGGAGCTCAGGACCGCCGCCCTCGTTGAGGTACGGCGCGAGGGTGTTTCCATCCATTATCGCCTCGCGAGTGAGGCAGTGCACATGCTTGTGCGCTCGCTTCAGGACGTGGCTCATTCGCGACTCGCCGAAGTTCAGCGCCTGGTGGACGACCACCTCACCGGCGCCGATGAGCTCGAGCCGTTAACCGCCGCCGAGCTCGCGAATAGACTCGGACAGCAGGACACGATCGTGATCGATGTTCGGCCGCCGTCGGAGTACGCGGCAGGCCACATTCCAGGCGCTCTGTCTGTGCCGCCTGACGAGGTAAAGCAAATGCTTGGAAAGCTGCCGCGGAATGCGGACATCGTTGCCTACTGCCGGGGCCCATACTGTCTCTACGCGCATGACGCTGTGAAGCTGCTACGAAGCCGCGGCTACCGGGCGCGACGCCTGGATGTCGGTCTGCCGGACTGGCGTGCGTCGGGCTTCGAAACTGTCACCGGAGGCGCGCAATGATCTTTCGCCAGTATCTGCACGAGCAACCAGTGATCGCCGCATCGTATCTCTTCGGCTGCGGCGGCCGCGGTATCGGCGCCGTCGTCGATCCGGTGGAAGACATCCAGCCCTACCTTGCCGACGCCGCGCGTCTCGGGCTCGAGATCAGGTACGTCATCGATACGCACGTGCATGCCGACCATGCTTCCGGCGCGCGACGGCTCGCCGACGCAACGGGAGCTTCGTACATCCTGCACGCCGAGTCGGGTGCGCACTTCGGTTTCACGCCGGTCAGCGATGGCGACACGCTCGAGTTAGGCAACGTTGTAGCGAGGGTCATGCACACGCCCGGCCATACCCCCGAGCACATCTCGCTGCTCATCACCGATCGCGCGCGCGGTCCCGATCCGTGGTTCGTCCTCACGGGCCATGCGCTAATGGTGGGCGACATGGGACGAACGGAGCTGGCGACTTCGGCAGAGGAGGGCGCGCGCGCGCTTTTCGCGACCTCGCAACGCCTGGGCGATCTTCCGGACTACGTCGAGATATTGCCGGGCGCCTTCGCGGGATCTGCGTGCGGTCGCGGGCTGAGCGGCAAGTCGACATCGACCATCGGCTTCGAGCGGCGCTTCAACCGCGCGTTCAAGCTCACGAGCGAATCCGATTTCGTTCAGCTCATGCTCACCGACATTCCGCCGGTGCCGCATCGCGCCGCCGAGATCAGAGCAGCCAACATGGGCGCGCAGGCCGTAGGAGTGGGATAGTCTGATGCACACAGCGCGGTGATGGCGCCGGCCGCCGGAGTCGTGCTTGGACTCCGCGAGAACTGGCGCCAGTTCTGGCTGCTCGTCCTCGTCAACGCGTTCGTGGGGGCGATGGTCGGGATCGAGCGAACGGTGTTGCCACTGCTCGCCGAGCAGGAGTTCGGCCTCGCCTCGACCAGTGCCGCGATGTCGTTCATCGCTACGTTCGGAGCGGTGAAGGCGGTGACCAACCTCGTCGCCGGCCGCCTCGGCGATGTTCACGGTCGTCGTCGCGTCCTAATAGCCGGCTGGCTCTTCGCGGTGCCTGTCCCATTCCTGGTCATCTGGGCGCCATCGTGGTCCTGGATCGTGTTTGCGAACGTGCTGCTAGGCATAAATCAGGGCCTCACATGGTCGACGACCGTCATCATGAAGGTCGATCTCGTGGGGCCGCGGCAACGCGGACTCGCAATGGGTCTCAACGAATTCGCTGGCTACCTTGCGGTCGCGCTGGCTGCGCTGGCGACGGGTTACCTTGCGGCACGCTACGGACTGCGTCCGGAGCCTTTCTATCTCGGCATTGCGATCACAGTGGCCGCGATCGTGGTCGTCGTCCTGTTCGTTCGGGAAACCGAGCCTCACGCGGCGCTCGAGGGGCGCCTTCGCGAGAGAGAGGTTGCCCCCCAGGGAAACGCGGAGCGACCCGGCACCCGCGCCCTGTTCCGAATGACCTGGAGCGATCCGGCACTCTCGAGCATTAGTCAGGCGGGACTCGTCAACAATCTGAACGACGGACTGGCCTGGGGATTGTTTCCGCTCTTCTTCGCGGCGGCGGGGCTGACCGTGTCCGAGATCGGTACGCTCGCCTTCATCTATCCCGCCGTGTGGGGAGTTCTTCAGCTCGCGACTGGACCACTATCCGATCGCTATGGCCGCAAGTGGCTCATCGTGGGTGGCATGCTGCTACAGGGCGGCGCACTGTTCGCTCTGGCGAAGATGACCGACTTTGGCGGATGGGCCGCCGCTTCTGCCGCGCTGGGTGTCGGCACGGCGATGGTGTATCCGACACTTCTGGCAAGCATTGGCGACACCGCGCACCCTCAATGGCGCGGCTCGGCAGTCGGCATGTACCGCCTCTGGCGAGACAGCGGTTACGTCGTGGGTGCGGTAGTCTCCGGCATGGCGGCCGATCGCCTGGGGATACCTTCAGCCATCCAGATCGTGGCGATGTTGACGATCGGATCTGGCCTGCTCGTCATGTGGCGGATGCCGGAGACGCATCGGAACGCCTCGACGCGCTCTTGGTAGTCGCCTTACGAAGATGAGGCCCGCGCAAGCCGCGAGCTTCCCGTACGGTCCACTGGCCCTTCAAAAAGGAAAGAACCAGGGGATGATGACAGTGGATGCGACGGCCAGGATCAGATTCAGCGGTGCCCCCACGCGCAGGAAGTCGCTGAACCGGTAGCCGCCGGGCCCGTAGATGAACGTATTGGTCTGATACCCGATAGGCGTGATGAAGCTGCTCGAGGCCGCGAACATGACGCCGATGATGAAGGGCATCGGCGATATCGACAGCTCGTTGGCGGTGGCGATCGCCACCGGTGCGAGCACCAGAGCCGCGGCGTTGTTGCTTATTACCGACGTAAGCAGCACCGCAAGCACGTAGACCGCCGCGAGAACCCCGTGCGGTCCCAGTGGCTTCACGATCGCCAGCAGCTCGTGCGCTATCCAATCCGCGGTTCCCGTATCGCGCATTGCGAGGCCGAGCGGGATGATCGCCGCAAGCAGGACGACCACCGACCAGTCCAGATCCTCGTAAGCCTCCTTAGTCGTCAGGCATCCGGTGAGCACCATCGCCAATGCTCCGAGAAAGGCCGAAACGAGTATCGTCGTGACTCCCAACGCGGGCAGGGCAACCACCAGCGCCATGATGACGATCGCGTGCACGACTTTCCCCGGACGGCGGGCTGGAAGCTTAACCGCGCCCAGCAGCGCCAATTCACCCGCGGCATGCAGGGCCTTGAGCGCCTCGCTCTTTCCCTGCGTGAGCAGCAGGTCCCCGGGAGCGAGCCGTACCTTCCCAACGGGTTCGTGCACCGGCTGACCATGTCGCTGCAGCGCGAGGGCGTTCACACCGTAGTGGCGTCGCAGATCGAGCTGCTTCACGGTTTTCCCAACCGCATGGGAGCCGAGTGGAACGAGCAGCTCCGCCAGGTGCGGTGCCTCCTCATCCCTGACTTCGATCTTCGGTTCCAGCTCAGGCAGCGATCCTACGATAGTCAGGTGCTCCGCCTCCTCGATGCGGGCAATGTCCTGCACACGCCCCGTCACTACCAGTTCGTCGTCGGCGTGTATGACGGTGCCTCCCGATGGCGGCACTATGCGCTCACCAGTCTGCCTTCTTACCTCGACGATCTGAAGCCCGTGCTGCTCGCCGAACCGCGCCTCCGCCAGGCTCCGGCCCACTAGCCTCGAGTCGCCGCCGACCTTCAGCGCGGTGAGATACTCCCGCAAGTCGTAGCTCTCTATCAACCCGGCTGGCCCCTCGCGCGCGGGGGTCAGCCAACGGCCGATTGTCAGCATGTACATGACGCCGATCGCGGTAAGGATCGCGGCCGGCGCCGTCATGTCGAATAGCCCTATTCGGGGAAGCCCGGCCGCCAGAACGAGGCCGGCGACGAGAAGGTTCGTGCTCGTGCCAATCAGGGTGATCGTCCCGCCCAGCTGACTCGCGAACGAGAGCGGCATCAGGAGGCGGGAGGGGGCGATCTTCAGCGACCGGCATAACCCGAGAACGATAGGCAGCAGGATTGCGACGGCGGCCGTGTTGTTGATCAGGGCGCTTACGGGCACGATGAACACGATGATCGCGACGAGCAGTCGCGTCTCGCTCTTGCCGGCGACAGCCGCCATTTTTCGTCCCAGCACATCGACTGCTCCGGTGCGCACGAGCCCTATCGAGAGCACGAGCATCAAGCCGACAACGATGGTCGCCTCGTTCGAGAACCCCGTCAGCCCTTGTTGCGGTGTCACGAGGCCGGTGAGAATCAGCGCTGCGAGGACGAGCAGCGCGACTACCTCGACCGGAAGCCGATTCCAGATGAACAGCGCAAGGGCGGCGAGCGTTATGCCGAGCGTGAGCGCGATGGGCGCCGTCACGCAGCCACCTGTGCGATTTCGGGACGTTCGGAGTTCCGCGTCACCTCGAGTTCGAATCGCGGCATGATCGGCGAGAGCGGTGACGGGGGCGCGACATGCGGTGCCGCAGGAGTGCGCCAGGAAGAGGTGAAAATACCCCTTGCGGCTGCTATCCAGCTACTGGCCTTCGGCGGTAATGCCTCGCACCTTTTTCGCCATGTCCGATTCCACGTCCTTGCTCGTTTATGGTGCCTACGGGTACACCGGCAGGTTGGTGGTGAGCGAGGCGCTCGCCGCCGGACTGCGTCCCGTGCTCGCTGGGCGTGATTCAGACGCACTGGCCGCGGTTGCCGCCCCACATGGACTCGAGCACCGCGGCGCGTCACTCGACGACCCAGGCAGGCTGGATGCGGCGCTCGAGGGCGCACGTGTCGTGCTGCACTGCGCCGGCCCGTTCATTCACACCTCGCGTCCCATGGTCGACGCTTGCCTGCGGCGCGGTGTTCACTATCTGGACATCACCGGCGAGCTGGCGGTGTTCGAAGCCATCGCCGCGCGCGACGGAGAGGGGCGCAATTCGGGTATAACGCTGCTGCCGGGCGTGGGGTTCGACGTGGTCCCATCCGACTGCCTCGCCGCGCACCTTGCCCGCCGCCTCCCCGGCGCGACGCAACTCGCCCTTGCCTTCCGCGGGTTGGGCGGCGTGTCACGCGGCACGGCAACCACCATCGCGAATAACGCCGGCTCCAGCGGTACCGTGCGGAGGGACGGGCGCCTGGTGTCGGTGCCGGCGGCCTGGCGCTCACGCCGGATCGACTTCGGAGATGGTTCGCTCTCGCTGGCGGTGACAATACCCTGGGGAGACGTTTCGACCGCCTGGCACAGCACCGGGATCCCGAACGTCGAGGTCTACATGGCGATGACGCCGGCGATGCGTCGCTCGCTCATGATCAGCCGCCGGCTCGGATGGCTGCTGTCGTCAGGTCCGGTGCGGCGCTGGCTCGTAAGGCGCGCGCGGGCGCGGAAGCCCGGACCCAGCGATGCAAGCCGCGCCAGCGGCGAGAGCCGTTTCTGGGGAGAGGTGCGGAACGCGGAAGGACGCAACGCGGTCTCACGCCTCACTGCGCCGGAGGGCTACACGCTCACCGCACGCACGGCGATCGCCTCGGCGCGCCGCGTGCTCGCCGGTGGCATCGCCACCGGATTTCAGACGCCGTCGCGCGCGTTCGGTGCCGACTTCATCCTCGAGCAGCAGGGTGTGCGGAGGGAGGACGTGGCCTGATCGCTAGTCGGCGCGCGCGTCACGGTTTCAAGGTTATGGGTGCCGGTCGTGCCTTCTCCACCCCGCCGCGCCGGAAGCCGTTCGCGACGTTCTGTCCTAGTTAGGTGTGTCGGCGCGCGCGCGTTTACCGCGGGAAGGCAGCTCGTGAAGTTCTTCCGTACCATGCGGCGGCAGCCGGTCGCTGAGCAGCGTCACGGTGAACCGCTGCGCTTCGGAGATCCGCTCAACCTCGATGGCAATGGCGTCGACCGCGTTCTGCAGTCTCTGCAGCTCCTCGGCGCTCGTCGACGCTGGGATGGCCGGCCCGCCAACGCCTGAACCGATTCGCCAGAAGAATCGTGCGCCTATCGCCACCCCGGCCAGCACGGCAAGGGAGGCCAGGATCACCGCCATAACCTGCGCGAATGCCATCACATCACTATCCATGATTCATCCTCCCGGCACGGGACTGCTCCACCATACGTGGAGGCGCGCGAGCCGGTTTCCCAATGGCGCTCTCCAATAGGAGGGACGAGCAGAGTTGGCGGCGAACTGCGTCTCTATCCGGCTCGAGCATTCAGGTATATTCCGAGTATCCGCAGTTCTCCCTGAAGCGCTCCTGAACGCAACGGCATGCTCCATCGGTACTTGCGATCAAAAGTTCGCCAACCGGAACCTCACGCCGGCTGCTTATTCGCCGTGTATCATGTGCCCGCTGATGCGGGGTTCAACCAATGAAGAGTTCGCCAGGACACCGGTGCCTGTTTACCCTTTTCGCCGCTCTGTTCCTCCTCGGCTGTCGCGAAGACGCCGGTGAGGCTGCGGCACGACGAGCCGATGCAGTAGTCGCGCATTCGACCGGCGTCGGTTTCCTCCGGCGCGATCAACTGCCGGAGGCGGAAGCCGAGTTCCAGAAAGTCGTCGAGCTGGCGCCGCGCGATCCGACAGGCCATGCCAACCTCGGCCTCACCTATCTGCGCGGTGGCCGCTACGAGGACGCGGAACGACACCTCGATCGCGCGCGCAGCCTGGCACCGGATCGCACGGATGTGGCGCTGACAATGGCCAGGCTGTACTCGCTAACCGATCGAGCCGACGAGGCGCGCCAGCTGCTCGAGGAGCTGCCTCGCGACGGAGCTGACCAATCGCGCGTACTTTACGCGCTCGCGGAGCTTGAAGCCGGAGCGCCTGGCAATCGGGAGCGGAGCCGGCGCAAGGAACTACTGGAGCAGGTGCTCGCCCTGGAGCCTGCGAACGTAGCCGTGCGGCTCGAGATCGTGGACATCGCCGTCGGCGAGGGCGATGCCGACCGTGCGATTGGCCAGCTCGAGGAGATACGACGACTGCCGCCGGAGCTGCCTGACGAAGCGAGGGAAGGGTTGGAAGAGACGATTCTTGCACTGCGTAGCGGCAGGCCCGAAGAAGCGCGAGCATCGCTCGATCGTCTTGTTCGAATCGTACAGCTCACTGTTCCATATCAGGCTGCGCTCGAAGAGGTGAAGTGGGTGGAGGGGCCGCTCGTCGGCCGCCCGATCCTGACATTCGAGCCGCAGTCGTTGATCGCCATGCTCGGAACGGGATTCAGGCCCTCCGCGGAGGATGCGCCTCGATTCGTGGATGTGACGAGCGACGCGGGCCTTCCGGATCCCGCGGCGCCTTCTGCCTCCAGCGCACCGGCCGGATCGCCCCCTGCCGTAGCGGCGATAGCGTTAGGCGATGTCTATGGCGACGGTACCAACGATCTCTTCGTCGGCTCGGTGCTTTACGGAGTGCAGGGTGGTTACGTCTTCGACGTTACCGAGCGCACCGGTATCGCGCTGGATGCCCCCGCAAGGCTGGCGACGTTCGCGGATGTGGACAACGACGGCTGGCTCGACCTGCTGGTCGTAACCGCGTCTGGCCAGGCGCGCCTGCTGCGGAACACGGGCGGTGGCGCGCTCGAGAATGTGTCGGCGCTCGAGGGCACCTTCAACGCGGCGGGCGCGCGTCACGCCGAGTTCGTGGATCTCGATCACGATGGAGACCTCGATCTTCTGATGGCGGGAAGCGCGGAGCGCGTCGTGTATCGCAACAACCTGGATGGCACGTTCAGCGAATCCGCGGCCAGCATGGGGCTCGCCGGAAGCGGCGACGCGAGGTCCATCCGCTTCGCCGATTTCGATGATGATGGCCGCATCGATCTCTTCATCGCGCACGCCGATACATCCAACGTCCTTTTTCGGAATCTGGGTGGTGGTCGGTTCGCCGATGTGACGGAGGAGGCCGGACTCGCCAGGCACGGAAGCTCAGGTGCCGCTGCTGTTGGCGACTACGATAACGACGGTCTCTTCGATATCGTGACCGCGCACACCGATGGAAGCGCGCCTGTCCTGTGGCGCAACGGCCGCGAGGGAACATTCACTCGCGATGACCGCTCGGCGTCTGCCATGGCTGCACTACGCGGGCTCACGGCAGCGGCGGCTGAGTTCGTGGACTTCGACAACGATGGCTGGCTGGATCTCGTGGTGGCCGGGACGCCGGGCACACCGGACGGCCGCGGCGTGTTTCTCCTGCGCAACGATGGTACTGGAAGATTCGAGGACCGCTCCGAGCTGCTCCCTCCTACCGTGCGGGCCGGCGCAGCGATCCTCGCTGGTGATATCGACGAGGATGGCGACCAGGACCTCATCATAGGTGGGTCCGCCGGCACCTACCTGTTGCGAAATGAAGGGGGCAACACGCGGATGGCGAGCCGTGTCCAGCTTGCGGCGCTGGGCACCGGCAGCGGCAAGAACAACAGCTTCGGCATCGGGGCCAGGATAGAGCTTCGAGCGGGCGATATCCGACAGGCGCGCGTCGTAACCGACCGGATCACCCACTTCGGGCTTGGTCCGCACCTCAAGGCCGACGTCGTCCGGATAGTATGGCCTAACGGCGTTCCACAGACTGTGTATCTGCCCGGAACCGACGAGGATGTGCTCGAGCTGGAGGCGCTCAAGGGATCCTGTCCCTTCCTCTACACGTGGGATGGGACCGGCTTTCGCTTCGTCACCGATGTCATGTGGCGGAGCGCGCTTGGCATGCCGGTAGGCATAATGGGAGGAGGGGCCCGGGCGTACGCCCCGGCGGCCGCCTCGCAGGAGTATCTGCGCATTCCCGGCAGCGCGCTCGAGCCGAGGAACGGCAGATACGTTCTGCAGCTCACCGAAGAGCTGTGGGAGACGGCCTACGTTGACGAGATGAGACTACTGGCCGTCGATCATCCCGACTCGGTTGAGGTTTTCGTCGATGAGCGATTCGTACCGCCGGCGCCGACCACTCTGCGCCTCTTCCCGATCGTCAATCCGCGTGCGCCGCGCTCGGCGGTCGACGGACGCGGCAACGATGTTCTCGCCGCGCTGCGCGAACGCGACGACGTGTACGTTTCCGGCTTGACGCCGCTCGAGTATCAGGGACTGGTCGAGCCTCACGATCTCGTGCTCGATCTGGGCCCGGAGGCCGGCCGCCCGGGCTCGGCGCTCTTCCTAAGGGGCTGGATCTACCCGACAGACGCAAGCATCAACGTCGCTTTGTCGCAGCGGTCCGATCTGTCGGCGATGCTGCCGTCACTTGAAGTGCGTGATGCGCGCGGCCGATGGACTACAGCCATCGCCGACCTGGGTTTCCCATCCGGCAAGGACAAGACAATCGTAATAGACCTGGCGGGCATTTTTCCGACCGCCGATCGCCACGTTCGCATTCGTACCAACCTGCAGATCTACTGGGATCACGCGTTCATCGGCACCGAGTTGCCCGCTGCTTCGGTTCGAGTCAGCGACCTGAATCGCGCGGCGGCCGACCTGCATTTCCGCGGCTACTCGCGGATGTATCGAAAGGGCGGCCGCTACGGCCCGCACTGGTTCGACTACGACAGCGTGAGCCGCCAGCATCCCTGGCGGCCTATCGAGGGCGCGTTTACAAGGTACGGTGACGTGTTGCCGTTGCTCGAGAAGCCTGACGACATGTACGTCATCATGGCTCCCGGTGATGAGATGACGGTGGAGTTCGACGCGGCGTCGGCGGCCCCGCCACCCAGCGGCTGGACGAGGACTTTTCTCCTGTTCACAGTGGGTTGGATCAAGGACGCCGACATGAACACCGCGTTTGGAAATACGGTCGATCCGCTCCCGTTCCACGGGATCCGCGAATACCCTTACGCGAAGGGTGAGGCGTATCCGGTGGATGAGGCACGTCAGCGCTATAACCGCGAGTTCAACTCGCGCGTCGTTCGCCGGCGTTGAGTCAATGAGTGCTTCTCCGGCAATTCGGCGCGCGATCATCGCGGTTCCCTTCTTCATCGCCATCGCTCTGGCGGTCGTGCTCGATCGCGATACCGCCGCGGCGACCGCCGATTCGGCCAGGCCCGGATTCATGCTGCGCGATGAGACTTCGAAGTCGGGGATTCACTTCGAGCACTCACGACCGACGCTCGACCCGAAGATCGCCAACATCGAGCCACACGTTGCCGCGCTCGGAGCGGCGGTTTCGGTGGCCGATTTCGACGCCGATGGCTGGGCCGATCTCTATTTCACCAACAGCCGCTTCGGAGCACCTAACGCGCTGTATCGGAATCGCGGTGATGGCACATTCGAGGAGGTGGCGGCCAGCGCGGGGCTGGCCGACATGAATCGGCCGGGAGAGGGAGTGTCCATGGGCGCCGTGTGGGGTGACATGGATAACGACGGCTACGAGGATGTACTCGTTTACCGTTATGGATACCTGGCCCTTTTTCGAAACCTGGATGGCGGACGCTTCGAGGATGTGACGGCTGCCGCGGGGCTCAGACGCTGGGTGAACAGCAACGGTGCCATCTGGCTCGACTACGACCGCGACGGGCTGCTCGATCTGTACGTCACGGCATACTTTCGCGAGGATGTGGACCTGTGGAACCTCACGTCCACGCGGATAATGCATAACAGCTTCGAGTTCGCAAACAACGGCGGCCGGAACATCATGTTCCGGAACATCGGCAACGGACGATTCGAGGACGTCACCGACCGGCTCGGCGTCGGCAGTCCGCGGTGGACGATGGCCGCCGCATCGGCCGACTTCGACCAGGATGGCTGGCCCGACATCTATCTGGCTAACGATTACGGACCCGAAGAACTGTACCTGAACGATGGCGGCCGCCGGTTCGTGCTCACAACCGCCGGGCTGGAGAGCGAGTCGAAGAGTGGAATGTCGGTCACGGTGGGGGACGTGTTCAACCGCGGGCAGCTGGATGTGTTCGTGACCAATATTTCGGCGCGCGGCTATCTGTTTCAGAACAACAACCTGCGAATGAACCAGCTCGCCGACCGGGGCCGGTTCACCAACGTCGCCGACGCGGTAATTGCCGATGCGGGATGGGCGTGGGGGGCGCAGTTCGGTGACCTCAATAACGATGGCGCCGGGGAGCTATTCGTCGCGAACGGGTTCATCTCCGCGAACGAGAACCAGAGCTACTGGTACGCAATGTCGAAGATCAGCGGCGCCAATCAGCGGCTGTTCGAGGATGCGCGGACCTGGCCGGCGTTCGGCGACATGAGTCTGTCGGGTTACGAGCGGTCGCGTGTCTTTCTGAGCACCGGGCTGGACGGATGGGTAGACGTGGCCGCCGCCGTTGGAGTGAACGACCTGCTCGACGGCAGAGCGGTTGCCTTCGCCGACCTGTCCAATCGCGGTGTACTCGATGTCATAGTCGCGAACCAGAATCAACCTGCGGTGCTATACCGCAACTATCCCGACACAGCCAATCATTGGATCGCCTTCAGCCTCGAGGGTACGACCAGCAACAGGAGCGCGATAGGCGCGGAGGTGGTCGTGGAATCGGGAGGCCTGACGCTGCGTAGAGTGGTCGACGGTGGTCTGGGTTTCGCCAGCCAGAACGACCGGCGGCCGCACTTCGGCCTGGGAGCGCGTGACCGGGTGGATCGTGTGGTCATTCACTGGCCCTCGGGCAGAGTCCAGGTACTCGCCAATCCACTGGTGGATCAGCTGCACTCCGTCTCCGAGCCAGGTCGCTGACTAGCCAATGACGAACGCGATCGTCTCGCCAAGGGCCGCCGAGTCGCGCGCACCGAACGCAGCGCAGATCGATCCGCGCTACCTGATTGCGTTCCTGATTACGCTGGTTCTGGTTGCCGCGCAGTTCCGCTACCACATGGTGGGCGGCTACGAGCGGCTGGCGGTGGCGCTCGCTACCTGCATGGCGGTGGAAGCGCTGCTCTCGTGGTTCGTGCGCGGCCGGGTGGTCAACCTGCAGAGCGCATATATCAGCGGGATCAGCCTTACGCTCTTGCTCAAGCCCCAGGGTGGCGCGCTGTGGCCATTCGTGCTCGGCGGGTTCATTGCTATAGCGTCAAAGTACGTTCTTCAGTACAAGGGCAGCCACCTCTGGAATCCGACCAACTTCGCCATAACGACGCTGTTGCTGGCTGCCCCCGGCACCATCTCGGTTCTCAGCCATCAGTGGGGCAACGATCTAGCCACCAACCTGGTGATCTGGGCGTTCGGCCTGGCGATCGTGGCGCGCGTGCGGGTGCTCCACATCACACTCTCCTACGTGGCTGCGTTTCTGCTCTTCAACGGTTTGCGCAGCCTGGCGATGGGGCAGCCTCTGTGGCCGGAGATAGCGCCGATTACCGGACCGATGTATCAGCTGTTCGTGTTCTTCATGATCACCGATCCACGGACTATCGTCAGGCATCGTCGGTGGCAGATCGTCGTCGTAATCATCATCGCTCTGGTCGAGACGCTGATCCGGCTGGCCTCGGACCAGGCCTTGCCCCTGCCGCTGGTGTTCAACGTCGCGCCGGCGTTCGTGGCGCTGGCAATCGTCGGGCCGGTGGCAAAGTGGATCGATCTGCGCCGATCAGGTTCCGCGTCCGAGCGGCTGGTGCGCGCCGGATCCGGATAGCTCGGGCGTCGTCAACGGATGGCGCCATTGGCCTTTCCTTGCGGCTCGTCCGCGAAGACGGCGGCCAGCAGCCCAAGAGCTCTTTCAAGTGCCATTCGCTGTTCGAGTCCGCTCGTGTTGGAGAGGACGACCACACTTATCCGCGACTGAAGATCCACTCGTGAAACCGCTTCGCCTCCTGGGCCGCTTCCCGAGGCGTCTAGGGCAGTCCGGGAACCGAGCAGCTGCCTGACGGCTGACATTGGCACGAGCTCACCGCGCAACACCGCACCATGGAACATAACCATATCCTCGGCCGACATAACGAACCCGCCCCCGCCCATCTTGCAGCTGTTGTCGATCGGCACCGCCTCATTCGTGCTGCCCTCCGCATCGACTTCGTAGTAGTGCAGCCGACCGGCCGGATCGTCCTTTCCCTCCAGCCATGTGGCGGTCATGCCGGCGGGATGTAGAATGCTGGTCGCGAGCAGGGAATCGAAAGGGATTCCTGCCGCCCGCTCGAGCACCGCGCTGGCAAGCACGAAGCCCCAGGTGGAGTACGATTCGGCCTCACCGGGGACGCCGATCAACGAATCGTCCACGAACAGCGGCAGCGCTGCTGCGGCCGTTGCGCAATGAGTGTCCAGCCGCGCCTCGGACGAGTCGCGGTAGTGCCGAATTCCCGACCGATGGGTGAGCAGCTGCAGCATGGTCACCGGTTCGTAATGCGGTGGCAGCTCCGGAATAGTCCGGCGCACAGAAGCACGAGGGTCTAGCTCCCGCCGGTTCGCGCTCTGCAGGGCGAGCACCGCGGTCACCTGTTTCATGAGGCTGTACACGCGGAAGGGAGTGTGAGCCTGCACGGACACACCGCGGTGCCGCGCCACGCGGCCGAAGCCCTCCGACCAGACCAGCTCTCCATTTACGCCGACCGCGACGGCCACGGCGGAACCGCGACTGGCAATGGGGCGCACGATCGCACGGCCCCGGGCGATGGCGCGCTCGTGACCGGCAGCCTCGACCCCCGGCGCCGACGAGACCCCGTGCTTCGGCCGGCAGCCCACCAGGGACGTTAGAGCAAGTGCGAACAGGCAGATACCGCAAACGAGGTGACGGGCACGATCAAGCATAACGCTCAGCACTTGGTCAGAGGAAGGGATGGAACAGCCGTGAGAATATCTCCCGATGCCGGCGCATCAACCGACGCAGTATCAACCACCAGACAACGCTGACGATTGCCGCCGAGCCCCACGCAGCGAGCCAGTACGTCGACGTGCCGAACGCTGCGGCAGCGCCGCGCTCGCGCATCGCTGCCTCGACCGGACCGCCGATCGCGGCGACCGGAATCACCAGTATGAAAGGCCAAAGCGCCATCACCGCCGCGAGCACCGCCGATCCTGCCCCTAACGCCGGATAGAGCAGGCGGCGCTCGGCCGAGCCGGGCGGCATGCTCGGGTGCCGGAGCGCGAGGCGCGCGACGATGAAAGCGAGCGGAATCGCGCCGGCAAGCAGAGACGGGACAAGCACACCCAGCGCCAGCAGCGCCAGGCTGCCGTAGGCGAGCACCAATCCCTCGGCGCGCCGAATCGACGGGGCTGATGCGGCGTCACCTGGAGGTGGCGGCGCCGGGGCCGTACCATGGGCGGCTTCGGCAAAGGCGGCGGGCGCACCCAGCCTTTCCGTCAGCGCACGCATTTCGGCACCCGTCACCATCGCCGGCGCACCGGCGAAGGCACGTGTGGCGTGGTCCTCCAGATCGCGAAGCACATCGTCTACCTCGGATGGATCGATTCCCCGGAGTGCCTTACGAACCGCATCGAGATAATCAGCCCACAGCTCCATAGCCTCGTCGGTCCACTCGCTCATCGCGATCGCCCTCCGCGAGACTCGTCCACGCTCGCCGAAATGCCGTCCCACAGCCGGTTCATGCGTCGCAGAACCGCGATGCCATGGCTAGTCAGGTGGTAGTACTTTCTGGTAGGGCCCCGGTCCGATTCCTCCAGCGTCACGTCGATCATCCCCTCGCGACGAAGCCGCGCGAGCAACGGATAAACGGTGCCTTCAGCCGCTTGGAGACCCGCACCCTGCGTTAGGGCACGTACTATGTCGTAGCCGTAGAGCCTCTCGCGTGAGATTACGTGCAGCACGCACAGCTCGAGGAGCCCCTTGCGGGCCTGTGTCTCCCAATTGTCCAGGAAGTCGGTCGGCATGACGTCAGTATATGGTGATACAAGGTACCTGTCAATACCAGATACCGGCCCGTCGTGCCTTCATGTGATGAGCAGCCTTCGCGCTCGTTTCGCCTTCGTCCCGTGGAACGGGAGGCAGCTCGATTACACCGCCGCTCGAATGGTCGCCGTGGCATTCGTGTTACCGGCGATGGTGGATACCGGTGTCGGAGGGGCGCGATCTGCGGCTATAAGGGCGATGCGCCCTTGGCAACGAATAGGACACCCCGTAGTTTCGTATTGGAAGCCAATAGGACGCCGACTTTGGACAAGCAGGACATCAAGCAGGGAACACTCGCGCTCATGATTCTCAGGACGCTCGACGTGCTGGGGCCGTTGCATGGCTACGGCATTGCCCGCCGAATCGAGGAGACGAGCAAGCACCGGCTTGCCCTCAACTACGGCACCTTGTATCCGGCGCTGGTCAAGCTCGAGCAGCACGGATTCATCAAGGGTACGTGGAGCGCATCGGAGAACAACCGTCGCGCCAAGTTCTATGCGCTCACCGCGGCAGGTCGCAAAGAGCTCGCGCGCGAGACGCGTGAGTGGCACCAGACTGCCGACCTGATCGCCGCCTTCCTCGCTCGACCCGAGGATTCGACCTAACCACGACGTATTTCGTGGTCAGTCGCTCGAGGGAGGCGCTGCCAGGCGCAGCCAGAACTGCAGTCCCGAAACGATTCCGTCAGCGTAGGCGGCAATGCCGGCCGGCGTGCGCAGGTAGGCCTCCCGCTCGGGGAGCACCAGCCCGGTCCCTTCCACCAGCACGGCCGGGAACCATGTCTTCCGCAGCAGGGCAAAGTCCTGGCGGTGAGCGCCTAACGCCGGCTGGTCGAGCGCCGTTCGTACCTCGCGCAACAGCGCATTCGCCAGCTGCTGCGACATGGGCTGGAGCCAGATGGTTTGCGTACCGTAGACGGCCGACGGCGGCCGGCCCGGGCCTGGCGAGTTGCCGTGGATCGAGATCAGCACGTGCGCGCCAGCACGCTCGGCCCGGGCGATTCGCTCGTCGAGCGACACCGGGGCGTCATCTTCCCGCAGCAGCACCGGATGCGCGCCTAACGCAGCAAGCCGCCGCGAAACCGCGCGGGCAACGTCCAGCGTCATCGCCGCTTCCGTATAGCCGGTGGGGCCGATGGTGCCCCCCGGCGGATGCCCTGCGTCGACCGCGACTATCAGCCCTGGCAGCCCCGCCCGCAGCGGCCGCTGCGACCGAATCCTGAGCACGAGGCGGCCATCGCGCCATTCGCTCTTCCAGCCCAACGGCCTTTCCGTGAGCCGCACCTCGAGCACGATGCGTCCCGCCCTGTCATTTCGATCCAGAATCTGGTGCACCGTCCCCACAACAGTATCGAGCGCGGGCACCTGCTCACCCGGGTGATCCGCCCAAATGGTCCAGTGCAGCCTGTCGACCGCGAGTTCCACGCTCGAGTTCAATCGCTCCGACGCCGGGATCGATAGCGTCGTCTCGCTCGAGTCGGCTGCTAATCTCAAGCCTCCCAGACGCGGCGGCGGCAGCGGCCACGCCCCCGCTCCTTCGGCCGTTTCCTCGGTGCGCACCCAAACGAAGGCGTCCGGGGCCAGCCGAAGACGGATTGAATTCGCGGTCTGCAGGTCCGAGAATGCGCGCGATTCCTGCTCCAGCGGTACAGCCAGCGAGCCGTCGGGTGTCCACCGGCTGTAAATTGGTCGGGCGTGCGTGGCGCTATCGGCGGTATCGCTCAGTGCCCGCCTCAGCACGACCCAGCGCTCCAGGGGAACTGGGGCCTCCATGGCTGCCGCGGCGCCGGTAGCAGGTACCTTTCGGAGGATCCGAACCGTGTGCCGCAGGGTGTCGTCGCCACTTTCCGCGACGAAGTCGAGAACGGCGGTGTCGGCGCGTGGAAGCGGAAGGAAGTCTGCAAATGCGCCGTTCGGCTCGACCACCACCTCTCGATCGTTGACTCGAAGCGATGCCTCTCCCGTGCCGACAGTCCCCCAGATCGCAATCGAATCGCGGTTCAGCACCGTGCCGTTCGTCGGA
>CAZPCC010000255.1:0-2802 GCA_964584905.1 uncultured Gemmatimonadaceae bacterium | reverse complement strand
TCCAGGTCGTCGTCCTCGCCGTGGGCGTCGGCGTCCACGTAGTAGCTGTACTGGACCTTGCCCACCTCCGTCCAGCCGCCGCTGTTCACCTCGGCTTTGACCTCGGTCAGCATCCCCGAGGTGTACGTGTACGTGAACCGCCGGCCGGCGCTGTCGTAGGCCACCGTGACGGCGCCCGTCGAGGCGTCGAACCCGCTGCTCAGGGCCGTGCCCGGGTCGCCCACGTCACCCACGTAGGCGATGTTGCCGTCGGCACTGGTCAGGTAGTCGCCGGTGTCGTACGGGTCGTCCTCGACCGTCGGGTCCATGATCCGCCAGATCGAGCCCTCGATGTCGGCGTCGCCGAACCAGAAGAAGTCCACGCGCCTGGCCGCTTCGAATCAGCCGCTCCAGCCGGCGCAGCTCCTGCCTGGCTGCGCCCGCGGCCGGGCCGGTGTTCTCCTGCAAGTGTGCGGAGGCATTGGCGACCAGCCCAACCACCTCGTTGGACGACAGGCCCGCGGCCGCGAGGTGCGCCGGCTCCAGGCCCACCAGGTGCAGCGCGACCTGGAGCTCGTCACTCGTGTGCTCCCCTGGGGACAGTTACGGCACAGTTACCAATTATTGACCCCCGCCCTCCTCCCGGGCTACCGTCGTCGCAGCATGCCCCGGATTGCTCGAATCGTCGTTCCCGGCGAGCCGCACCACGTCACGCAGCGCGGCAACAACCGGCAGGACGTCTTCTTCGCGGACGCGGACCGGCGGTTCTACCTGGACACACTGAAGAACCGCGCGTCGCGGTTCGGCGTCGAGATCCTTGGCTACTGCCTGATGACCAACCACGTCCACCTCGTGGCGGTCCCGAGCTTGCCGGACAGCCTCGCCAAGGCGATCGGCGGCACGCACCTGAGATACGCCCAGTACGTGAACGAGCTGCAGGACCGCAGCGGTCACCTGTGGCAGGGAAGGTTCTTCTCGATTCCGATGGATGACGAGCACACCGTTCTGGCGCTGCGGTACGTCGAGCGGAATCCCGTGCGGGCGAAGCTGGTTCGCATGGCGTGGCGGTATCCATGGTCCAGCGCCGCGGCGCACTGCGGCCAGAACGATTCGTCCGGGCTGCTCGACACGCGGCGCTGGGCGAAGCTCTTCCCACCCGAGACTTGGGCAGCGCTCTTGCGGGAGCCGGAGGACGAAGCGATGCTCGAGGCGATGCGATCAGGAACGTTCCGCGGTCGGCCGCTCGGAAGCGATCGCTTCATCGCCAGGCTGGAGGCGGCCTTGGGCATGCGGCTGCGGCCGAACCCGGTCGGCCGGCCGCGAAAGAAGAAGACGGCGAATGGGCGGAGCGGCAGGAAGGCTCGGGTTGGACGATGATCGACTCCGTCGTCGCGCGCCTCTCGGGTTCACGGATGACGATGGTTCACGGATGACGATAATTGGTAACTGTCCCGAACGCCACGAAGATTGCTCAGAACTTCCACGACGCCATCGCTTTACCCATCTCTGACCGGGGGTGTGTCAGACGTGGATACTGCTTGGGTCTCCGCTTGACCGCGCGAGGCTGATGGCGGCCGGGGCGATACGGCCGCACGACGAAGCGAGGCAGCGCGTCGAGGCGGATCAGCCCAAGCGTGAGACATCGGACGACGTCGATCAGGCTGATGCGATCCGGTGGAACGCGTTGGTGGTGACCAGCCAGGACCATGATGGTGCGCACGAGGTTGTAGGCGAGTCCGTACACCGCGAGCTCCTTCCGCACACCGACCTCGGTCTTGCATCGCAGGACGTCCATCTTGAGCGTCTGCTTGAGATGCCGGAAGCACGTCTCCACCTCCCACCGTTCGCCGTAGATGGCCGCGAGCTCGCGGACCGGATACCGCTCGGCGTCGAGGAGCGTCGTCACGAGCACCACCTTGTGCGTTCGATATCCGCGCTGCGCGACGGAGTATCGAACCTGCCGCAGTGTGAGTGCGTCTGGCAATTGGTCGAACTCCGCCGGGTCCATCCACGCAGGGCATTGCGCCGGCTTCTTCCGCCGGATGATCCGATCATCATGGTCGATTCGCTTGCCGGAGCGGAAGTCCGTCGGCCTTCGCTGATTCTCCCGCATGACGGCGTGCGCGCCGCGATCCACCAGCATCGCGATGAGCACGTATGTCGAGAATGCACGGTCTCCGACGAGCACGTCGCCCCGCTTCAGGTGACCGAAGACGCCCGGTGCGACCCTCGCCTCGTGCCGGTAGAGTGGATTGACGAGCAGCTGCACGAGCAGGCCGCTGCGATGGAAGAGCCCGAGGACGTTCGCGACCGGAAAGCCGCAGCCTGGTTGTTGTCCCTTCGGCTGGCCGAATGCCGACTGAAGTTCCGGCTCATCGGGCATCGAAGCCGTCGAGCCGTCGATCAAGAACACGCGGTGGCCGTGCCAACGGTCGAGGGCGTGGTCGATCGAGGCGAGAAACCGCCGGGTCGCAATCCCGAGAAGCCGATGGAAGGCGGCCAGCGGAATCCGGCTGCGCGCCTGGCAGTATGCCGTGTCCGTCCCGAAGATCCCGGGGAGCAGCCGCACCACGTGCGTACACGCCGTGTTGCCGTGAATGACCTGGAGGGTGAAGAGCCAGATCGTGACCACGGGATCGAACGTGCGGCTCCGCCAAGAGTGCCCCACGTCGGTACAGGCCCGGCAGATCTCGTCGGGCCGGAGCGCACGGGATATACTCGACTTGAGTTCCGCTACGGCGTCGGCAATGCTGCGGGTCATCCATGACCTCCTGTTCTTGGTGTGGCTTCCACCAACCATTGGAACAGGAGGTCTTTAAAAGC
>CAZPCC010000254.1:0-3233 GCA_964584905.1 uncultured Gemmatimonadaceae bacterium | reverse complement strand
CGCACCTCGCCAGCCTCGGCGCCGTGCGCATTCCGCGCCCGGCATTCCTCGCCGAGCTCGCTGAGCACGCATCCGGCGAATTACGGCCGGGCCGCTGGCACTATCCTTGCGAATGAACGGGGGATCATTCAGAATTCGCGCGGCGATGCCGAAGGAAGAAGCAATTCAGATGGAGGGGCAGGTCATTGAAACGCTGCCCAATACGACGTTCCGCGTCGAGCTCGACAACGGTCATGTCGTGACCGCGCATATTTCGGGAAAGATGCGCAAGCATTACATCCGCATCCTCACCGGCGACAAGGTCACGGTGGAGCTGACGCCTTACGATCTCAGCAAGGGTCGCATCGTTTATCGGGGCCGGTAGGGCCGGATTCATCCGGCCGACTGTGATCAGGACGGCGCTGCTTCGAACGGGTGACGTCGAATAATCGTCTGCTCCCGGTCCGCTCCCGTCGAGATGATATCCAGCGGCGTCGCCACGATTTCCTCGATCCGTTCCAGGTAGCGGCGCGCATTGGCGGGTAGTTTTTCGTACTCGGTGATGCCTACCGTCGATTCCTGCCAGCCGGACAGGTCCTCGTAAATCGCCTCCACGTCTGCGTAGCTGTCGACGAAAATCGGCGGCACGTCGAATTCCTCGCCGCCTATCCGGTAACCGATGCCGATGCGGATTTCCTCGAGCCCGTCGAGCACGTCGAGCTTGGTGACGCATAACCCGGTCACGCTGTTGAAGACGATCGAGCGGCGGAGAGCGACAGCGTCGAACCAGCCGCAACGACGCTGACGTCCGGTGGTCGCACCGAACTCCAGGCCGACGCGGGCGATGTGCTCGCCGAGATCGCCCGACAGCTCGGTGGGGAACGGCCCCGCGCCGACCCGGGTGGTGTAGGCCTTGACGATGCCGAGCACGAAATCGAAATGCAGCGGACCCAATCCGGTGCCCGTGGCCGCACCGCCCGCCGTCGTGTTCGAGGATGTCACGAATGGATAGGTGCCATGGTCGATGTCGAGCAGCGCCCCCTGCGCGCCCTCGAAGAGCACCCCCTCCCCTGCCTCGCGAAGCGCGTTCAGGATCGCCGTCACGTCGGCGACCAGCGGACGCACGTGCTCCGCGCTGGCGAGCGAATCCTCGAGCACGCGCTGGAACGAAACAGTTGGCGCCTTGAAATAATGCCGCAGCACGAAATTATGGTAGTCGAGCACCTCGCCGAGCTTCGCCGCAAAGCGCTCGCGATGGAACAGGTCGGAAACCCGCAACGCGCGACGCGCGACCTTGTCCTCGTAGGCGGGACCGATGCCGCGCCCCGTCGTGCCAATGGCCGTAGCGCCACGCGCCTGCTCGCGCGCCTTGTCGAGCGCGACATGCGAGGGCAGGATCAAGGGGCAGGCGGCGCTGATCCGCAGCCGCTCCGTGACGGGCACGTTCTTCGCCTGCAGCCGGTCCATTTCCTCGAGCAGCGCCGGCACCGACAGGACCACGCCGTTGCCGATGAGACATTGCACGCCGTCGCGAAGGATGCCCGACGGGATCAGATGCAGGACGGTCTTCTCGCCGCCGATGACCAGAGTATGCCCGGCGTTGTGGCCGCCCTGGAAGCGCACGACCGCCGTCGCGCGGTCCGTCAGCAGGTCAACGACCTTGCCTTTCCCCTCGTCGCCCCATTGGGTGCCGATGACGATGACGTTCAATGCACGTTCCTCCCGCAGGGCCGGATTCATGCGGCGGGTTGAAACCCGCCCTACGCCCGTAAGGCCGAATTCATTCGGCCGCCCCGCACCCGTAGGGCCGAATTCATTCGGCCTCCCCGCACCGCAGGGCCGAATTCATTCGGCCTCCCCGCCGGCACCAAATCACGAACGCGCGAAATAGACGATGACGAGCCCAACCGCCATGCTCGCGAGTCCGACCAGCCGCAGCCGGCGTGTTTCGAGCTGGGCCACCGCCTCGAGCGTGCGCCGCCATGCGTGCGGATTCAGAAAGGGCATGATGCCCTCGATGACCAGCACCAGGCCGAACGCGGCGAGCAGATCCTTCCAATCCATGGGCCCGTCGGGTTACGAATGCGCCCTTGCTGACCGCGGCCCGGTCATCGACTCTGTTTTTCGGTCAGGAAGCGGAAGAACTCGCTTTCGGAGTCGAGCACCAGCACGTCGTCACGCGTGCCGAGCGAGCGCTCGTAAGCCTCCATGCTGCGCCAGAAGGCATAGAACTCCGGATTGGTCTCGTAGGCCGCGGCGTAGGTTTCGGCGGAGACCGCATCCCCCTGGCCGCGCGTGATCTCGGCGTCCCGGTAGGCCTCGGCGACGATCACGGTGCGCTGGCGGTCCGCATCGGCGCGAATGCGTTCGGCGGTCTCCTGGCCTTCCGCGCGCAGCTGGGCGGCAATGCGCCTGCGCTCCTCGCGCATCCGGTTGAACACCGACTCGCTGACCTCTTCGGGAAGATCCAGCCGCTTGACGCGCACGTCGATGACCTGGATGCCGAGCTCCTGCGCGGTGCCGCCGCTGCGCACGATCATGTTGTCCATGATCTCGGAACGGTCTGCCGAAACGACTTCCTGCACCGTGCGCTTCGCAAACTCGTTGCGTATGCCGTCCTTGATGATTTCCAGCAAACGCTCCGACGCCACCAGCTCGTCACCGCCCGTCGCCCGGTAGTACTGTGACACGTCCTCGATGCGCCACTTGATGAAGAAGTCGACGATCAGATTCTTTTTCTCGTTGGTGAGAAATTCCTCAGTGGGGTTGTTGCGCGTCAACACGCGTCCGTCGAATGTCTTGATGTTGTTCACGACCGGCAGCTTGAAATGCAATCCGGGCTCGTAATCGGACTTGACGATCTCGCCGAAACGAAACTTGATGGCCAGCTCGCGCTCGTCGACCGTGAACAGGGACATCCACAGCGTGATCGCGGCTGCGGCCAGCACCAGAAGCGCGAATCGTGCAGGTCCGCTCATTCGCGGTTGCCCCGGCTGCGCGGATCGCTGCGCTCGGTTTCGAATTCGGGCGCTGCGGGCTTGCCGGCGTCGCTGTTGCGTGCCGGCAGCGGCGACTGCCGCTCGAGCAGCCTGTCGACAGGCAGGTAAAGCAGGTTGCCGCTGCCCTCCACGTCGACGAATATCTTGTTCGCCCGGCCGAGCACCACCTCGACGGTCTCGATGTAGAGGCGCTCGCGGGTCACTTCGGGCGCCTTCTCGTATTCGCCGGCAAGCTGCAGGAAGCGGTTCGCTTCG
>CAZPCC010000253.1:0-2611 GCA_964584905.1 uncultured Gemmatimonadaceae bacterium | reverse complement strand
GGCAGCGTGCGCGACGTGCCGGCGACGAGCTGCTTCGCGTACTCCTGCAGGTTCAGGTCGAACGGATCCGCCGGATTGGCATCGACGATCAGGAGATCCGTGTCGGACATGAGCAGCTTGCCGAACTGCAACTGGGCTCCGCGGAAGTAGACGAAGTTGGGAATCGTAGAGTCGGGACGCACGTAGCTGCCGAAGACAGAGTCCGCGGGCGTCGTCATGAACTCGATCGCGACCTCGTCGCCGACTACGCGTGCGGACGCGAGCCTCCCGGCGATCGCCGGCGGTGGAAGGATCCTTTCGGGATCCAGATAGATGTCGTTCCCCTTTACCGTCGCACCGCGCGACGCCTCCAGATCGAGCAGATTGTCGAGCTCCAGTCCGAGTGCGTTCATCAGCTTGAGGCCATTGATACCGAGGATGCGCGTCCTGGTCGGATGCAGCCGGATCATCCCTTCCGGCGTAAGGCTCATCGCCGAGTTTATGGTGAAGCCCAGGTCTACGCCTTTGTGCATCGTCCCCTCGAGCGTTACCTGCCCTCCCTCCAGGCGCGCGCGGAGGTCCTTGAGGGGTGCGCCGTGGTAGGCGAAGATGAACTCGTTGAGCAGCGTCGTGAGATCGTCGCCTGTGAGGCCGACGGTGCCGCTGGTCACCTGGATGGAGAATGAGCGGCGGTCGTCTAGGATAGCCGGCTGACCCTCCGTCGTACTCTGCACCTGTCCGCGCAGCCGCCTGACGCGAATCGTCGCGCGGTGGTCGAGGCGCATCGTGACGTTGCGTACCTCGATCCACAATTGCGAATCGGCTTGGGCTTCGAAACGTGGGACGCGCGTCGGCTGGGGGGCGGCTTGCTGGCGCGGCGGCCCGCCCGACGCGGCCAGCGCCAAACCGCCGAGGAGTACGAAGGCAACGATTACCGCGCGCCGCGCGAGTATCCACGAACGCCGGCCGTTCGGAGCATCGGTTGTCGTCAGGCGCTTAATCAGGCGCGAGAGCAGGCGTTGCCTCCAGATGTTTGCGGTAAGCCTTCGCGGGATGTGTCGGTATCCTGCCCGATATCGCGCATGAGCCGTGCCCACGTGAGGCGTAAGCCACGCGTCTTTTGCAACGCTCGGCGAACGTCATGATCCGTGGGACGAGTGTCGAGTGAGGCGCGGTGAGCGACCGTGACGAGCGTGGCGTGCGGTCCGGCAGCTTCAAATCTGCACCGGATCCTGACAGCAACGGGATACCGGAGGTTTGGCGTTTTGTTTTAGCGCGGAGGGTCGGAGCGTATCACTCTGCTGTTGTTCCTCAAATGCGTTTCTCAGGCGAGTCCAGTTTCTGGGGCGTTAGGACCCGTTGGGCGTCAGGTGTTGCTGCGTGTTATCTACCGCAGAGGACGCAGAGGACGCAGAGGACACAGAGGACACAGAGGAAAGCAAGAATAAACAGCAGAAAAAATCAGCAAAACAATGACACAACAATAGGAGGCAAACGTTCATGCGAATGTGCAGTTGGTATCGCATCGATCACCTCTGTGTACTCTGCGTCCTCAGTGGTCAATCTGTTCCAGGCCCGCCCATCGTGTGACGTTCGTTGTGGCGAGCGATCTGCGGTCAACGACTCTCGTCATGCCCCAGTAGCATCTCGTCGGGCGTATGTGCGTGTGACGAGGATACTCCATCTACAAACCTTCGCGTGCTCCGCGGCAGGAAATTGCAGAGCCATCGTTGAGGTAGTATGCGTCGTGGGGCGATCAAGCCGCCGGACTCTGGCGGTGCCTCACCACGCTTTGCACATTGTTGGAGAGCGTTACTCACCTCCTTCGACGATCTTCGATGCGCCTCTCCTTCGCGGCCGCCACCCTTTTTGGCGTTCTTGCCATGGAATCCGCGGCCGCCCAAGGGACGGCCCGCGCGCGAGTCACCCTCGCAACAGCTGAGCCCGGTATCTCAACCTTAGCAGCCCGCCACCACGACGCGAGATGACCACGGCCCGCTCGGACTTCACGCCCCTGGTCGATCTCGTCGCGCACTCGGGCACCGGCCCGGTGCGCGAACGGCGTCCGCTCTACGTCGATCTGCTGCCGCCGTGCAACGCCGCCTGTCCGGCGGGCGAGAATATCCAGGCATGGCTCGCGCACGCGCAGGCCGGCCGCTACCACCAGGCGTGGCTCGAGCTGGTTCGCGACAACCCGCTGCCCGCCGTGCATGGGCGCGTCTGCTACCATCCCTGCGAGACCAGCTGCAACCGGAAGGAGATCGACAGCGCCGTCTCCATCCACGCCGTCGAGCGCTTCCTCGGCGATCTCGCATCACGTGAGGGATGGACGCTCCCTGTCGATGCGCCGCCAAGCGGCAAGCGAGTGCTCATCGTCGGTGCGGGGCCGAGTGGGCTGTCGGCTGCCTATCACCTGGCTCGGCTCGGCCACGAGGTGGAGATCCGCGACGCCGGCCCGCTCCCCGGCGGCATGATGCATTTCGGCATCCCCGCCTATCGACTGCCGCGCGAGGAGCTGCTGAAGGAGGTGCGGCGGATCGAGGCGATGGGCGTACGGATCGTCCTGAACCACAAAGTGGAGGATGTGCTCGCGGAGAAGGAGGGCGGGCAGTTCGATGCAGTGTTCACCGCG
>CAZPCC010000252.1:0-7628 GCA_964584905.1 uncultured Gemmatimonadaceae bacterium | reverse complement strand
TCAGAATGACGAAGAATCGCATTGCGAGTAATTCCTCCTCGGAGAAAACGGACATTCCACCGGATTTCAACTAGTGTAGTAAGACGGAAGCACGTTCGTCACCCCGCCCGACGGCCGGCCCTACGGCAGCAGCCGCTCCGGATTGGTCTCCATCGCCGCGCGCTTCGCGGCCTCCTCGAGCGGGAGCGACAGAAATTGATCGATGTTCGGCCGCATCGAGCCCACCCCCGGACTCGGCCAGTCCGTCCCCCACAGCACTTTGCCGGCTATCTCGTCGAGCCGTGGGAAGTACTCCGGGATGCGAAGCGGTGGAATGCCCGACAGGTCGAGCCACACGTTCGGGTGGCGGCGCAGGATGAAGAATGCCTCCTCCATGTAGAGGGGGCGTCCCCCGTGCGCCATCACGATCCGCAGATCGGGAAAGTCGATGGCCACGTCGTCGATCTCCATCGGGTTGCCGTACT
This sequence comes from uncultured Gemmatimonadaceae bacterium, assembly GCA_964584905.1. Lineage (GTDB taxonomy): Bacteria > Gemmatimonadota > Gemmatimonadetes > Gemmatimonadales > Gemmatimonadaceae > JALZIF01. Next base: position 7,164 of record CAZPCC010000252.1, on the reverse strand, counting down.
TGGAGCGAGCACCGGGAAAGATGCTCGTTCCGGTATGAATCATCACCGGCAGCCCGACGTCCTCGCAGCGGCGGTACAGCACCGCCAGCGCATCCAACCCGTCGGTGTATGCGTTCGCCGCGCAGCGCATGTGCGGCGGATGGATCTTGAGCATGCGAATGCCCATGTCGAGCAGGCGCTCGAGCGAGCGGCCGGCATCCGGCGAGGTAACCGGATCGACTCCGCCGTACGGCAACAGCCGTCCGGGAGCCGCCAGTGCATAGCGAACCGTGAAGTCGTTCGCCTCGTCCGTCATTCCCATGACGTTAGGGCTCACGTCGGTCACCATTCCCACACGCGAAACGCCGTCGGCGTCGAGAATTTCGAGCAGCGCCGAAGGATCGTCCGACACCGCCATCAGCTGGTCCCAATGAGCCGACAGCCTGGAATGCATGGTCTCACGCACCGCGTCCTTGAGCATGCGCCACGGCAGCACGTGAATGTGCACGTCGTTGATGCGCATCGCCGAGTTCCCGACGGACGTAGCGGTCACGCGCCGCCGGTTTGAAGGGCCTCGCGCACCGCCGGTACGTCATCCGTGCAAAGACCATCGACGCCCAGTCGTGCCAGCTCGACAGCCGCCGCGGGATCGTTGACCGTCCAGGCGATCACCCGTCCTCCCGCCTCGTGCACGGCGTCGCATGACGTCTGATCCGCATGCTCCCACCAGATCCAGTAATCCCGTGCATCGGCGGCACTGAGCGCATGCACCGGATCGATGAGGTACGAGGTGGAAAGGATGCCGCCGGGAATTTCCGGCGCACGGCTGCGAATGCGCGGCACCACGCGGTGATCGAAACCGTGCACGGCGCACCGCTCCGGCCCCGGCGCGGCGCGAATGGCATCGACGACGGCGGACTCGATGTCGCGCCCCTTGACCTCGATGTACATCCTGGTCGGCGGCCGAATCGAACGCAGCACCTGCGCCAGCGTCGGGATCCCCGTGTTGGGCGCCAGCGAAATCATCCGAAGCTCCTTGAGCGACAGCTCAGCGATCGGCGTCCCCGCCAGCGCAGGGTCGTCTGGCGTTCCGTGGGGTACCGGATCGTGATTCACGACGACTATTCCGTTGCGGGTCGCATGAACGTCCAGCTCGATGCCATCGGCACCGAGCTCGACAGCACGGATGAACGCTGGCAGGGTGTTTTCGATTCGCTCGCGAGATGCTCCGCGATGGGCGATGAGCTCCGGCATGATGGGGCTGCGGTTGACCACGTGCGTGAGTGCGGCAGATTGTCGCGGCACGCGATTGCCGGGCGTCCAACGTATCGGCACCGGGGTTGAGCGTCAACTGCACCTCTTAACGATCGGCAGTGGCGCGCGTCTACTCTTGCGCCAGGATGACATTCGTGACGCTGACGCAAACAGGAGACGCGCCCGATGATGCGGCGTTGATCGCGCGGTGGCGGGAAGGGGACGAGCGCGCGGCCACTGATCTGGTCGAGCGCCATGCCCGCCCACTCGCGCGATTCGTAGCGAGCATGGGCGCGCGGCAGGAGGTGGAAGAACTCGTTCAGGACACTTTCGTACGGGCATTCGCTTCGCTGGACGGCTTTCGAGGACAGAGCGCGCTCCGCACCTGGCTGTTCACGATCGCGCGCAATCTGATGCGGGATCGCCTCCGGGCGGTAAAGGGTCGGGGGGAAGAGAGCGAGCTCGATGATTCGCACGTGGCTACCGGGCACGATGCGCTCGATCAGCTGGTCGCGGATGAAACGGCGGCTCGACTGAGAGTGGTGGTGGCATGCCTTACGCCGCTGCAGCGGGACGTTTTCACCCTGCGTGTGACGCAGGGCTTGTCGTACAGGGAGATTGCGGATGTGCTAGGCAGCACCGAAGGCGCCGCGCGAGTGCACTACTTCAACGCAATGCGAGCGATCAAGGATACTATCGATGACTGACTGCCCCAGAGCTGATATTCGCGACATCCTGCCGGACTGGGTAAACGGCTCGCTCGAGCATGATGCGGCCGAGGACGTCGCAGAGCATCTGACTACTTGTGCCGCGTGCCGAGAAGAAGCTGATCTGCTTGGCCGGCTCCGCGTCGCACTTTCGCCGGAGCCGGTAATAGACGTGAGGCGAGTAGCGGAGAGGGTCGTGGAGCGCACATCGGCGCGTGGTGGCCGCGCAGCGCGCGCCAAGCCATGGCGCGCCATGTTGGGAGGCCTCGCAGTAGCGGCGAGCGTCATCGTCGGCGCGCTGCTCTTCCAGGGCGATCGCGATCCCGCTGCCGTTTCCGAAATCCGGGCCGTCAGTGCGGAGCTAACCGTCGCTGGCGGGTTGTCGGATCTGGAAGAGGACCAGCTAGAGGCATTGCTGGTTCGTTTGGACGCCATCGAGGCGCTGCCGCAGACGTCGACCTCGCCAGCAATCTTCACCAACTTTGCCGTGCAATGATGTCATACCGAACTTTCATTCTGGCGACGGCGCTCGTGATTGGGCTCGCCGCCGATTCCGCGCCGGCCGGGGCACAACGCACCCCGCCTGACAATGCCCGGCGCGCGCAGCTCGAGCAGCAGATCAGGCAGCGGCTGGCGCTTACGCTCAAGGAGCGGGTCGGTCTCACCGATGCGCAACTCGAGCAGGTCGGCGCGGTGAATAGCCGGTTCCAGGATAGGCGACGCACCCTCGTCGAACAGGAGCGAGACATCCGGATCGGTCTCCGTGAAGAGGTGATTCGCGAGGAGCAGGCGGATCAGCAGCGCGTGTCGCGGCTGCTCGATCAGGCGATCGAGGTGCAACAGCATCGACTTCGCCTGCTGGAAGAAGAACAACGGGAGCTCGCCGGATTCCTGACGCCCGTGCAGCGGGCCAAGTACATGGCGGTGCAGGAGCAGCTCCACCGTGCGCTGGAGGATGTGCGCCGACCCGGCGCGGGCCGCCAGCCGGGAGCGCGACGGCCCTGACCTATCGGGAATCGGGAATTGGGAATCGGGAATCGGGAGGTCTTTCCCGCCGGGCCGTTTCCCGTTTCCCATTTCCCATTTCCCGCTTCTTACTTCCCGATTCCCGATTCCCGATTCCCCATTCCCGCAGTTGCCCCGTCCTTCCGTCCCGGCGATGTTTCAGGACGTCCCCACGCCCGGGTGGCGGAATCGGTAGACGCAGCGGACTCAAAATCCGCCGGCCTTCGGGCCTTACGAGTTCGAGTCTCGTCCCGGGTACTACAGCCACGCGCCCGCACGCGTGCGCCCCGCTACATTTCGCACCGTGTCGTCACTTCGGTTTCTCGGACTCGGTGCCGCGATTCTGGTCGCCACCGCATGCACGCAGGGAGCCGCCTCCGCGCGCGATGAGAACGCACGTCGCGTAGCCGAGACCGGGCTCTACGGCCACTCGCTGGATTCGGCGCTCCTCATCCCATCCGTGTCGCTGGCCGATCTCGACGGCAACGCGATCGATCTGGCCGAGCAGTCACGTGGCAAGCTGACACTCCTCTTCTTTGGCTATACGCACTGCCCGGACGTGTGTCCGGTGCACATGACGAACATCGCGGCGGCCATGCGCACTCTTTCATGGGCGCAACGGGACAGCATTCGCGTTGTGTTCGTCACTACCGACCCTGAGCGCGATACACCACACCGACTGCAGAGCTGGCTCGGCTCAATCGACTCCTCCTTTGTCGGACTGCGCGGCACGCAGGTGGCTATCGACAGCGCGCAGCGCGGCCTCGGCCTTCCCGAAGCCATGCGGCTGCCCGGAGCGCACCCCGGAGACTATCAGGTCGGCCACGCCGGACAGGTACTCGCGGTGTTTGCCGATGGCCGCGCGCGCTACGCATACCCGTTCGGTACTCGTCAGGCAGAGTTTGCGCACGATCTCCCCAGGCTCGTGAGCGCTTCGGCAGCAGCGGTCCCTGGTGATCCGGAGGACCGCTAGATGCAGTGGTGGTGCTCAGCCCAGGGCGTTGCGTGGGACTGGAGTTGGCGTGCGTACCCGGGGGTCTGGTTATTCATCGCCGCGGTGACCGTGGCACTCTGGTCGTTGCACCGCCGCTCACAGGCGCGCACGCAGCCGTGGCGGGCCTCGCTCATGGGTCAGGGAGTACTTGCGCTATGGGTCGCGCTGGACTGGCCTGTCGGAGCGCTCGGTGGTGGGTATCTGGCCAGCATGCACATGCTCCAGTTTCTGCTCATTGCGCTGGTCGCACCTCCACTCATTCTCCTCGGGGTACATCCCGAAGTGTGGGCAAGGCTGGGGCGCCGCGGCATGCCGGCCTGGCTTTCGGCTATCACGACGCCGCTGAACGGCCTTATTGCGCTCAACGTCGTGATCGTGCTGACGCACCTGCCGGCCATTGCCGATCCGCTCATGGCCACGCAGCTGGGATCGTTCGGGATAGACATGGCGTGGCTGGTGTCGGGTACGTTGTTCTGGTGGCCCGTCGTGTCGCCCGTACCCGCCCGGCCGCGATTTGGCCATCCACTGAGGATGGGGTACGTGGTGCTTGGCATCATGTTCAGCCCGGTGACGATCGCGCTGGTAGCGGTACTTGTGTTCAACGAGCATCCGCTGTTCGCCACGTATGAGCTGGCTCCGCGGGTGAATGGACTCGACTCGGTCGCGGACCACCAGATGGCCGGACTGCTCATGAGCGTGGGGGGAGTGGTCATCACGCTGGTGGCAATGACGACGATTTTCTTCAAGTGGGTGCAGGAAAGTGAGCGTGAGAATGGGCCTGACGCGAGGGACGAGCTTACTCGCATGGCTTGAGAAGCGCGCGGGATAGTGCAGATTTCATTGGCGCGCCTGCTTAGCCGCGCCATTTCACGCCCGCCGGTACGCCGGCGGCAGCACTGGCCAAGCCGAACGAGTGCCGAGGATCGTCGCTCGTTCCAAGGGGGGGATTAGGATGAGCAAGGGCGAGGTGGACGCACTGAAGGTCACTGACGAGCGGACCGGCAAGCAGTATGAACTTCCCGTCAGCATCACGGGCACCGAAGGCGATACGGCGATCCGGACGATGGACCTTCGCCAGATCAAGCAGACGCCTGACGACTTTGGCCTGCTGAGCTACGATCCGGCGTTCATGAACACTGCCTCGTGCCGGAGCGCAATCACCTACATCGACGGCGACAAGGGGATCCTCCGCTATCGGGGATATCCCATCGAGCAGCTGGCCGAGAATGCGACATTTCTCGAGGTCGCCTGGCTGCTGCGCAAAGGTGAGCTTCCATCCCAGCGCGAGTACGGCCAGTGGGTGCAGGACATAACGTTCCACACCTACGTTCACGAGAACATCACGAAGTTCCTCGAGGGTTTTCGCTACGACGCGCATCCCATGTCGATGCTGTGCTCGAGCGTGGCCGCGCTATCGTCCTTCTATCCGGAAGCAAAGAACATATTCGAGGAGGAAAGCCGCGACATCTCGATAATCCGGCTCCTCGCCAAGCTGCCGACGCTGGCGGCATTCGCCTATCGACACATCAAGGGACTGCCCTTCATCTATCCGGACAACGACCTGTCGTACGTGGAGAATTTCCTCTCGATGGTCGCCCGGATGAGTGAGCCGCGGTACGAAGCGAATCCGGTGTTCGTGCGCGCGCTGGAGATCCTGCTGATTCTCCACGCCGACCACGAACAGAACTGCTCGACGAACGCGGTGCGTGCGGTCGGCTCGTCGCACGTCGATCCGTTCTCGGCCATCGCTGCGGGAATCGCGGCGCTGTACGGACCCCTTCACGGCGGCGCCAACGAACAGGTGCTGCACATGATCAGCGAGATCGAACATCCGCGCAACATTCCTGCGTTCATTGAAGGGGTGAAAAGCGGCAGCGGACAGAGGTTGATGGGCTTCGGACACCGGGTCTACAAGAGCTACGATCCGCGCGCGCGCATCGTGAAGAATCTCGCCGACGAGGTGTTTGCGCAGGTCGGAATGGACAAGGACCTGGAGATCGCGCTCGAGCTGGAGCGAATCGCGCTGGAAGATGACTATTTCGTCTCGCGCAAGCTGTACCCTAACGTGGATTTCTACACGGGGCTCATCTACCGCTCGATGGCATTCCCGACGTCCTTTTTCACGGTTCTGTTCGCGGTCGCACGTACGGCTGGGTGGCTGGCGCAATGGGAAGAGATGCTGCTCGACAAGGAGCAGAAGATCGCGCGTCCACGACAGATCTATACCGGACATGCCGAGCGCGATTTCATCAGCCAGGTGACCGAAAAGCATCCGCGCGTTCGCAAAGGTCCGCTGCGCAAGTAGCGGCCGCTGGTCCTCCCGGCACGCCGACCGGGCGCGCCGCTCGCCACCCGCTCAATCCGAGGTTTCATGCCCTTGCGTTTATCCGCCCGTCGCGCCGCCGCGGAGGCGCATGCAACGCCGTTGCTCGTTCTTGCCCTCGCGAAGGGAGCATCGCTTCCGGCTGAACTGCGGGCGCTCGACGAACAGACCGGCGGTGCACTGGGAGCGGCGCTCGAGGCGCGCGATTTTCGCGGCGGCCGGGACGAAACCCTGCGACTGAGTGGAGTACCCCGCGGGGGGCCAGAGCGGCTGCTGCTCGTCGGCCTCGGCGACTCGGCCGATCATGCCGGCGCGGCAAGGCGGGCCGCCGCCGTGGCGTCTCGACAGGCGCGTAAGGCGGGCGTGCCGGCCCTTGCCTGGTGGAGCGGCCGTACCGACCCCGCCGTGATTGAGGCAACGGCGGTGGGACTGGCGCTGGGCGCCTGGGAGTACAACGATCTCAAGACACCGCCGCCCGAAGCCGAGCGCCGGCCGTCGCTGGACGAGGCAGTGCTGCTGGTGCCTGACGATGCCGCTGGCCTGGATGCGGTGGCACGCGGCGCGGCGATCAGTGAAGGCATGGATCTGGCCCGTCGCCTGGCAATGATGCCGGGCAACATGTGCACACCGGATTTCCTCGCCGACACAGCCGGGGAGCTTGCCGGCCGGTTCGGCCTGGTCCGCACCGTACTCGGCCGGGCGGAGATGGAGAAGGAGAACATGGGCTCGTTCCTGTGCGTTGCCCAGGGCACACCGCAGGAGCCCAGGCTGATCGTGCTCGAGTACAAGGGTGCGGCCGGCAAGCCGGTCGTGCTCGTCGGCAAGGGACTCTGTTTCGATACGGGAGGCATTTCCATCAAGCCCGCGCTCGGAATGGAGACGATGAAGTTCGACATGTGCGG
>CAZPCC010000251.1:0-4045 GCA_964584905.1 uncultured Gemmatimonadaceae bacterium | reverse complement strand
GGAGGCCTTTCTCGCCTCGACGGACGTGCGTCCCAGGGCCCGTGTCAAATCATTGTCGAAGGGCATGATCACTCAGCTTCATCTCGCGCTGGTCATGGCGGTCGACGCACAGCTTCTGGTGCTCGACGAGCCCACGCTCGGTCTCGACATCATCTATCGCAAGCAGTTCTACGCGACCCTGCTCGGCGACTACTACGACGGCGAACGGACCATCCTGCTCACCACCCACCAGGTCGAGGAGGTCGAGCATATCCTGACCGACGTCGTGTTCATCGATCACGGCCGCATCGTGCTCCGGGAAACCGTCGAGGACCTCGCCGCGAAGTATGTCGAGGTTATGACCCGCCCCGAGCAGGCAGCGGCGGCCCGGGCGCTGAGCCCGGTGTTCGAGCGCGAGGTATTCGGGCGGCCCGTCTTCCTGTTTTCCGGCGTCGAGCGGGAGCGGGTAGCGCCGCTCGGTGATCCGCGCACGCCGAGCATCGCCGACCTGTTTTTTGCAACCGTCAAGGGAGCCGCAGCATGAACCGCTCAGCCGTGACACTGCTGCGCCGGGAAATCTGGGAGCACCCGGCGCTGTACATCGCTCCGCTGGTCGTGCTGTCGCTGTGCCTGGTCGGCGTGATCGGCAAGATTCGTTACCTGGGTGGATTCGTGCAAGACCACGGGGCGGAGAACGTGGGACGGATCCTGGACTTCGGCGTGACGGGTTTCGTGGTGCCGTTTCTCATGGTGCTGCTCGTCATCACGCCGATGTATCTGCTCGATTGTCTGTATTCGGAACGCAAGGACCGCAGCATCCTGTTCTGGAAGTCGATGCCGGTATCGGACACTTCGACCGTGCTGTCGAAGCTGGCAGTGGCGATGCTGCTCGCACCATTGCTGGTGTATGTCGCCGCGACCGCAACTCAGGTCGTGAGCTTCCTGGTCGGCCATATCGCCATTGCGCTCAGCAGCGATGATGGTCCATCGCTGCTGCGCAGCGCCGCGGCGCTCGTCGACGCACAGGCAGTGCTCGTTTATACGCTGCTGGCGGTATCGCTGTGGTACGCGCCGGTCTATGGCTGGCTGCTGCTGGTTTCGGTGTGGGCGCGACGCGTGCCGTTCCTGTGGGCGACGCTCGTGCCGGTGGTGCTGATCGTGCTCGAGGCCGAGGTTCTGCGCTCGCGGCACTTCCTCGACTGGATCGGCTACCGGTTCGCCGGCGTGTATCGCACGGGGTACGAAGTTCCACTCTGGATACAGAATGGCGACCATGATGCCTTTTTCAATGCGGCACCGGCCGCCGTCGACCTGCTCGCGCCAGGACAGCTCCTGGCGAGCATGGGCCTGTGGAGCGGGCTGGCCCTGGCTGCGACGTTCACGGCCGGCGCCATCCTGCTCAGACGCTACCGGGACGATGCTTGAGTCCGCTGCGACGGCCGAAACCGCAAAATCGACGAGGGAAGCCAACGTGAATGCCTGGAAATCCGCCACCATCCTCAGCGCCTGCCTGGCCGCGGCCGGATGCGTTCTGGTCGTGAATCCCGACGAAACCAGCGATTCGGCATGGGACTCGGCCTGGGAGCGGGACCGCGGCGCTCACCGGGAACGGGCCTATGCGCCGCGCCCGGCCGGAGCGAGCGTTGCCGAACGTGTGGCACGCCGCTATGGCGAAGACGAGTTGCTGCGCGATGCCGACATTCGCGTCACAGCCCGCGACGGAACGGTTGCGCTGCACGGCAGCGTGCGCGGCATGGATTATTTCGACCGCGCCGTCGAGCTGGCCCTGGCCACCGAAGGCGTGGCCGATGTCGAATCCCGCCTGACCGTGCAGATCGATCAGCCGCGATCGGCTGATGAGAAGGACGCACAATGATCATCATGTTGCGGCGCGGCCTGCTCGTTCTGGTGGCGTTGAGTATCGCCAGCGCCTTCGTCAGCGCGGCGCAGGCTGCCGCTCACGAGGAAACGTCTGTCCTGCGCTTCGAGGCGCCCGAAGGCCGCCGTCTGGCGCTCGAGAATCTCGCCGGCAGCATCCTCATACAGCCGGCGGACGGCGCTGCGCTCGAGCTCGAGGCGCGTACGTTCGCAGAAGCCGACACCGCGGCGCAGGCCGAGTCGCTCGCAAGATCGGTACGTCTCGATGTCGCCGAGGGTGATCGGCAAATCTCGGTGCTGGCGCGTTACCCCGTCGAAGAGCACAGGGTCTTTATCTATCGGGCCGAAGGCATCGGTCGGTTCTCCCACCGTGTGCGCTACCAGGACGAGACCGTGCTGCTGACCAGCGACCAGGACCGCAAGGGCGCGAGGGTGCACACCGATTTTCTGCTCAAGCTCCCGCCTGGGGTGGCCGTCAAGATCGACAATCGCGCCGGCAGCATGGAAGCGGCGGATATCAGCGCTGATCTCTACCTGGCGAGCGGTCACGGTTCGCTGGATATCGCCAACGTAACGGGCAAGGCCATGCTCGACACCGGCAGCGCACCGGTGCGCGTGCGCGATCATCGCGGCAGCGTGGTCGCGGACACCGGATCGGGCGCCGTGCTCATCGAGGGGCTGGTCGGCGACGCCAGCGCCGATACGGGTTCGGGCCAGGTGACGTTTCGCAACGTCGAGGGCGATGTCCACGCGGACACGGGCTCCGGCAGCGTGCGCTTCGAAAACGTCGCGGCCGGGCGCATCCACGCCGATACAGGTTCGGGCAGCGTGTTCCTGGAGAACGTCACCGGCTCATTGCACGCGGACACGGGCTCCGGCAGCGTCAGGGCGGAGAATTTCTTCGCCGGGGCGAGCGTCGTCGTCGATACCGGCAGCGGCAGCGTTTCGTTGTCGGGCAATCTTGCCGAAGTGGAACGGCTGGACATCGATACCGGCAGCGGCGGCGTGCAGCTCGCCACGGCGCAACTTCCGTCGCTGCACCTGCGCGCGGAAGCGGGTTCCGGCAGTGTAGACGTCGACCTTCCCGCGCTGTCCAACGTGCGTGCCGGCAACGACTATTTCGAAGCCGATATTGGCGAGGGCGAGGGCGAGGGCGTCATCAATACCGGCAGTGGCAGCATCCGCATGCGTATGCATTGAGCGGCGGTTGACGTATGCTGGGCCGGTCCGGGGTTCCAATGCGCCGGATGACTCTGGAGTACCGCCATGCGCGCAATGACCATTGCCATCGCGGCGCTGCTCGGCGCCTGCGCATCGGACATCGAGATCCAGACCGACTATAACCGCACCACCGATTTCGGTGCCCTCGAGACCTTCGCGTGGCAGGATCCGGGTGTCTCCACGACCGGCACTTACGATCCTGACGTTGCGCGCCGCGTCGAGGCCATCATCCGCAGCAGAGTGGTCGAGAACCTGACGGCCAAGGGCTACCGCGAAGTCTCCGACCGCGAGCCCGACTTCCTCGTCAGCTACCACGTGGTCGTCACCGAGGAAGAGGATCCGCGCCTCTACGAGAAGCGCTACAACGTCTTCGAGAGCGCCGACCTCGATCCCGGCGAATCCTTCCAGGTGTATCGCGAGGACCTGCGCATCAACGAGGGCACCATCCGCAAGGGAACGCTCATTCTTTTCTTCGTCGAACCTGCCAGCAAGCGCCTGGTCTGGCAGGGCATCGCCGCCGGCACGGCTATCTCGCCACGCGATGCCCTGCGCAAGTCCGGGCTGGCGGTCGACGAAATGCTGGCGGAATTTCCGCCCGGAGAAACGGCAGCCGGCGAGAACGGCGGCTAGTCCAACCGCTCCCGGTCGTCAGAAGCCGGTCAACAGCAGGGTCTCGCCGTGCTCGAGCGCCTCGGGTGTGCCGAACAGGACGAGCACGTCATCCTCTTTCAGCATCGTTTCCGGAAGCGGCTGATGGCCCACGATGCCGTCGCGCCGGATGGCCGTGACGCCGATTTCCGCCGCGTCCAGGTCGAGCTCCGCCAGCGTCCGTCCGACCGCGTGGGCGCCGGGCGGCAGGGTAACCGCCTGAAGCTGCTCGCGGAACGCGTGCGAAACGTCCAGCACGCGCGCGTCCTGCTTACGGTAGATGTTGCGAAACAGGCTGTAGCGATGGCTGCGGATGTCG
>CAZPCC010000250.1:0-1745 GCA_964584905.1 uncultured Gemmatimonadaceae bacterium | reverse complement strand
CCCCTCAGCGAGTCGGTGAGGTAGACGATGGCCATCTCCAATGAGAAGTCCACGCCCGTCCTGCTCATCCTGGATCCTAACGGCGAGGCCGGTCTCGGACTGACTGCCCAGCCGCGCTCGGGCAGCACCCCTGACCGGAATGTCGAGCACGAGTGGAACGAAGTCGCCGTGCACGAGGATCGATCCGGTCCAGCGCCCGGCCAGAGCGGCCGGACGCGGCCGGTCGTCGGCATCGGCGGCGGCTGCCCCCGACGCTCCGGTATTCGAACGCGCTGCCAGCGCCTCTCGAGCACGCTCGGCTCTTGCCAGGCGTTCCGATGCATAACGGGGTGCTACGGCCGCCGTCATTGCTGCTGCGATGCGCGCCGTTGGCACGCCGCCCGCGTTCGCCAGAACGACGACGGACAGCGACTCCGCCGGGTAGAGTGCGAGTACGGTCGCAACCCCGGGCATGCCGCCGCCGTGCGCCACGCGCCGCAGTCCGAAATCGTCTTCGGCGATCCCCCATCCCCACCCCCGGGCGACGCCCGCCTCTCCGGAGGACGCGTCGGAGCCCTGCATGCGAGCGCGCGTCTCTCGCGTTAGAACGTCCTTTGCGCCCGGGAGCGCGACCCCCAGATGCCACTGGCCGAACCTGACGAGATCGTGAGCGCTCGAGTATACGCCCGATGCGCCGACGTGGTCGAACGTATACGGGGGAATCGGCTTCCCCTCGTTGTCGTATCGTATGGCGGCACGATCGCCCAGCCCTGATCCATCACTGACCGTCATGTCGGACAAGCCCAGGGGTTCCAGCACCTCGCGCCGTAGAAACTCCGGGTAGCTCATTCCCGAAGTGCGAGCAATAATGTGGTCGAGTATGCCGTAGCCGAGATTGGAGTAGAAGTACATCTCGCCAGGCGGGTAGACGAGCACCCCATAGCGCGCAATCGCCGTGTCCATGGAGTGCGCGACGGCCCCGCCGGCATAGAAAAACTGGTAGTGAAGCGGCAGGCCGGCAGTGTGTGTGAGTAGGCGCCGGACCGTCGCGCTGTCCGCCAATCCTTCGAATGCGCGCAGCTTCGCCGCGCCGAGGTAACGGTTGGCTGGTTGATCGAGCGCGACCTTTCCTCGCTCGACGAGCACCATCAGCGCGGTCGCTGTAACCGGCTTGGAGATCGACGCCAGCGAGTACATCGTGCGCGGCGTCGCCCGTATCCCTCGCTCCTTGTCGGCGAACCCGAACGATTCCTCCCAGAGAATGCTGTCGCCCCGTGCAATCGCGACGGAGATCGACGGCACCTTGTTCGCTTCCATGATGGCGCGAATGGTGTCGCGTGCGGCGTCGAAACGGGGATCGGGGCTTTGTGCACCTAGCGTCAGTGCGATGGCATTGAGCGCCCCGAGCACTGCGAATCGCCGCCAAAGAGCTCCTATCGCACGAACATTCATCGCGTCGCTCCGGTCGAGGTTGTTCACGGGTTCAAGTTCGGGTTGCGGACAAATATTTGCAACTCGAGGAATGCATTCGCCGCGAACGTGAATCAAGCTTGGAAACGTCAGCTTTTCGCATGGAACAATCGTAAACTGCGAATTTTCGCTGGCGATGAAGACGCGGCTCGTCAGGTTTCTCTTAAGGCGGTGACTGGATCGCTTTTAGCGGCGCGCCAGGCAGGAACGGCGGCAGCGGCGAGCGACACCGATGCCAGCGTGAGCGCCGCCAGCATGGCGGTCCGGGGATCTCCGGGAGCGACCCCGAACAGGAA
>CAZPCC010000249.1:0-1956 GCA_964584905.1 uncultured Gemmatimonadaceae bacterium | reverse complement strand
CGTGGTGCTCCTGGCCGTGAGGCTCGTTCGGCGGCAGGTACGTCATGCGCCCTGTCTCGCAGTCCACCCGGCGGCGTCCCCAGCGCTCCGTCATCGCGCCTTCGAGCACCAGGCAGCACAGTGCCTCCGCATGTGGATGCGAGTCGATCGACTGGCCGGGCACGTAACCGGTCTCTGCGAGCACGAGACCGTTCACGTGACGCACGGCGTGTGTGGCTCCAATGAACTGGCTCATGGCAGGGCGGGGAATCGGAGGAGCAGGACGGCGAGGTCGAGCGGTGTGGCGTTCCGGTGCGGATTCCTCACGCCGGGAGTCATTCAGCGGACGTCCACTCAAAGGTACGGACGGGCCCGCTCCTGTCAAATCCGCACGTCGAACCCCGCAGACGTGCTCATGTCGCGGATCGGCCTATCGCCTTCGCCAGGTGATGTCCTTTCCGCTACACTACACGCCGAGCGGTCTGGGTCCTCGCGGGGCTACGCCATCGCCCACAACATGGCACGCATCGAGGTCGCCAAGCCTGATTGACGGTTTGTGGGCAAATATTGCCTCCATCCCGGCATTGGCCTTCGTGGCTTCTCGATCATTGCAGGATTCGCGGCGAATATTGCCGCCAATCCGGCAATCGTGGCTGATTCGCCGCACGCGTGCCATGTTCGCGTTCACCCGCTTCACCTCACCCGTCCCACTCACCCGTTTCATTCACCGCCTCAACTCACCCGCATCAACTCACCGCCTCAACTCACCGCTTCACCTCACCCGCCTCAACTCACCCGCCTCACCTCACCCGCCTCGACTCACCCGCCTCAACTCACCCGCCTCAATTCACCCGCCTCAACTCACCCGCCTCACCTCACCCGCTTCACCTCACCCGCCTCAACTCACCCGCCCCCACGTCGCGGCCACGCCCGAGACCCTCCTCGAGTCGGAGCTGTTCGCCGCGCCTGCACCGTCCGTTCATCGCCACGAAACTCACCCGCCCCGAACCTTCACATGACCAGCTTGCTCCAGCGGGCGAGGCGTCGCCGCAGCTCGGGCTCGACCGGGAGGAGTCCGTCGAGGTCCTCCGGTCGATCGAGCCATCGACTCTGGCCGACGAGCGAGATGAGGTCGAGATAGGGGATGATGGCCGGCCAGCCCGACATCACGAATGTGACTTCGCCGTCGATCACCATGCTGCGGTAGTTCTGATTGTGCGAGCCCATGAGCACGTAGAAGATCGTGCGTTCGCGCTCCTGCGGGTCGAGCGCATCGAACCAGGCGCGCACCATTCCGTCGCCCGTATTGGTGAACGCATCCTCCTCGGGATACTCGGCGAAGCGCTGTACGGCCGCGGTGCGTTCCTGGACCTGTGCGACGCGCTGCTGCACGAACTCCCACGTCACATCGGACCACTCGGGCCGCGTCATGATGCCCCAGGCCTCGCGCGACGCGAAGAAGTTCGCCTTCAGGTGAAGCTTGGGATTCTCGTCGTACTCGAATTCCGGCAGCGTGCGCGGTGCGAGCATCACGAGCGGCGCGAGATGATCCGCAAGCTCGCCGAGACCGGCGTATACGGATTCGGGGAAGCCGAACAACTCGCGAAGCCAGGGCTCGTCGGCGAACGTCTGCTGCACGGCGCGCAGCTTGGCGGGGATGTCGGTGACGGATGCCGTCGGCGCGTAGATACCGACGCGGAGCATGCCGCCCGCCGCGGCGATCTCCTCGTCGAGCAGCTGCGATGCGGTCGTCAGTCTCCAGATCAGCTCCTGGCTGCGGCCGAGCGTGCCGAAGCCCGGCGCGGGCGCGTTGTCGGCGGCCGGCGCGATCACGAGGACGCGCACGCCGCGCAGCGCGCAGCCCGCGAGCGTCGAGCCCCAGAACGCGCTGTTCCACAGCGAGTCGGGGATCTTGATGACGGAACCCGGCGGCATCAGCGTGTAGAGCATCGCCTTGGCGACGTTGATCGGTTTCGT
>CAZPCC010000248.1:0-4704 GCA_964584905.1 uncultured Gemmatimonadaceae bacterium | reverse complement strand
TCGCGATGCTTGAGGGCGCGTTCCGGGACATGGCGAAACAGATCCCGGTGAACGTGAACGAGATCAACCGGATCGGTGAGGCGGCGGGCCAGCTCGGCATCAAGAAAGAGAACATCGTCGGCTTCACGCGGGTCATGGCTGACCTCGGAGTCGCGACGAACCTCACCAGCGAACAGGCGGCTACGTCGCTCGCCAAGCTGGCCAACATCACGCAGATGCCGCAGGAGAACTTCGACCGGCTCGGCTCCACCATCGTCGCTCTCGGCAACAACCTCGCCACGACCGAAGCGGATATCGTCTCGATGGGGATGCGGCTGGCCGGTGCGGGCGCGCAAATCGGGCTGACCGAGGCGCAGATTCTCGGCTTCGCGGGCGCGCTGTCGTCTGTGGGTATCGAGGCTGAGGCCGGCGGCTCCGCCTTTTCGAAGATCATGATCCAGATCGCGGCGGACGTGGAGAGTGGTGGCGGGAAGCTGGAGACGTTCGCGAAGGTCGCGGGCATGTCGGCCGACGAGTTCTCCGCCGCCTGGAAGAAGGACCCGGCCGCCGCCCTCACAGCGTTCGTCACCGGCCTCGGCAACATGGAATCGCAGGGGATGACCACGCTGGGCGTCCTCGAAGAGCTTGGGATCACCGAAGTCCGCACCCGTGATGCGATGCTCCGACTCTCAGGCGCCGGGGAGCTTGTCGCGCAGTCGCTCGGGATCGCGAACGATGCATGGGGCGAGAACACCGCGCTTACCACGGAAGCAGAGCAGCGGTACAAGACGACCGCTTCGCAGATCCAGATCATGCGAAACCGGCTCAACGACGTCGCGATCACGATGGGGCAGCAGTTCGTCCCGGCGATGGCCGGCGGCGTCGGCGTCATCGGTGGCTTCGCCGACGGGATCGCGAAGGTGCCGCCGTCGACTCTTGCGATGGCGACCGGGCTGGGGGCTATAACCGCTGCAACGCCGCTGATGATTAAGGGGCTCGAAAAGGGGCTGGACTTTGTTAACAGCTTCGGCGCCGGGACGGCATCGGCACGAGGCAAGGCGCTCCTGTTCGCTGGCAGCCTCACCGCGATCGCCGTCGGGGCCGACCTCATCCTCCAGAAGACGACCGGGCACGGCCTCATCGAGACACTCACGGGTGACATCGCGAAGGCGGACGCGGGCATCGCGGCGATGCGCGAGCTCGACGCTATCCAGAAGTCGCTCGGGGAGAACGCGCCAAAGTCCGCGGCCGGACAGCAGTTGTTCGCGAAGGCGGTAGAGGAAGCCAACAAGAGCCAGGAACTGCTGAACCGCTCTCTCTCGGCTGGCGAGAAGGCCGCGTTCGGGAGCGATGGGAAATTCTTCGGCATGACCACGACCCTGTTCGGCTACGGACAGGGAGCGGTGGACGCCAAGATCAAGACCGAGCAACTCACGGCGCAGGTCGCTGTTGCCGCGGCTGAGATGCTGCGCAACGGCGCGTCTGTCCACGAATTGCGCGACGCATACCTGCAGCTCCCCGTTGGCGTTCTCCGCGAGGAGTTCGACAAGGTCACCAACGTTACGGCGGCGTGGAACCTCGTTCTGGATCAGAGCGTCGCATCTACGCAGGCGTCGGTGCGGGAACTCAAGGAGATGGCTGGGAGTACTACCGAGGTCGCGGCCGCTGTAGTCGTGGCCCAGTCTCCCATCGATGCCTACATCGCATCGATGGGCTCGTTCGAGGAGACAGCCGAGGGGGCATCCGCACAGGTCAAGGCGCTCGAAGAGAACCTACAAGCCCTCACGTCCGCGTTCGGTGCCAGTCACCCGGAAGTCCTCCGCCTCAACATCGCCAACGCAGTCCTGAAAGAGGAGCTCGCAGACCTCGAAGCGGGAAGCCTTTCCTACAGCGAGAAGCTCGGCATGACGACCGAGCAGATCAAGGCGCAGATCGAGTCCAACGATGCGCTGGCGGGTACGTACACCTCTAACCAAGAGGCCGTCGAGGCGCTGCTATCCACCATCGATGAGTCTCCGGCGACGCTCGGGGCATTCGTCGACGCGATGAACAACGCCGGTGTGGCTCAGGAATCACAGATCGACTCGTCCTCCATGCTGGCGCAGGCATACAACGGGCTCGCGCGAGACGACATTCCGACCGCAGTGGCAGCCTTCCTGTCCCTCAAGGAGACACTCGACCCGGCGGTATGGGCCGTGGTGGCGGAGGCGCTCGGGCCGCGGCTCATGGGTGCGATCCAGACTGGCGTCGCAGACCCGACGGCACAGGCGTCGCTCAAGGGCGAGGTGGAGGCCGCAATCGGAGGCGCAATCGGCGCTGGCGAAACAGCCGCGGGGGGCGCTGATACCGTTGGGGCGACCATCATCGGCGAGGCGGCCGCCGGGGTGAACAGTTCTGCGGGGCAGCTCTCCGGCGCGACCCTCAGTGCAGCCAACGCGGCGGCTGCGGTACGTGCTGACGGTTCCGGCGCATTGGGCGCCGCGATCATGACCGGGGCGGCTGGTGGCGTGAACAGCAACTCGGGCGTGCTCCGGAGCGCGGTCGCCAGCGCGGCACAGATGGCGCTCAACGCAGCGAAGCAACTGCTCGGCATCTCGTCACCGTCGAAGGTTTTCCACGATGAAGTCGGCGTGATGATCGTGCGCGGCATCGTCGGTGGTATCGCAGCCGAAGGGCCGGAAGTCGAGCGCGAGATCTACCGCGTCGGCGTCGGCGGTGTGGCCGCCGGGGCGCAGGCCGGGCAGGACATAGGGGACGCGTTCACCGTCGCGCTCGCGGGGTCGCTCGGGCAGGCGTCGGCAATCATGGCGGGCATCCAGGCGGACATGGATGGCGCGCTGGCGGGCTTCGAGCAGGGCATCGCCGAGCGGGACTTCGCTGCACAGTTCGGCGATCTCGCGCTCCAATTCACGGAAGCGGTAGCAGCGGGCACGGAAGGGGCCGGGGCATCTCTCATCACCGCCGTGCAGCGGATGATCGACGAAGCCATTGAGGCGGGCGTACCGGACGCTCAAGCACTCGGCGACGAGATGATCGACGCGATCGCTTCCGGGCTCGACGGCAACCCCGCGGGTGTACAGGCCGCGCTCGACGCCATCGCCCGCATGCGCGAGGCCATGAAGACCGCCACGGCAGAGGTGCCGGTGGACATCGTGAGTGTCTTCGATACCGCCTTCAACAACGCATGGAAGCAAGCGGAGATGAACGAGCAGTTCGGGTCGAAGGGCACGGGGCTCGTGAACGCGCTCAACAAGGCCATCACCGATGGCTCACCCGAATCGGCCGAACGCGCCGCGGACCTCGCCTTCGGAGTGGTCGAAACGCTGGATGAGATCTTCGACCCGGAAGACGCGGCCAGCATCACCGGCGCATTCATGGCGGCTGTCACCGACGTAATCGAGGGCGAAGGCGAGGCCGCGATGGGTGCGCTCCTGGCCATCCTCGCGCAGATAAACGCGGCGGCTACCGGTAAGGAACCAGCCAAGCCGAAGACCACGAAGGAAATCAACGATCAGAAGGTCGCCGACGTGGCCGCCTTGGGTGCTCTGGCAACGGAATCGCGTCTCTCGATCGGTGAGAAGGCCGCCCTCGCCAGCGTGTTCGGGCTCTCGCTGGAAGAGGCGTTGAAGCTCAGCAAGTCGCAGGTGGGCGACCTCTATGACGACATCAAGAACCCTGCGGCGTTCTTCAACATGAACATCCTGCGGGTGATGAAGACATACGACATCCCCCAGCTGAAGTCCGGTCTGGACTACGTACCCCACGACATGCTCGCGTTCATCCATAAGGGCGAGGCGGTTGTCCCGGCGCACGAGAACGGCCGGGGTGCGGTGAACGTCACGGTGAACGCTGACGGGCTGGACGTTCGACGGTTCACGGAAGTGATGCGGAAGGCCGCAAAGGCTGAGATCGACCATCAACTCGGCGTCGGTGCCATGCAGCACGGGGTGACGGTATGACGCTAGAACACCTGCGGCGATCGCGGCGCATCTCGGGGCGGAAGCTTCACGAAGATCACGATCGCGACGAACGCGAACACTCCGAAGATCAGGCCCAGGACAGCCCACTTGCCGGGGCTTCGATTCTTCGACGGCGCGATGAGGGCGCACAGGATCGCCCAAACCGGGGCGGTCAGAATTGTGAGTTCCAATATTCCGAGGTCACCCATGTAAACGTCTCTCCCTTTGGTGTGCCGCGAGTATACGGCGCGATCGGGACGGTGGGATAAATGCCTACCTCAGTCACGATCGGCCTCACCAACAATCCCTCAGTGGGGCTGTGGAAGCTCTCGGGCGCCGCAAGCGTTGCCGCGGCTCTCGCAAACAACGACGGCGACACGAGCTACATTTACCAGGACAACGACGCCGGGCCCATCGACACGAACACCATCCAGTTCGAGTTCACCGGCATCCCCTCAGGGGCCACGCTCTCGTCGGTCGTGGGGCGGGCCTACGCCAAGTATTTCGGGCCGGCTTCCACCAACAACATCACCGTCGAGATCTCGGGCACCCAGCAGCTGTCCTCGCTGTCCGACTTTTACGCCGCGAAGTCCGCAACACGGTCGAGTGGGCTCACTGCTACGGGCGGCGAGTTCACCGCGGCGATGCGGGTCATCGCCGTCCCGGCCACAGGGGCGTCGATTCGCGTCACCTACGTCACTGCCACGCTCACCTACAACTCCCTGCCCAACGCTCCCGTCTCGCTCTCACCGAGCGGTTCCATCGC
>CAZPCC010000247.1:0-2279 GCA_964584905.1 uncultured Gemmatimonadaceae bacterium | reverse complement strand
CTGCCTCCGGAACGAAAGCGCCATCCCGCGCGAGCGAGATGAGGCCCATCTCCGCGTTGCAGAGCTGGCAGGCGGAGGCGAGCAACGTGTGGAGCACGGTGCCGAGATCGAAAGCGGAGCGGCTGATGGCTTTCAAGACGTCGGCGGTGGCCGTCTGTTGCTGAAGTGCCTCGGCGAGCTGCGCGGTTCGCGCCTGCACCTCCTCGAACAGCCGGACGTTCCCGATCGCGATCACCGCCTGGTCGGCGAAGGTCGCGATCAGCTCCACCTGCTTGTCTGTAAAGGGAGCGACCGCAGTGCGCGCAAGAATGATGACGCCTACCAGCGCGGCCTCCCGCAATAGCGGGACGCCAAGAACGGTCCGCTGCTTCCCAACCTCCTGCCAGTCCAACCGCCTGAAATCCGGGTCGGCGAGCACGTCGGGGACGTGAATAGTCCGCCGTTCCAGCGCCACGCGGCCCGTTACCGAGTCCCGGTCGATCGGAACAGGGTTGCGCGAGAGGAACTGGATGTGCGCCAGTTCCACGTTGCTGGCTGCAACCAGGTGGCACGCTTCTTTCTCGGCCTTGACGATGAATGCGAACTCCGCCGAACAGAGTCGCGCCGCGGTCTGAACGATCGCATCGAGCACCGGCTGGAGTTCGCCGGGCGATCTACTGATGACATTCAGCACGTCACTCGTCGCGGTCTGATACTCAAGGGATTGCGTGAGCTCTGCCGTCCGCGCCTGTACCTCCTCAAACAGTCGCGCGTTCTCGATGGCGATCACCGCCTGGTCGGCGAAGGTAGCCAGGAGGTCGATCTGCTTGTCGCTGAACGGCCGCACCTCGTTCCTTCGGATCATCAGGGCGCCGATCGCTTCTCCTTCACGCAAGAGCGGAGTGGAGAGGATCGTGTGGAATCCGAGGCGCAGAGCGTACTCTCGTCCGGCCGCGAAATCGCCCCCGGCGGTGGTCAGGTCATGTACGTGGACAGGCGTCCGATCCATGACGGCTCGCCCCGTAACGACGGCGCGATCCACCGGCAACTCTGCGAAATCGACCGGGATACCTCCCCAATGCGCCGCCACGCGAAGCGCGTCTCCGCGCCGCAGGAAAAGGACCGAGTCAAAGGCTTGGCAAAGCTGCGCCGCGCTTTCCGTAACGGCATTGAGAACCGGCTGAATGTCAGTCGGGGAGGCGGCAATCGCGCGCAGGATCCCGCTCGTGGCAATCTGCTGCTCAAGCGCCTCGGCAAGGTCACGGTTGCGCGCCTGAATCTCCTCGAATAGTCGCACGTTCCCGATCGCGATCACCGCCTGGTCGGCGAAGGTCTTCAGCAGCTCTTCCTGCGCCTTCGGAGCCGGACCGGGCTCGGCCCAGGCGACGACGATGACGCCGAGCAGGACGCCGTCGCGCAGCATCGGCACGCCGAGCATCCGCCGCCAGCTCATGGCCAAGGGGAATCGATGATCGTAACTCGGATCGGCGAGGGCGTCCTCGATCTGGATCACCGCCTTGCTCAGCACCACGCGACCCGACACCTGCGTGGTGTCAGGTCGCATCGGGTATTTCGCGTTAAGGAGCTCCACGTAACCCGGGTTCGTGTTCTCGCTCGCGGCGAAGTGGAGCAATTCGCCGTCGAAGCGGAACACGTTGGCAAACAGGCTACCGCAAAGATAGACTGCATTGCGGACGATCGTCTCGAACACCGGCTGCGCATCAGTAGGGGAGCTGCTGATGACGCGCAGGATCTCGGCGGTGGCCGCCTGCTGCGCCTTCGCCTCCTCCAAGTCCCTATTGGGCATATGCACTTCGGGCGGCGGGACGGCGTCCGAGGCGAGTATACGACTCTCCCCCATGGCCCCACCTCCGGCGCATCTGGCAACGCCACGAACGCGGAGAGTATTCTAGTTGGGGGAGTTTGCCAGCAGAAAGATGACCTCTAAGTCCGCTCGTGGCGCGAAGCGGCCGCGCGTAGACGACTCAGTAGGTTACTCCAGTGCCCTACCTCGGATGCAGCCAGCCCGGCAGGAAGCTGTAGGGCTCCACTTGCCGCGCCCGGTCGAACGCGACGGCATTCTCCTCGAGCAGCTTCTGCAGGCTGCCTTTCCTGATCGCGTCGAACGTCGCGGTGCAGCCGCCGATATGCTAGCCACAGACGAAGATCTGCGGGATCGTCGGCAGCCCGGTCCGCGCCTTCAGGGCGCCGCGGACCTGGCCGCCCCAGTTGTCCCGCTGGTACTCGGCCGAGTCGAGGTCGACCGAGCGGTAGGGGATGTCGAGGGCCTTGAACAGCTT
>CAZPCC010000246.1:0-6959 GCA_964584905.1 uncultured Gemmatimonadaceae bacterium | reverse complement strand
GATCAGCCGCTCGGGCACCGGATACTGGATCGGTCCGACTGTGAAGCCCACAGGAAGCTCCCAAGCGATCTGCGTCTCCATGCCGCTGTCGCCGGGGTTCTTCCAATAGCCGTGCCAGCCCTGCGAGGGCCGCATCATCAGCGCGAGCGTCACGGTCTCGCCCGGGACGACGACGGCGGATTCCGGGATGAGGCTGGCCGCGATCGCGTTCTTGCCCGGCTGCTGAAGCTGGGCATGCGCGGCCGTGCCGAGCAGCATTGCCGCCAGCCATGTCACGACCCAGTAACCGAATCCCCGCACGGAACCTCCTTGACGATTCATCGCAAGCCCATGGCATTGCTGCTTCGGGGAATGCTGCCATGGCGTGAGCCGCCTTAGCATGTGCCGAAGGTCAGGGTTCCGGCGTGTGACCTACGGCACTTATTCAGATTGGAGGGGAGAAGCACAGGGGACGGACCAAGTGAAGGAGTAGACATGCTACGGTCCGTCAGCGTTACCGCCATTCTGCTCGCCTCTGCGACGCCTGCCTTGGACCAACGCGCAGATGAGAACGTGGTGAGGGCTGCCGGCGACGCTTTCGGCAATAGCGTCGGCAACGAACGGATCGGTCTTTACATGTCGGCGATGTACGGGGCTTTAGCCCCATCTAGGCCGGGAACATTCGCGTCGAGGGACTTTCCGTCACCGCATGGTGGCTTCACCACCTGCGTCGTGAGCGGTTCCACGATCAGGGTGGGCTTAACCGCGCAAAGCTACCTTCCCGGCACCGACGGGCATCGCTGATTATTGGCTGAGGAGTTCAGGCAACGACGCCGTCTTGAGCCCGGTGCAATATCTCGGCCGAACCGGACTGCGGCGATAGAATTTAAAATTTCCTATCCTCCACGCGGCGGGTGAACTCGTCCCAGTGTGCGACTTCCTTGACGAGTACCGGCGCGACACTGACCGTCGGCGGCGGCATCTGCGCGCCGGGCGCGGCTTCGCCGCTGCAGCCAGCGACCGCTATGGCGCCGAGGACGAACACCACGAGCCAGGCGAGAACGCCGGGGATTCTCGGAAGCATTGCCCTGATAATGTTCATGCGCGGCTCCCGCCTCGCTCCTGGAAAGGCTGCCAGCTTCCCCTCGTCACTGAAGGTCAAGCATGGGTTGTTCATGGCTTGCTCCGAGTCATCATGGAAGACAACCAATGGTCTTCTGCAGAAGCCGGAATCGACAATCTTCATAACCGACTTGCTCGCTCGATGAAGGCCTGGCGGCCACACCGCGCGGGTCGAATCGAACGATCGTGTTCGTCGCTACATCGTCCCCCAGCAAAGCACATGGTTGCCGATGCATCGCGAGCCTTCGCAGCTTCAGGACAATCGCGCCGAGGCTGCCGCTCCGAAGAGCGTGAAGGGGACAGCCAAAGCGCTGACACAGGAGAACCACGCATCGTCGTGCCGATCATGAACGCCCGAAGGCTTGGCCAACCCAAGGCAAGCCACACAGCCAGCGCTGCGACGCAAAAAATCCAGTGATGCTGATATCTGAGAGGGCCTGCCATGAGGGAAATGCTGCCGGAGCGTGAGCCGCCTTACCATATGCCGAAGGTCACGCGTTCCGGGGTGCGACCTACTGCACTTGCTGCGCGTCGTGATAGCTCTCGAGGGCGTTCCGGGTCGTCAGCCCCGCGTGGGTCTCGATCAGATCCACCAGCGGCTGCTCCATCTCTGGAGAAGCCGTGGTCGGCACCTCGTCGCCGCCGAAGCCGCTCGACCCGAGCACATTGAAGACCAGCAGGCTGTGGTGGGCGACGATCGCGCGCCCGCTCTCCGAGATGATCGTGGGGTGCGGCACCTTGGCTTCGTCGCACACCGTCTGCAGGTGTGAGACGACGTCGTTGGCATACTTCTGGAGCGTGTAGTTGACGCTCGATTCGAAGTTGGTCTGCGAGCCGTCGTTTCGCGGCGGCGATCAGCGCCGATCGCTGCTCTCGCCGCGTCGCCGCGCGTCAGCGGTGGGGGACGTTCCGCACGTGCTCGCGCAGCAGGTCCCGGCCGAAGTCGCCATCGAAGTCGCGCCACACCGAGTGGATGTGGTTGCCGTCGTTCTGCGTGTTGTCGAACTCGATCAGGAACGTCGGGCCCTGAACCCGGTAGTAGTGCCGCTTGCCGCGCTCCAGCTCGCCCGCCCAGGCGAACGTGATTGGGTCGAGGCCGGCCTCGCGCAGCCGTGTCATCCGATCGGCGGCGATGTCGGGCGCCATCGCCGACGTATAGGCGTCGATCACCTGCATCAGCAGCTCCCGCTGCTTCGGTTGCAGCTCGGCGGCGGCGATGCCGGTCGGCGCGAGCGGCGAGATCGTCACCTCGTTGCGCGTGAGGATGTCGTTGGGCGCGGTGGGTGCGATGATGGCCTTGGCCCGCTGCGAGGCGTCGAGCGCCGTCACCAGAGCCCGCGCCGGATCTTCTTCGTGAGCCAGGATGCGCAGCCCCTGCTGCGGCCCCCACCGCACCTCGGCCGGATTCGCGCCGAAGAACTGGGGCGCCGCCGACACCATGCGGCCGTCGACGATCGTGAAGTTGAGCGACAGGTGATGCCCCTCGACCCGCCATCCCCAGGCGCCGGTTGCGCTGGGCGTCCCGAACACCGAGACGTAGTACTTCACCGGGTCGCGCGCTAGCCGCCGCTGTCGCGGGGGAGCGCCGGGCGGGTTCTCGATCGCGTCGAGAATGGCCTCGAGCTCCATGATGGCATTGGCCGTCAGGTAGCCCTTCTGGCTGAGCCCCGCCTTCAGCAGATCGTGCGCCGCCGCGCGCTGTGCCGGTGTCATCGCGCCAATCGTCAGCCCCTGGCGGGGGAACATCTCGCTCGGCACGAACCCCCAGTGCTCGCGCTCGGTCGAGCCGAACGCGAAGGTCGCCGCGCTCCGCTGTTCGGGCGGGAGCGTGGCAAGGAACTTCGTCGCCGCGTCGGCCATGGCGGCAGGGGACTTGTCGGCTGCATACGTGCCCGCCCAGAGCAGCATTGCCGCCAGCCATGTCACGACCCAGTAACCGAATCCCCGCATGGAACCTCCTTGCCGATTCATCGCGAGCCTATGGCATTGCTTCTTCGGGGGAATGCTGCCATGGCGTGAGCCGCCTCAGCATGTGCCGAAGGTCACGGTTCCGGCGTGCAACCTACGGCACTTATCCAGATTGGAGGAAGAAACCGAACCGGCGTTTCATCATTATCCGGATGCCGACATTCCCGCCGTTGACGTCGACGGCGTCGCCCTCCGCGTCATGATGGCCAGCGCCTACGGCGTAACTTCGTCCGTGAAGACATTCGCTGAAACGCTTTACGTCGAAGCGAAGTGCAGAAAGGCCAGCGCCTGGAACTTCCGCACGCCGAAGAGCGCGCCGTGGCCGTTGCGCAGGGCACACTCAAGGCAAGGGACGCGGACATTCCTGAATATTCGATGGCGGCAGATCAAGATCGCGGACAAGATCTGCAACGTGCGGGACGTGGGCAGCAAGCCGCCGAAAGACTGGCCGCTCGAACGGCGCTGCGAATACCTCGCATGGGCAGAACAGGTGGTAAACGCCTGCCGGGGAGCCAGTCCTCGTTTAGAGCAGCGTTTCGACGACGTTCTGGCGGAGGGAAAGACACGGCTGCGCGTCTGAGTTCGCGGAGCTGATGAAATGGCAAACAGGTTCGACGACCGCAGGTTTCTGGCACGCCGTATATAGAGAAGACTGGATTCCGGCTTGCGCCGGAATGACAGTGAGCTATTCCGCGCCGTCAGCTCGCGCGATAGTGAACTTGCCGAAGCCCACGCCGACGTCCCAGCCCTTTCCCGTCCCGGACAACGCCAGCGAAACCTCGCCCTTCGTCACCACCATCGCTTTCGAGGACTTGACCGCGCCCGCATGGGCCTCGGCGCTCGCATAGCTGCCCAGCGTCTGCTCGATGTCGATGACGCCGGAAAAAGCGCCTACGCCGTTTTCGATGCTCGACTTGCCGAACGTCAGGCCGCCACCCTTGGCGCTGATCGTCACGGGCATCGACTGGCCGTTGTTGCAGCTGATCGTGCCGGCGCCGGACGCGGTCTTGTAGAAGAGCGACCAGCCGCTCAGGTTGAACTGGAGCTTGCAGTCGATTTCGTCGGCAGCGTGCGCTGCCGAGGACATGGCGAGCATGAGGGCCGATATCGCGGCTGTGGATGAAAACCGGAACGATTTCACGGATGGCCTCCGGAAAATTGATGTTTGTCGAGTTCGGATTTTGCCATGCACGGCGTTCTTTTTTGTCCACCGGCGGCATTGTATTTCAAAAATACTGGTTTCCGGCTTGCGCCGGAATGACGAACGTCCCCCGCTTGCGCCGGAATGTCGAACTTCCCCGGCTTGCGCCGGAATTACGAACTTCCCCGGCTTGCGCCGGATGACGAACGTCCCCGGTTTTCGCCGGAATGACGTAGCCCCTAAACCCTGCTCACCGGTACGAGCAGCAGCGGCAGCGTGGTCTGCCTGACCACGCCGAGGCAGGTACTGCCCGCCACGAGCTGGTAGACGGCACCATGCCCGTAGTTACCTAGGACGATCAGATCGGCGGGCATCTTTTCCGCCTCCTTGAGGATGGTCTCGACGATCGGACCCTGAATCAGCAGCGCGGTGGCATCGATGCCGGATGCACGCAGGCCGTCGGCGTGTTCCTGCAGCAGCCGGTGCTCTTCCCTATGTTCCCGGGCCACCTGGTCGCGGACCACGCCCGGCCCGGTTTCGTAGCCGACGAAATCGGGATCCGGCCCGGCAACGTGCAGCACGCGCGCTTGTGCCTTCGTTCCGATCGCGTACTTGCGGGCGGCCGCCACCACATAGACGCTCGCCGCGGACAGATCGAGCGCTACCAGCACGTTCACCGATTCGCTCCCGCAGCTCGCGCCGGGACAGCCCGCGCGGCACTGCCGGTCGCCACCGCGAGCTCCGCCTCGAGCGCGCGCGCCTCGCGAGCATATGAGTAGTCCGGATCGGCCTGCGACCACGCCGCGAGGCTGTGTGACAACCGCTCGCGTGCCGCCGTGACGTCGCCGCGTTGCTGCGCAATCCGTGACATCTCCAGATTCGTGATCGGGTGCGCAGGATAAACGTCGAGCGCTTGCTGCAATGCGGCTTCCGCGCCATCGAGATCGCCAGCCTCTCCCCGGTAGCGGCCGAGGTCGTTGCAGATACGAACCAGGTCTTCGCTGGTCTGGATGCTCTGCACGGACACGGAGTATTTCTCCAGCGCCGATTCCATGGCGCGCGCTGCGCCCGCGAGATCGCCCTTCATTTCGTGAATGCCGGCCTGCGCGAGGTCGTTCCGGTACTCGAGATCATTGCGATCGAACTGCTCGATCAGGCGCACCACCCGGCCGGCATGGAATTCCGACTCCTCGAGGTTGCCCTCGGCCAGGTGATAGAGGAGATAGCCGACATGGATCAGCCCGTCGATTGGCGGCTCGAGCTCGGCTTCCAGTTTCCGGAGCTCGTCGAGAATGAACTCGCCGCGACCCGCAAGCACATAGCGATCGACGAAATCGATACGGGCAATCATGATCTGATTGATCCGGCCCCGATACTGTCCGTCGACTTCATAGAGCTCGTTCATGCGTTCGACGAGCTGGTTCATCATGCCGCGCTGCTCGTACCAGGCGATTTCCCTGCGCAGTACGGCAGACCGCTGGTGAGGTACGGTTGCGATACCGTTGGCCGCGGCTATCCTTGCGAGCGCATCGTCATAGCGCCCCTCGCGCAAGTCGAGGTCGGCGAGATCGAGCATGGGGTCGACGAGGCCGGTAGCGACGAGCTCGGCGCGCTCGAAATACTCCCGTGCCTCGTCCAGATCGCCGAGATGCCGGTGCAGCCGGCCGAGACTGCTCATCGCCCGCGGATCCTCGGGACGCTCGCGGCTGTAGGCCTCCAGCATGGTTTTCGCGCCATCCACGTCACCTTTCGTTGTGAGTAACGCGGCGATCTGGCGGAGCACCCACGATTCGTTGGGGTCCTGCTCGCGGATCTTTCGGAATGTCGCCAGCGCCTTGTCGAGGTCGTTGGCATGATACAGGTAGGCGAAAGCGAGCTGCGTCTGCGCCCTGGCATCGTCCGGGTACAGTTCCGACCACATCTCGTAGACGGAAACTACTTTGTCGAACTGATTCTGCAAAACATAATCCACCGCCTTCAGTACGAACCTTTCATCCGGCAACAGCTTGTATTCGTGGGTCCTGGCCGCAGCGGCCGCCGGCGCGGCCACGTCCATCCTGCCGCTGTTAACCGCGAGCAGCGCTGTTTCGAGCTGCGCCGCGGCGAAGCTCGGGTCCGTGCGGCTTGCCGCCTGCCACGCTTCAATGGCGCGTTCCTCGTCGTTGTCGAGCATTTTCGCGTTGACGCCGGCCACGTAAGCGCGAATTGCATCGAGGGAGCCGGAGAAGTGTTCCCTGACCGGCAGGTCCGGCGTCAGCCGCGTGCTGCCCGCCGGGACTTCGAGGGCGTTCTTCAACTCGAGCGTGAGCGCATCGACCGCGCTCGTCGGATCGGCTCCGCGGCCGGCGATCCGTATCGTTTCACCGCTGCCTGCGCTCGGATGCACGAAGGCGTCGATGACAAACTCGCCGCCCTGGCGCGAGAAATGACCGGTTACGAGCTGCTCGAAATCGAACTGGCGGGCGACCTGGCGCAACAGCGGCAACGGCGCATGCAGGCCATCGGCATAACCGGCGCGCCGCAGGGCGAAAAATCCGCTTTGCTCGAAGCCGTCGTAGGGCGACCAGGCAACGACGAACGGATCCTGGCCCAAGTCGCGGATCAGCATGATGTTGATGCCGTGCTGCAGCCAGTCGAACCCGGCATCGCCCGATTCGTTGTCGAAAAAAAACACGGCCACGCGGCGGCGGAGCGAGTGCCGGGGCGCGATGCGGGTCACGGTTTCGCCCTGCTCGTCGATGGCGGTGAG
>CAZPCC010000245.1:0-2050 GCA_964584905.1 uncultured Gemmatimonadaceae bacterium | reverse complement strand
AGTTGCGCTGCTCCGTCTGCGCCGAAAGCGTATACATCCCCGCCGCCAGCAGCAGGCTGATGATCGTGAACACCACCGCGAGCTCGGTGAGCGTGAAGCCGTTGGAGCGACGCGTGCCCGGTGCCATGCTCAGGGCAGCAGTTGAGTTCGCAGGGGATCCGTAGAGGCGACCGGGTGGGGCGGATGGATCTGCTGCCCAAGGCTGAGCGAACCGCTCCAGTCCACCAGCACCACGCGGTCGTTCCACGGCGCCCAGTACGGCGAGGTAATCGCGACCCGACTCATCCTCGGCGTCCGCTGCTCGTAGAGCGTGCCGTTGTCGGCGTTCTGCACCTCGAAGTAGGCCAAGGGATTGCTACTCGGGCGCGCGGGCTGGGTCGGGAGGCTGAGCCCGGCAAGCACCAGCAGCGCCCGGATGTTGTAGGTCCCTGTCTCATTGAAGCGTATGCACCTGGAGTTGGACGGCGATGCGCCGGAGTTCGTACTGCAGCCGAGCGAGGGCAGCGCGTCCGCTGTGTGGTAGAGCGCCGTCGCGTAATAGACGTTTCGGTACCACTCGTTGCGCGCGAACCAGCCGAGCGTGGGATCGGTCTTGTTGACGACGGCATGGTCGTCGAACACCGTGCGGTTGATGCGCATGCGGAAGTCCGCATAAGTGCCCCAGCCGTTCACGTCGATGTTGGGCAGGGTGGCGCGGAACCGGATGGTCACCGATCCCTTGGGCGGCGTCGAGCCGTCGGGGATCGTCGAGGAGCCGTCATTCATCCGGATCTGCACGATGCTCGGCGACGGCGTGAGCCACGCGCTCGAACTGCCATTGTCTCTGGCCTCAGCCAGGGTCTGAGATACGGGGTTCGCGTCGAGTGCGCGAAAGCCCATCGCGACGTCGGAGAAGGTCACGGCCATTTCGACACGTACGTTCTGCGTCGGATCCGGATCGTGCTCGTGGTATTGCCCCTGGCACAGGACCTCGGTGGCCGAGGTCGAGCACGAGTAGCTGATCACGTAGCCCGCGAGCGTCGAGCGGATCGTGCTGGGGTGGCTGATGGCCAGCGTCGAGCAGGGCGGCGGCGCCGTGCAGGCGCCGTTGATCTGGTTCACGGGCAGCAGGCCCTGCGGGTTGGAGGAGTTCGGATAGCTGGCCCCGCTTCGATGGTAGTTCGACGTGGTGGGATTGCTGAACGGCACCGGGT
Source organism: uncultured Gemmatimonadaceae bacterium (assembly GCA_964584905.1). Classification (GTDB taxonomy): domain Bacteria; phylum Gemmatimonadota; class Gemmatimonadetes; order Gemmatimonadales; family Gemmatimonadaceae; genus JALZIF01. The sequence goes on along the minus strand of CAZPCC010000245.1, from coordinate 857 downwards.
ACGGGTAGAGCGGAATGCCGGAGGGAAGGCCGGCATACTGCGTGGACGTATAGGCTGCGGCCTTGATGGCGGGCGCGATCTCGCGCTGCATGCGCTCGGCGATCGCCGCCTCCAGCGCGGGGATCACGTCCGCCGCCATTACGGGCAGCACCTGGTCGTTGAACGTTTGCCCCGCTCGGCTCGCGACGAAGGTCGCATTCGCGGGCGAAGTGGCGTTCTCGCACTCCAGATAGTTGCGCAGGTCGGGCGGGCCCGAAACGGGGCGTGACTGTGTCCAGGCCGTGCATCCTGTTCCCGCTTGCGCGATGAGCGCGGGGCCGGGTGCGACGATGAGCGCCACCGGGGTCGTGGCTTCGAAGCTCAGTTGGCCCTGGGAGTCCGGGTTGATCAGGGTCTGCAGCGGCGGCGAAGTCGAGTTGGACAGCGCCCAGCCCGGCGACACGACGTACCACAAGGGCTCGCCGTCCGCATCCGCCAGCTTTTCCAGCCCCAGCGTGCGCCACGGAAGCCGGCCCACCGCGGGAAGCGTGCAATTTCCGGCCGCGCGGCCTTCGTTGGCCGTCCCGTAGTCGCCCGGCGCCTCGGGACACGGCAGCCTGCCCGGATTCGCATCGGTACCCGCGGCATGCAGCGCCATCCACCCGATCAGCGCCCGCTTCGCCTGGGCAAGCGCCTTGGCGTTGTCCTCGCGGTCGATGCCCACGAACTGGCTCGCCGCGTTCAGCCGGCTGGTGAGCATATACGCGAACACCATGACCGCGACCGCCAGCAGCGCCAGTAACGCCATGCCGCGCTGTGCGCGGCGGCTACCGCGCATCCCCACCTCCGCGCTTGATGCGGATGTCGCCGTCTCCGAT
>CAZPCC010000244.1:0-1649 GCA_964584905.1 uncultured Gemmatimonadaceae bacterium | reverse complement strand
CTCAGCCACGTTTCCCCTTGCCCGTTCCCCCTTGCCCGCCATTTTCCACCCCCACCCCCCCACCCCCAACCCCCGCCCCCCGACCCCCGACCCCGACTATCTTTCCCCCGTGTCCCTCACCGAACGGCTCCGCGAAAGCTTTTTGCAGGTCTTTCAGTACGTCCCGTTGTTGCTGGGCGCGCTGGTCATTCTCTTCGCGGGCTACCTGCTGGCAAAGCTTCTGGAGCGGGTCACCGACCGGTTGCTGACGCGGGTTGGGCTCAACCGGTGGTTGGAGCGCGGGGGGGTGATGGATGCTGTGGAGCGCACGGGGTGGCGCACGCGGCCATCGCGGGTGTTCGCGAACCTGATTTTCTGGTTCGTGATGTTCGCGGTGATCCTCGTTGCCGCCAACGCGTTAGGGTTGAGCGCGCTGGCGGATCTGTTCTCCGAGCTCGTGAGCTACATCCCGAGTCTGATCGCCGCGGTGGTGATAGTCCTCGTTGGTATCGTGCTGGGCGATTTCGTCGAAGGGCTGATTCGGGCCTCGGCGGGCGCGCTTCACGGCGGTACCACGATGGCGCGCGTCGGGCGGGGCAGCGTGGTGGTGCTGGCGATATTCATGGCGTTGCAGACGCTTGGGATCGCGCCCGACATAGTGACTACGGCGTTCGCCATCCTGTTCGGCGCCGTGGCGCTGGCGATGGCGCTGGCGTTCGGGCTGGGGAACCGCGAGTTGGCTGGAGAGGTAACTCGTGAGTGGTACGAGCGCGTGCGCGCCGAGCGCCGCGCCATCGAGCGCGACAAGGCCGAACGGGACGCGAGAGAGCGAATGGCGGAGTCGAACGAGGAGGCCGCGCCGCCGGCGAGGCGTTAGGATTGGTGCGCCGGTTCGTCCGGCCGAATGACAATTACAAGGAGGGAGTGAAGTGCTAACCGCGACACTGCGGCGCGCCGCCACTGCGCGTGCGCTGTATACGATCATTGTATTGCCAATTACTGCCGGGCTGGCAACGGCCCAGACGAGCCAGGCCGGCCGTGTGTCTCCCGCTCCGGCCGCGGGTCCCGCCGCCGGCGAGGACGATCGTTACTTCGCCCGCGCGAATGTGCTGCGCTCGCGGATTCTCGAGCGGGCGTCGTGGGCGGATTTTGGTGCGGGAGAGTGCCGCGCGGGCGCGCTGCGTGTGTTCAGTACCGACAGCGCCACCGCAGCGAACTCGAAGGTGACCGACATGATCGCGGAGCTCGAGCGGCTCGTAATCGCGCGTGGAGTCGAAACGCCGCTCGACAGTGGGCCGGTCAGGGAACTTCTCACCACTCTCATCGGCTGGGAAGCCGGGATCACACGCCCCAAGTGGGACGTGCCGGCAAGCCAGCAGACTCGTGAAGTGCTTGCCGCGGGCCTAACGGGTGAGTTTCTCAATCCGATTTCAGGCAAGTGCGAGCTGCTCTCTCCAATGGATACGATGCGTTTCGTGCTTCCGCCCGGCGTTTCAGCGGAGCCGCCAATGTCCAGTGAGATCACCGTGCAGGTACGCTCCGGATCGGAGGGGCTCAACAGCTTCCGCGACGACTTTTTCGCTTCGTCGGGGCATCAGGCGAACGCTGCGCTCATCTACACGAACCTGATCACGCTGGTGCCGTGGCGCGGTTATGCGGTCGTGGCCGTC
>CAZPCC010000243.1:0-7123 GCA_964584905.1 uncultured Gemmatimonadaceae bacterium | reverse complement strand
CCATCGGCGGGGAAGGTAGCGCGGGCGCGCGCCGTTTCCCCGAGCGCTCCTCGCGGGGCTTCCCTGTTTCGTCCGGCGGTTTCCCTGCTCTCGAGGAGTTCGTTCCCTGTTCCTGGGCTCAGGGAAATCGCGCCCAGAACTGCGAGAATCGGGCTCCATTCCGGTTCGGCGTGACCGGCGAGAGCGCGAGTTCGCGGGGATTCCCTGTATCTTCCCTGCGGATCAGGGAATCAGGGCGCGGAGACGGGTTCGCTCGAGACTCCGCCCACCGCCATGTAGTCTGCGGGTGCGGAGACTGTGCACCCGCTCCCGCGGCCAGCCCGGAAACTGCCGCGTGTTCGCGGGGTGTTGAGGCTGAGGGCTTGCCGCGCCCGGACCGGAGACCGAGGGTTTCGGGCCGATGGCGGGCCGCTGATCGGATTCGTCTCTGTGGCCGAGTTCGGCGGTCCGGCAAGCTCGCCCGCGAGCTGGCGCTCGCGATGCTCCCGGGCGCCTAGCCCGTCCCTCCGCCCGGCCACTCAGGGCCTGTGAAGGAATCCGGATTCGCAGCCCCTTGCCGTCGATGCCTCGGATGCCACGGTTCGACTCCGCTCGGGCTCCGCCCTCGCTCCGCGCCGGCTGCGCCGGCGTGACTCACTCGGGCAGCGGGATGAACTCGGGGCTTCGCGTCCGCCCGGTGCCCAGATCAGGGCCCCGCAGCTTGATCCGTCCCCGCGCGGCCTAATTGACAAAACGATACTTTTCTGACCTCGCGAGATGTCAGCTCGTATGCCCGATGCCCTATGCCCTGACGGGGACAGACGGCTCAATCATCGGATTTGTGATCAATCGACCCGCTGACACTGCCATCCCTGCTTACGTCGACCTTGAGTTGGCTGCCACTCTCCTCGGCGGTACTACTTGTTGCAGCCGGGGCCGCGCTGACGTCTGCATCTCCGCCGCCCCTGCCCATGGCGAGGTAGCCGACGGCGAGTACCGCCACCAACAGTCCACCCACCAGAAAGTACAACGTCGAGTTGTTGGAAGCCTGCTCGCTCATGATGCATTCTCCTCGTTGTCGTCTACTTCGAGATCGCCACGGCATTGGCGCACCGTGATCCCTCTGCTGAAACAGCGGAACAGCGAGAGTTGGACCAGGATGATCGTCGGGGGCGATGTGATCTCGAGCGCTCCCTCGAAGCATAAGGCACCCTAGCCCGAAGCGGAGACCCGCAGAGATCCCCGCATCCGGGGAAATCGCGTGTCGGAAACGTGGATTCGAGGGGAAGTCGCGACTCGCCCTCCAGAGCAGCTCCGGATGGAGTCTTGTCTGAGAACGTCGCGCGCCGGACCGCCGAGGTGGCTCCAAGACGGGCCAGGGCACGGCTGCTCGAATGGTGGTCTGGATCACCCAGGCCTGACCGACGGCGCCGAGAAGCGTAGAAGGCGTCGTATGCCCGGGCTGCTCGGCTGCCCGATCGTCCTGTCCCTCTGCGTGCGCACCGGTGATGAGAACGGCCCCTTGCCGCCGAGCGAAGTCTTCGAAGTGGTCAACGCCGCGTCACCCGGGTTTAGGCGAACGGTGCCAAGCCCGACGAACAACGGCGTTCCCGGTCAGATCCAGCGACCGTCTGGTAAGACCAGAACGGGAATCCGCTTTCACGAAGGCACTCGTTCCCAAGGGTGTGTAGTCGTGTGTGACCGTGAAACCGAAGCGATGCTTAGAGACACCGTGGATCAAAACGACGCCACTGGAGGCACTAGATTGATCATCTTCGAGGTTCAATGCGACCAGCCGGTGCCGGGATGCTAAAGAAGGCAGGAGTCTCGTCGATTGTGCTCGCAATCGCAGCAGCATCGATCTCAGCCGAGAGCTGGAACGAAGCGCAGGCGAAGTCAATCTCTGTCGCGGGGAGTCTCCGAAGCGGAGACAGCTTCCAAGTTGATCTACGGGTGCATCCTACATCTGAGGAAACCCCGCAAGATGACCGCTACTGGGGTCCGGATGGCTCGATCCCGAAGCGTCTGATCGACGACATAAAGCTGAGGATCGGCGCAGCCTTGATCGACATTCCGAAGACCGCGTTTTGCGACCTAGCCGATATACAGGTGATGAGTCTTAGGGTGCTTGAGAGCGAATCTACAGTCTCGGTATGGGTGAGGGGTGGAGACGGTGCTGGTGGGTATCGTGCAAGATTGGAAGTGGTGGACGGCGCGATAGCACGACGCTCGATCACTCATTTCAATCCCGATGGCGAGTTCGTGGAGGAAACTGTGAAGTTTGCTTCGTGGTGTGGAGATGAACCAAGGCATCGCGGGAAGTGATCTTGCCCTGTCTGTACCCATTATTCGTCCGCGCGCTCGTTTCGGCTGATCGTGCAGGAAGCCTGCTTCGATCGCATCGAACAGCATCCCGAGGGCGCGCCTCGCCGGCCGTCATCCAGTTCACCGCGCCCGGCGTGATCGCCTGGTCCGAGCCCAGGCTGTCGCGGTGCTGGATCACGCCGTCGAAGAGGTAGGTGACGGTGGCCAGCCCGATGTGCGGATGCGGCCGCACGTCGATGCCGCTGCCGGCGGCCAGGCGGGCCGGACCCATCTGGTCGAAGAAGATGAACGGCCCCACGCGCTGGCGCTCGGACGAGGGCAGCACGCGCCGCACCACGAGATCGCCGAGGTCCTTGGCCCGCGACCCGATCAGCAGCTCGACCGACGCCGAGTCCGCCGGTTCCTCGCAGCTCGGCTGGCTGCACGGCTGGATGCTCATCGCGGTGCCTGGCGCCGTCGCGCGGTCGGGTGATCGGCGGGCAGCTCGAGCGCCTGCCGGTCCCAGCCGGCCAGCTCGGACGCGGCCTCGTAGGTCGACTGGAGGAAGCGGAGCAGCGTCGCGTCCGGATCGTCGCCGTGCACCACGGCGGCGTAGGGCAGCACGTACTCGCCGAGCTCGCGGTGGAAGTACGCCTCCTTTGGCCCGACGGCGTAGGCGTCGAAGCCCTCGGGCGCCGGATAGGCGTAGGCGTAGAAGGCGGCCTCGCCGAGCCCGCCCCCCGGCCAGAAGCCCGCGCTCGAGAGCTCGTGGGAGTAGGCCTCTTCCATCACCCAGTCGGCGCAGTTGGGTGCGCCGCCCGGATGTCTCGGCGCGCGGCGTCCCGAGAAGCGGGTCACCGCCAGGTCGAACGCGCCCCAGAAGAAGTGCACCGGGCTGACCTTGCCGGCGAAGCGCGCGCGGAAGCCGGTGAAGACGCGGCTCACCTGCACCAGCGCCCGCCAGTAGCGCGCCATCGCGCCCGCGTCGTAGCTCGCGTGCTGCGTATCCCGCGCGAAGGGGATCGCCTCCTCCACCTCGACCGGCCGCGCCAGGATCGCGACCTCGATGCCGAGCTGGCCGAGCGCCGCCAGGGTGCGGCGGTAGAAGTCTGCGACCGTCATCGGCACCAGCGCGATCGAGCGCTCGCCGCCGTCCGAGGTCGTGAGCCTCAGCGCGTGGTCCAGGAAGTCGAAGTCGATCGCGAAGCTTCGCTCTCCATCGGGAATCGGTGAGGTCGTCAGGCCGCGCGTCGTCACATAGAGCGTCGAGCCCCAGGAGTGGTTGATCCACGGGCTCCGCTCGAGCCGGATCTTCCCCGCCACCTGCGTCCACATGTGCACGGTGGCGAGCGTGTCCCCCCATTCCTTCAGCGGCGGCAGCTCCGGCCAGCTCCGAACGGGGGCGGTGTCCATGCTCGGCGCTCCTCTGCGGCCGGAGGAGTCTAGCCGACGGCTCGTCCGGCCCGGCGAGCCACGGCGCACGCGATCGGCAACTACTTCATGCAGGCGCAGTGGATGGATCCGGTGGCGGGAACCTTCCTGAGTATCGATCCAATCGTCCCGAGCAACAGCGATCCGCAATCGTTGAACGCCTACGCATACGGCAGAAACAATCCGGTCAACTTGACCGATCCGACCGGAACTTGCACGATCTACGGGTCGTCCTGCAGCGAAGCCAGGGTCTACTACTTCCAGACGCCGGCTTGGGCCGTGCAGGCGCAGGCGGCGATCAAAGGCGTAGACAGCCTTATGAATGAGGCGATGGGCCACATCATATCGAACACCGCGGCATGGGCACGGGCGCAGGTCAAGAGCGAAGGCGGAGGAGGTGACGGCGGAGCGGGTTCGAGCGGAAGCGGAAACGGCGGCGCGGGTTCGAGTGGAAGTGCCCCGTCATCCTCTCCAGGGCGATCCGCGAACGCAGGGAACGCAGCACCTGTGCGATCAGACTTCGACAGAGCTGTTTCTAGAGCCGCCAGCAACGCCTCCAGCAAGACAGCTCAATTGGAGGCAGATACCGGATCCTACGTTATGCAGGGACGGCCCTCATGGTGGGAGTGGTTGTCCAATACAACTGAAGGCGAAACACAGATCGGCGACTATCGCGTGACGCGCGCGAACGGTGAGATGGCGGGTGGTGGAAACATCGGTTCGCGGTGGAACGCGTCGAGTGCGGAACCAAGGAACGTTAGAGCTTTGGTTGTCGCGCCATATGGAGCCTCGCCCGGGTATTTGCAGAGCAAGATCGATGCGAGGGCCGACTTCTATGCCACGATAGCCGCTCACCTCCAGGCTCCGGTCATTGTGATCGGACCACTCGGAGCAACTACAACATTCGCCTCAGACTAGCTCCGGAGTCCCTCATGAAGAGCAGAATCATCAGATTAATGGCGGGACTTCTGGTCGCCGCCTGCGCTGGATGCGAAGGGCGAGCGGAAGGCGGCCGGATCTCGCTCATGTCGCTTGTGACCGAACCCGACCGGTTCATAGGCGCAGAAGTAACCGTGATAGGCTATCACGCATCAGGTTCCGAGCCGCCTGTCCTATACATAACTAGCGATCACGCGCGGCTGGAGGACTGGACCAGTGGAATAGCTCTGTACGAGACGGTGGACGGAACGCGATTCTCGGCGTTGACGGATTGCCAAGATCAGTATGTTATGGTCGTCGGTCGGTTCTCCCATCTTCCGACCGAACAGCATGGCATTACTGGTATTCTACGTGTCATCGCCTTAGGCGACGGACGGAGCAGCCCACAGACTTGCTTCAGTTCGGAGCCCATCTACAGGGACGCGCCAGAGTAGTTGCTCCTTCTTCTCGTCCCTTGATGACGCGCTCCGGAATCTGATAGCGGAAAACGGTGAGGAGGCGGTCTGCGGATGAGCCGAGTCCAAGAAGGGGCTGGCACAGAGAGCTCGCTGTCCGTTCTCAAAATTCATCCGCGCCCTCGGGTTCGCCGAGTGAAGCGGTTGAAGCCGTCCGGCGCCAGGTGTATCGATGGTGGAGACCGCCGACGCGCTGGAATGCGATGACATCGGCAGATCCCGCGGGCCTGGCGTCGGCAACTCGACCGGCCGGGGCGTCACCAATCACAGTGTGGACACTACGCCGTCGGCGACGCAGTCGGCCAGCGGAGACCAGAAACCGTTCAGAACCCCGGCGAGGCGCCGCCACTCGGCGTCGATCGCCTGCCCCTGCGCGAGCGAGACGTCGTCGCTCCGTCCCATCAAGGAGTCGACGAGCCTGCCGATCTCCGTGTGAGCGCTTCTAAAATGCTGGTCGCCCTTTCGGAGCGACTCCTTCCATGTCGTCTCGAACCGGTCCGCCTCGGGAGCGTCCGAGAACATGTCGCAGAGAGGCGGCAGGCTCACGACCAACCCAACGATCAAGGCGATCACCCCGATCGCGCCCCACACGATCTTCAGGAAGCCTCTCATCTAGTCGACGCCGAGCTGGCGCAGCAGCTCGTCTGTCGCAGCTGCTTACGAATCGCGGCGAAGCCGGAGTTCGGAAGGGCCTCGGCGCCGCCGAGCGCGCCGTGGATGGCGCGGTAGTGGCGATCGGCTCGCAGCTCCGGGATCGCGAACGCGCTCCGGGTGGCGGGGATGAGATATCGCGGCGGGCGCCTCGGCCCCGTCGCCAGCGCACGCAGCACGCGCAGGTGCCAGCGATGGAGCTATTCGCCATCAGCGCTGTAAGCAGTGTGATCGTCGTCTCCTGCGCCGCGCCAGCGCCGCCAGCCACAGAATTCCGCTCGCTATCGCGAGTGGATGACTTGGCTCCGGGGCGTAGTAGAGCTTGGTGCGGGAGAACGACGGGGCTGGTGGGCCGCGATCCGGCGACGGCGTACGCGCGGCTCGAGTCGGGTCAGGCGAACGCGCAGATGGGACACCACGTGGCGGGGGCCGGGGACGTCGACGGAGCCGGGCGCTCCGACGATCACGTCGTCGATGCGCTCCATATCGACTCCTCCAACGAGGACATCTACTTCTCGCTGGTCCGCGGTTCGGTGACCCTGGGCACCATTCGACGCGGCATCGACCGTGAAGAAGTCGAATCAGGACTCGCTCGTCGGTTCTCGATCGACATCGTATCTCCGTCCCTGCTCGAGGCCGGCGGGGGAATTCACGTACCACTCGACCAGCCCCGGGCGGCGGATCTCTACCCGGTTGTCCCGATGGCTCACTTCACCCGCGGCGATCGGCGCCAGCGCGCCGCCGCGGCCAAGGCCACCCAGGCGCAGCTCCACGAGCGGCGCCGGGCTGGCCGCGCGGTCGACCACCCGAACGCCGGCCGGCCCGAAATAGCTCCGGAAGCCGTGCGCCCGGTTCGGAGCCTGGAGGCCCTCGCCGTTGTGGCTCGCGCGATACTCGCGCTCGGCCAGTTGCTCTTGTACCTCCGCCAGCCACGAGTCGGACGGGCGGGCGACGGCGGAACTCCACTGCCCTATCGCGTCCGTCGAATCGCTTCGCTCGGGGGTAATGCAGCCGGCGACACAGATGCTGATCCCTATCAAGGGTCAGGGAAAGAGACGCCCATGAACCGCCCCGGGACTGCGACTGCATCGGCTCAACCTCGCATCAGATCCCGCCAGCCTCGGCTTTGGGAGATGCGCCGACATTCTATCAGGAGGCAGCACGGGGATCGGGAGTTTTCCCCCTCCACAACGGACCAGTTCGTCTTAAGGACTAGGCGAGCCCTAGCCCTGATCCGAGAAAAGATTCAGCAGGCGTAGGGCGATATTGAAGGTGGCCCCGTCGGTGCTACGGATGGAGTTGCAACGCTTCATCACCACACCGGGGGGCCACAGGGGTGAGAATATCGAAGAGAGCGATTCGCG
>CAZPCC010000242.1:0-1879 GCA_964584905.1 uncultured Gemmatimonadaceae bacterium | reverse complement strand
CGAGCCAGAGCACGTCCACGCCCGGCACCGCGGCGATGGCGTCCACGTTCTCTAGGCCCTGCTTGGTTTCGATCATGGCGATGACCAGCGTGCGGTCGTGGATCATCTGCATCTTCTCCACCACGTCGCCGCCCTCGTAGTTGTCGTGCGCGAAGCCAAACGCCGCGCCGCGCCGGCCGCCGGCGGGCGGGTAGCGCGTGGAGGAGACAATAACCTCCGCCTGCTCGGCGTCATTGACGAGCGGCACCATGATCCCCAGCGCGCCGCAGTCGAGCGCGCGGGCGATAAAGTCGTACTCAGTGCCGGGCACACGCACCAGCGGCACCACCCCGATCGCGCGGCACAGCGCGAACTGCGTCTTCACCGTCTCGAAGGAGGCGCCGGTGTGCTCCATGCAGTACATCACGTACTCGGCGCCCGCGTTCTTCATCAGCCGCGGCAGGCCGGGAGTGAAGAACTCGAACACCATGGAGCCGAAGGCGTTGCCGCCGGCGGCGAGGTTCTTCTTGACGGCGTTCTCTCGCATGGCGGGGATTATACGAAAAGGGGGTCAGATCAACCTTTCGCCGCCTCGCGCGTTAATAGGTCCTCGACGACCTCTGATCGGACAACGCAATGCCTCGACCCGCTCGCATAGAAGTCCCGGGCGTCGCCCTGCACATCGTGCAGCGCGGCAACAACCGGTCGGCCTGCTTCTTCGGTGACCTGGATCGGCGCTTTTACCTGAAGTGCCTGAAGGAGGCTTCCGTCGCGCGCGGCTGCCAGATCCATGCTTACGTCCTGATGAGCAACCACGTGCATCTACTCATTACGCCCGAGCAGCCCGGTGCCGCCTCGGCAACGCTCCAGGACATCGGCCGCCGCTATGTAAGGACCATCAACTTGATCCACGAAAGGACCGGAACGCTCTGGGAAGGACGGTTCAAATCCAGTCTCATCGACAGCGCACGCTACTTGTTCGCTTGCCATCGCTACATCGAACTGAATCCCGTGCGCGCAGGCATAGTAAGCAGGCCCGGCGACTACTCTTGGTCGAGCCATGCACACTACGCCTACGGCGTTTCGAGCGAGCTTCTCACGCCCCATAGACTCTTCACCGAGCTTGGCAAGAGCGCCCTCTCGCGAATGACCGCATTTCGCGCGATGTTCGGCGATGCCGTTCCAGGGGAAGACCTTGCCCGGCTGCGTACCGCAGTGAACAAGGGATGGGCGCTGGGATCCGAAGAGTTCCTGGATGAGATGGGGCGGCTTCTCGGCCGCTCGATTCGTCCACCCCGCAAGGGCCGCCCCTGCAAGGATCGCGTCGACGCCGGCGATCTGGCCGGCGATCAGCGCGAAATGTTACTCTGACCCCCTTTCATGCGGCGAGCCGCACCGGGATGCGCCGCGGTCCGAACGGCTTGCCGAACTTCTGGTAGCGCCCGGGCACCTGCGTGCCGCACGAGAGGCACGCCCCGCCCGCCGACAGGCGGTAAAGGTTGATGTTGTACCAGTCGCGTTGGATCACTGGCTCGCCGCAGGACGGGCAGGTGGTCGTGCCGCCGTTCGTATCGTGCACGTTGCCGGTGTACACGTAGCGCAGCCCCGCGCGTAACGCAATCTCCCGAGCCCGCGTGAGCGTCGCTGGCGGAGTGGCCTCGACATCCGTCAACTTCCAGTCGGGGTGGAACGCGGTGAAATGCAGCGGCACGTCCGGCCCGAGGTTCGCGAAAATCCACTGCGACAGGGCCTTAAGCTCCTCGTCGGAATCGTTCTTCCCCGGAATCAGCAGCGTGGTGATCTCGGTCCACACCTCGGTTTCCTTCACCAGGTACACCAGCGTCTCCAGCACCGGCGCAAGGTGCGCGCCGCACAGCTTGAAGTAGAAGTCCTCGGTGAA
>CAZPCC010000241.1:0-10854 GCA_964584905.1 uncultured Gemmatimonadaceae bacterium | reverse complement strand
ACGCATGGATCGATGGTGAGCCGCCCGAGGGCCGAGAAATGCATCCGGTCGTTCTGGTCTCCCATCACGACGTGCTCGCCTACGCGGATTGGCTGTCGCGAGAAACCGGAGAGACTTGGCGGCTGCCGACTGAGCACGAATGGGAGAAGGCCGCGCGTGGCGATGAGGGCCGGCGGTTCCCGTGGGGTGAGAGCTTCCAGCCGCAGCTGCTCAACAGCCATGACCGCGGCCCCTTCGACACTATGCCCGTGGGCAGCTTTCCCGAGGGCGCCAGCCCTACGGTGTCCTCGACGCGGCGGGCCAAGTCTACGAATGGACGGCAACGGCCGCCGGGGCAGATCGCTACATCGTCAAGGGCGGGTCATGGGACGACAAAGGCTGCGGCGTCTGCCGGCCGGCCGCGCGCCATTCCCGCCCGGCGCACCTGAAACACATACTCATCGGCTTCCGCCTGGTGCGCGAGTAGCGGCGCAGGGCCGCTCGCGCGGCCATCAGTTCTCGGTCACCATCAAGCGGTAATCGGGCGTTGTGTTGAGGGGGCAGGAATAAAGGTACTCTCCCGGTTTGAGGGTGACCGCGTATTCTTGCGTCTCGCCCATCATCAGTCCACCGCCGGACACGCTGGTTTTCGTCACCTTGTGCACCGGGTTGAGGAAGTTGTAGTCCTCATCGCGAAGCCAGAACCCGAGCTCATAGGGCACGTTCCTATTCGTGACGCGAAAGACGTACTCGCCTGGCTCAAGGGCCAGCACGTCCGCCTCTACCAGTCGATCCTGCCCGGTCCGCGCGTTGATAGCATCGCAGTCGGCCTTCTTGGTGGTCACGAACCCATGATCGACGCCGTTCTCCGACTCCAGGAACTGGCAGCCGGTCTGCGTCAGCTCGATGACGGTCGGCTCCGCGGCCGCCGCCCAGTTCACCGATGCAAGCCCCGTCAGCATGGCGGCAAAAGCTAAGCACCCGCTACGGCACCAAATGTTGTTCCAGCACACAGCCATTGGCTACCTCCAGTCCTCTGTTGCACTACCCCTTGTCCCGCTGCAGCGAACGGTGCGGTCGTGTGGGGCGGTCGATCGTCACGAGGCGCCCCTACCGACGATTCCGCTGGGAGGCTGCTCGATACCACGTATGGGGCCAGCGGCTCTGTCTCCGCCGACGACCCATATCTTGCCCGTGACCGAGTCGCCTTCTTCCGATGCCAGCCATAAGGCCGCCCGTGCGACATCACCCGAATCTGCACCGCGGCGCTCGCGTGGCCCGGCCGCAGAGCCTCGGGCCGCCACGATACAGTTGACGCGGATCCGATGCTTCTCGACGTCTTGCGCGACGCTCTTCACCATCATCTCGGTGGCGTCGGCGCTTGCGTAGTCGACCTGTCCCGCCCAACGAGCGTCATCATGCGTCGGGCCGACGAAAATGATCTTTCCGTATGGTCTAGGCCACTCAGGAGTGGGACGCCGCCGGAACGCCCGAACGGCGGCCAAGGCGCACAGATATTGCCCGATCAGCGCGGTATCGTGGATTTCGCGCCGGTGCTCTCCGACACCTCCTTCGACAGGCGGGAGCATGCGTCCAGCGCTTGGCGTGGCCACGACGACGTCGAGCCCGCCGAGGCGCGGCACGGCTTCCCGAAACATTCGCTGGAGGTCCGCTCCGGATGAGAGATCGGCGCCACACGCAAAAGCATCACTGCCACGCTTGCGGATATCGGCAACGACAGCTTTGGCTTTGTCCGCGCTGAAGAGGTAGTGAACCGCGATGCTGGCGCCGTGCTTCCCAAATAGTATGGCGACCGCCCGTCCGACGGCGGAGTCGGTGCCGGTGACAAGGGCACGCAGCCCCACAAGGGACTTCTGCGCGGCACTCTTCGAAGCCCCGTTCAGGCGCGAACTGGCCTTCGCACTACTCCGGCCCGACATGGATCGGGCTCTCGGGCCGGAAGGCGTGGAACGCGAACGCAAAGGGCGTATCGAAGGCCACAGGCTCCAGTCCGCCGCCCGTTTCCCGCTGCACCGCGACAGTGCCGATTTCGCGGCCACCTGCCACATCAGCGGTATCGAGCGCGGACGCCTGACCGGGCTGCCAGCGGATCACCAGGTCGCCGCGACGAATCTCTCTCCGCTCGCGGACGAGACTGATCGACCACGCTTCATGCTGGCCAGGGCTCGTCTCGATTGCGACGACGCGCTCCATCGGATCGATGTTGGGTGGAAGATCCCCGGCAAAAAGAAATGGCCGGCTGCCGGGCGCGTCGTATGCGACATAGGGGTTTCGTCCGTAGGCCCTTGCATCGGGGTTCGTGGGGATCAGAACTCGGCCGTTCGGATGGTCCGCGGTGAATTGCTCATATGATTGAAGCAATATCGGCACGAGCTTGAGCTCAGAGCCGGTCAGCGCGCCGACGATCGCTTCGCCGGTGAATTGCTGCCACCAGCTCTCCGTCTGCCGGTCGTACATGACGAGATCGGAATTGCGAAGCTTTCCCGTCGTCCCAAAGTCCAGCATGCGCCCATCGAGCGTCCTCTCGAAGGCGAGCGCCGAGTTGCAGAGCGGACAGTACGTGACGGCGACCGGAACCTCGCCAACCGTGTCGTTGACGATCTCGTGCCAGATCAGGACACGCAGCGGATAGGCCCGCGCGTCGCCGTTCAGCTCCAGGGCTATGACCGCTTCGTTCGGCGACAGACGCTTCGCCCAGCCGGAGGCGGCACCTCCTTCCAGCGTTTCGAACTTTGGCTCGTCGATCGCCGGGATGCCGTCCTTCGGCGGGCCGCCGGAGCGGATTTCGGAGAACGCGATCGACGCTCTCTCGAAATCGGTCTTCGGCCACTCCAGCGTCCATGCGCGAGGCGCGGCTTGTTCGGCAAGCGCGCCGCCCGACAGGCAAAGGATTACCGCGGCGAGACCGCAGAGCCGCATGAACAGATGGAGAGGGGCAGGGTAGGCAGCTGGCACGGCTTGTCCGATCTCGGCAGACTCCTCCTTGGAGGAACTTCGCAGGACGCTGCCCAAAGGTTACGGATCTCTCGAATTCAGCAGCGCGCCTTTATGCAGTGCTCAACGCGCACCGAGGTTTCGTGGTCAATCGGGGTCCCCGCGGTAAGAGCCCTCATGCGTGCCGCCAGCGAAGAATCTGGCCTCCGCTGCAGCAGGCGAGCATCGACAAAAGCGCGACGCTGCCGAACTGCCAGACCAGGACCATGAGACTGCCGTCCTGCGCGTGAAACAGCCGTAGTCCGAAGTTTCCGAGAGAGGCGGCGGCGAGCGCTCCAAGGGCGACGGTCAGGCGTGGCATCAAGGGCGCGCCCCGGCGAAGCATGGCAACCATGGCCAGCGCCGGAACGAAACCGACCGCGGCGATCGCCGGAAAGCAGAACCAGTCGGGAGAGAGCCGCAGTCCATCCGTTCCCATTCGAAGCCAGCTCGTCAGGCAACCCTCTCCTAGGCTGCCCACCCAGACGGCGAGAGGAGCAGCCGGAAGCAATGCCACCCATCGGCTCTGAGCAGGGATCGTCAAGCAGAACGCGGCAATTGCGGCTGTGACGGCCGTGGCGAACGCCGCCACCTGCTCGATCAGGAAGCGCGCTTCTAGGAGCTTCACTAGAAGGTCGGCCCGGGGCGACATCATCAGGACTATCGCAGCGACTGCCGAAAGGCCGATCGCGAGCCACAGCGCCGCCCTCACCCACGGGGGTGGGAGGCGACTGACCGGACCGGCCCGCTCGCTCAGCTGTCGGACGAGGTCGTTCGTGTCCAAGGTCAAATCTCGTGGCTCAAGGCAGCATGGAGGCTTCTCATCGCCCTGTGCACGGCCACTTTCAGCGCTCCAACGCTCATGCCGGTGGCCGCGGCCGCTTCTTTCAATGACATTTCGCGAAGCTTGAGCATCTCAATTGCCTGGCGCTGTCCTCGTGGTAGACCGCTGATCGCCTGCCGGAGAGCCTCCGGGACGCGAAAAGCGTCTGCGGCACTATTCGAATCAGCGCCCAAAAAGGTTTCATCGTCGCGTTCGACTGCGACTTCGTTCGTGGAGCGGCGGATTCGGCGCCTGAGGGCATCGGCCGTCCGGTTGCGCGCGATTGCCATCAGCCAGGGAAGGAATGGGCGCTTCGGGTCGTAGGTCGCGCGTGCGGTGTGCATTGACAGGAGGATATCCTGAACGATGTCCTCAACGTCCTGCGTCGGGAGGAAGCTGTAGCGGCGACGCACGGTTCGCCGCAAGACAGGCGCAACATTGGCCAGCAACTGGGCATAAGAGGCGGCGTCGCCGTCCTGGGCCGACTGCATGAGACTGGCGAGGTGGCGGTCGCGCTCCTCTCGTCCACCGGTACCGCTGCGACAGCCGGCGGGTTCGCCACCGTCGCTGGCTGCAGGCCTGTTGCCGCGACCCGTGCAGGTGCTCATACCGTCCACGTACGCGCCCGGCCTTCGCACGCCGAAATCAACGTTCAGTGAGGGCGGCTTGTCTGGCCGAGCACCGTCGCGGCCATTCAAGACTCCGTGACTACGACCGGCCCCGCCTCGTCCAAGCTAGTTTGCCCCGGTCGCGTCCTCGGCGATCACCGCGAATATCCCGTCGAGCTCCGATGCAAGGGCTCTCAGAGCATCGCCTCCTTCCACGAAGTAGGGCGCAAATACGAAACTGGGCGCGCGATAGGACAGCGTGGCGGTGCTGTCAGGATTCTCCGTTACGTAGAAGCGGATCGGCGCCTCAATACCTGCCGCCACGCTCGCTTCCAGCATGCGTCGGGCAAAATCGTTGCGAAAGACTCCGACGATCCGGTTCCCCGGAATGGAGATTCCGGCGGCCTTCGCGCCTTCCGAGGCGCTGGCTGACGTGACGATACCCATCTCGGCGGCCTTCACCGCCGCCTCCAGCCGTTCCGCGAGCTCGGTAAACGCATATGGCGTGTCGACGACGCTCCAGCCTTCGCGCGGCTCTACCGTCTCGGCTGATGCGCTGAACAGGCCGAGCCAAACAGCGGCGAGAAGGTTAAGGACAAGACGCATGACGGTCACTCCCTGTTGACCGGCGCAGAGCTGGCTCCCCCTTACGGCGTAGTTGTGGAGGAGCAAACTCGCGCTTCATCACAATTCAGCAAGCACTTGCCTCGTCACGCTGGCGTGGCCGACAGTCGAGCTTTGCTCGTGAAGCACCCGCACCGGAGGCCTCGCATGGCGACCCTGACCACATCAGCCGAGACATCCGATCAGCGCTTCGCCACGAGTGCCTCGCGCACGGCGCCAACTTGCGCATCGACGTCGATGTTCATCTCGGAGAGAACCTCCAATTCGCGGTCCTCGTAGACGTCGACGCCCGGATGCTCCGCTGCCCAGGAAGCCAAGCGCTCGTCCCGCTTCCGAAGCAAATACTCGATCTGCGGCCGAAAGAGCCTGACCATCGCCGTCAGCCAGCGGTTCGTGGGCCACGAGGGATTGGCGTGGTCGATGGCGAAACGGTCGAGGAACCTGCACACGTCCGCGGCGGCGTACCACGTCTCACCGGTCACCCACCTGTTCGTGGTGAACAGGTCGGTCGGATAGCCGTGAGACTCCATCGAGACGGCGACGATATGCGACAGAGCGTCATCGCCCTTCGGCCATGACCGCGATTCGGCGTCCGGCACCGGCCGCGTGCCGGCCGGCATTCCGGCCTGGCGCATGAAGGTGTGGAAGTGGCCGTGCTCGTTCGGCCGATGGGCGTGGTAGTAGTATTGCGCGTGCGTTTCGCGGTCGTAGACGTCGCCCTTTGGGTAGTGCGTCATCTCGAAGAACTGACCCTGTCCTTTGAGCACCTCTCCCACGACATTCAGGCCAGCCTTGCGCAGGACGCGATAGCACTCGGCGATCTCCTCGCCGGCTGCAACCATCTCTTCCAGCTCCTCGCGAGTAAGAGTCGTGATGTCGATGGGCGGCAAAGCTTCGTCCTGCCCTGGCATGGTTCGTTGTGCTACAGCCATCTCCTGCTCTCCTGTTACTCGCTCTGGCTTTCGTCGATCAACGCCTCGCCCGTCACCTGTTTCAGATATGCGATCAGGTCTTCACGTTCCACCTCGTTCTTCAGCCCCGGAAACGGCATCTTGTTTCCTGGAACGAATGCCTTCGGATCTCCCAGATACTGCATCAGCGTCTCGGCGCTCCAGACCACTCCCGAATTGCGCATCGCGTCGGAGTAGGCGTAGTCCGAAACGGAACCGGCCGCCCTGCCAAACAGGCCGTGCAGATTGGGCCCGACTCTGTTTGGCCCGCCTTCTTCCGCCGTGTGGCAGGCAGCGCATTTCTTGAAGACTTCGACGCCGTTGGTGGAGTCTGCCGCGCCGGCGCTTTGCGATCCCACCGCTACGAGAAGCAAAGCTGAGCAAAATGTCCTGATCATGTGGACCCTCTACGAACCGCCCGCAAAGCCGTTCGCCTATTAGCGCGGTTGTCCGGATTGATGTTGAAAGGCGGCAGCGAAGGCTGCCGCCTTTCCTGAGGGGAGGGGGCAAGCGCTTCGCGCTGGCCACCGGAGGTATGGCAACGGTCGTCGTTTACGGCACCCGCCACTCATCGGGGAGGAAGAACAGATTGTCCTGCGTGTCGGCGACCGCCGCATGGCATCCGATGCAGAACTCGACCGCGTCGGCGTTGTCCCCGAGCGTGCGGCCGGCGAGGGACCCATCCGGCATTACCGTCGTATAGCGCCAGTCCCTGCTCTCCGGGTGCCAGCCGGTCTCCATCTTCTCCATCAGGAAGAGCGGTCCCAAGGCGGCCTCGCCGGTCGCCGAGACAGTGAAGCTCGGCTTGGCGATGATGCCGCCCTGCGGCATCGGGCCGATCTCCTCGTAGCGGCCGTAGGGCTCTTCCGCCACGTCGTTGGCGTGGTTCACGACGAAGCGGTTGCCGTGGGTCGCGGAAGGGTAAGGCGCCGTGGCGAAGTTCATCCAGTCGAGAAACGACTCCGCCTCCGGCAATTCGCTGTCGCTGTAGGCGACTTGAAGCACTCGCAGCATACCTGTGCTTGCGAAGCCGGTCTGCTCCTGCCAGTCGTCGCCATAGGCGGTCCGCATGTGGCCTTGCAGGCAGTCGTAGAGCGCTCGCAACTCGTCCGGCGTGAGATCGGGCGCCGCCGCAGCCGCTGCGCAGGGATTGCAGGGGTTGCACGGGTTCGCTGCGGCCGCGCAGGGATTGGCCGCTGCACACGGGTTTGCGGCGGCGCAGGGATTCGCCGCACCGCATGGGTTGCAGGGACCGGCGGCGACCTGAGCCGCACAGGGATTGCAGGGGTTGCACGGATTCGCCGCGGCCGCACAGGGATTGGCCGCCGCTGCGCAGGGATTGGCGGCGGCGCAGGGATTGCATGGATTTGCCGCAGCCTGAGCCGGCGCACAGGGACTCGCGCTGCACGGGTTGGCGGCGGACGCGCAGGGGCTTCCTGCGGCCGCAAGCGCGGCCAATGTGCGCTTGCCGATGAGGCCGTCAACGGCCAAGCCGTGTTGGCGCTGGAAGTCCACTACAGCCTGGCGTTCGATCTTGCCCTCCTCGCCACCCGGCTCAAATCCGGCCTGGCGGAAAGCGTCTCTCGCCGCTGCGATCTCATCAGGTGACAGCCGGATCACGAAGGATGCGAAGCTCTGACCCTCGGCTGCGCAGGGATTCTGAGCAGCGCACGGGTTCGCGGCAGCGGCGCAGGGATTGGCCGCGGCGCACGGGTTGCAGGATCCTGCCGCCGCTTCAACCGGTGCACAGGGGTTCGCGCCGCACGGGCCGGCGGCTGCGCAGGGATTGGCGGCCGCCGCGCACGGATTGCACGGGTTTGCTGCAGCGGCCGTGCAGGGGTTGGCCGCGCACGGGTTCGCGGCGGCACACGGGTTTGCCATCGCCTCTTGCAGCCGCGGGATCACGCAATCGGTCGCCGCTGGTGTGGCGGCCCCGCAGGGCGAGCACGGGTTCGCCGCAGCGCAGGGCGAGCAGGGGCCGGCAGCGCGCGCCGACGAAACCCATAGGTCGGGGGCAACTGGCACCGCAACGGCGGTAATCCCCAAGCTCAACGCGAACGGAAACGTCACGCTACACAGAAGCGTTTTCTGCAGTTGTGTCATGGTGTCCTCCTGGGCGGATCCGCGTTCCTCTGGTGACGCCTGCCGAATCGCCGCCACCTTGCCGCGAGTCCACGGCCGGCACTCCGGTGGGACTCGCTGAGATTCCCTTCGCGGAAGCGGCCGGAAAGGTTACGCTCGGCTGGCTCGATGATGACTTTTTGGCGCTCTGTCGGCCAACGCTACACGACGACCTTGCGGTAGAGGTGCCGAACTTCGGGTCGAACCGCAATGCGCGAAGCGCAATGAAAATGAATAGGTACAGGAACGTCGGAGCCTTCAGATAGAAGGATGCAGGCTGGCCGTATTGCCGGTGAAAACTCCACATCAGGAGCATAAGCAGGCTGATATCGAAGAAGATCGATCCGTACTCGGCCCAATCGGGTAGCCGTCTGCGCCACGACCAGACGAGCCCGATCAGCGTGAGCGCCAGATAGACCGTGAGCACGTAGGGCACCAGCGAGAAGCCTGCTCCCGCGTCCGTGCGTGGCGACACGAAGTACAGTACCCCAAACGCGCTCACGATGCCGAGCTGAATGATCCGCATGAGCAGCTCGCTCGACCACTCTTGCTCCGCTATTCTCGCAAGCACCGCCGGCGGCAACGCCTCACTGGATCGCGGACGTCTTAGAGCTCCGGACAGCCAGGGGATTACCGACCGTGGTGCCAATGCCGGAGCCGCGCTGCGCATGCCGCTACCGATGGGTGTCCCGGTAGTGGGAGGAGTGTCCGCGCCCGACCGGGCCAGGCGCAGAAAGCCGATGACTCCGCTGCGGTCGCTCGATTCCGTACACCGCACCCAGCACGGCACCCGAAGATGGCATGCATGAACAAAGTAAACACCGGCGCGATCACTCCCAGGCGGAGCCCGAAGAGTCCGGCGCCACCTGCCGGCATGACAAGCGTCATCATCAGCAGCCAGGCGGCAACGCCGAATAACACACCCCTGATCCAGCGCGTTCCGCCCGGGAGGCGCGGCTCAAGCAGGGCGAAGAGGCCGCCCCATGCGAACGTTCCGATTGCGAAGTGCGCTGCCCACCCCACGATTGGGGTCGAAGCGCCCAGGATCTGCGTCACGATGGCGATGATGTCGATCTCCGCGGTCATGAGCCCCGTCATCTTCTTCACGATCAAGAAAGGGGACAGCACGACGGTGGCCACGAACCCGGAGGTCAAACCCTTCAGGATGTTTTCTCCTGTGACCGTCAAGTCTGCTCGATCGAGAGCCATGGGGTCATCCAGCCCAATCTCCAGCCGCCACAAGTCTCCCAGGCCTGATGCTTTCGCCCTGCCTGCCACATACTTTCGCCTGGTCTCGGCCCAGTGTTACGCCGATGGCGGCGTGCCACGGTTTTGTGACCCCCGGGCGCTATCGGAAGTCTGCGACCGAGCGAGCGATCAGATATCGTCGCTTTGCCGCGGCGCGGCGCGCTTGCACGTGTAGCCGAGCCGGCAGTTGGGCGAATCAAGCGTCGGGGCGCTGGCAAAATGCGCGCGCTCGCCGACCGCGCAGAAGCGATTGCTGGCGGCGAAACGGTGGAAAGTGTACTGTCCGGTGGAGAGCAACACCGAGCCGCCAGCAGCCACCATTGCTGTTGCCTCTGCGCACGTCATTGACAAGGTTGACGGCCGAGCTGCCACGACGGAGGCGCTAGCCATCAGCACTGCGACGACGGTGAGAAATGATCTGGGCATAGAGAGCTCCCGCTCTGCTCACGTTGCGGTGGACGACAAGCTCTATGTCAATGTCAACGAAGCCGCGCAAAAGCGGTGGCTCGACGATATCCCCGCTCACATACAGCGCGCCAACGCCGCCTGGCCGTCGATTGCCGACAAGGCTCCTCAGGAGCTCAACTGACCGGCGCATCGCCTCGGCACTGCGCCAAACCTCATTCCAACTCCGCCACTGAGCAGCTCAATCATCAGCCAGAACAGGAGACACCTATGATTCGACTTGATCGGCGCACCGTCAATCTCGCCCTCGCGAGCTCGCTCGCTGCAGCGATCAGTGCGCTTGCTTTGCCCGCGGCAGCCCAAAGCGGCGACCAAGAGAAGTGCTACGGCGTGGCACTGGCCAGCCAGAATGATTGTGCGGCCGGGCCAGGCACTACCTGCGCCGGGACATCGACGGTGGACTATCAAGGTAACGCGTGGAAGCTGGTGCCCGCGGGAACATGCGAAGCGATGGAATTGCCCGGCGATCGCACCGGCTCCCTCGCTGCCCTTACGCGGGATATTCCCAGCGGCTGACGACCGAAACAGCTCTGGCGCAGCCCGCTTCTGTCTGCCGGGTCACGGGTCCTGCAGTGGATGCGCGCCGCCGGTGTACGGATGTCGGGCCACCTGCTTTTGTATTCTTGAGGGCCAGCTCTCGACGAGCCGGCCGCGACTGTTGCCAAACGCGAAAGAGCAGGCTGCCATGCCTGTTTGCCAGGAGTTCCGCCTGCATATCTTCGGACAGGCCTATTCTTGTCCCATACCGGCTGTCGCAGCGTTCCTCGCCGGGTCGGCCGAGATCGTGCTGCCCGTGCTGCTCATCGTTGGTCTTGGAACAAGGTTCGCCGCGCTCGGCCTCTTGATCATGACCGGCATCATCCAGATCACGGTCCCCGATGGCTGGGCGAACTTCCATCTACCGCGTGCGGCGATGGCTTTGGCAATCATGACCTTCGGGCCCGGCCGCCTGTCCTTGGACCACCTCATCGCGCGCCGTCGGCGGGCGCACGAGCAGCCTGCCTAAAGGCAGCCGGTGTCCCACGTCGTTCGCTCTTCGTCG
>CAZPCC010000240.1:0-11552 GCA_964584905.1 uncultured Gemmatimonadaceae bacterium | reverse complement strand
GTCGAGGGGTGCGCGCTTCGCTCGTCCCCGACCCTCGACCCTCGACCCCCGACCCCCGACTAGCATCTCCCCAAGCCGTCGGTACTATTTCAGAATCCCTCTTCCGAAGGTTCTACAATGGGCGGCCTGCTGTTTCTTGGTATCATTGTCCTCCTGGTGCTTCTCCTCGGCACCAGCTCGATCAAGATCGTCGGCCAAGCCGAGGTCATGGTCGTCGAGCGCTGGGGACGGTTCAATCGACTCGCCAGGTCGGGATTCAACATCCTGATCCCGATCATGGAGCGCGCGAAGACGATCGATGTGCGCTACTTCGAGAGCGATGTCTCGGGGATCAAGAAGATCACCTCCGGTTCCACCGCGCGAATCGATCTGCGCGAGCAGGTGCTGAACTTCCCAAGCCAGCCGGTCATCACGAAGGACAACGTGACGATCGACATCGATGCAGTGCTCTACTACCGGGTGGCCGATCCGCAGAAGGCGACGTACTCGATACAGAACCTGCCGTTCGCGCTCGAAACACTCACTCGCACCACGCTCCGGAACATCGTCGGCGAGATGGAGCTCGACCAGACGCTCGCCAGCCGCGATCTGATCAACAAGAAGATGCGTGAAGTGATCGAAGAGGCGTCGATCGGCTGGGGCGTGGACGTCACGCGCGTGGAGTTGCAATCGATCGATCCCCCGCGAGACATTCAGCAATCGATGGAGCTGGTGATGCGTGCCGAGCGCGAGCGCCGCGCGACGGTGACGACCGCCGAAGCGAACAAGCGGTCGGCGATTCTGGAAGCTGAGGGACATCGTGAGGCGCAGATTCGCAAGGCAGAAGGCGAGCAGCAGGCCTCGGTCCTGCGCGCGCAGGGGCTCGCCGAGGCAAGGCTCGCGATGGCGCATGCCGAAGCCGAGGCGTTGCGCCGTATTTCCGAGTCCCTTCCCGAAGACCAGGTCGCGATGTATCTGCTCGGCCAGCGGTACCTGGAGGCGCTTCCGCAGCTCTCGCAGGGGCGCGGCACGACGATTTTTCTACCGGCTGAGGCAGCGGGTGTCATGGGATCGATCGGTGCCTTGCGCGAGCTGCTCGTGCGCAGCGCCAGAACCGATGAGCCTGCGGGCGCGCGCCGCCCGGCGCCGTCGCGTCCGTATGCGCCGCCGATACCCGGCCTTCCCGCATCGACGAGTCACACCGACTCGGAGGAGCGTTAGGCTTTGACGCAGATCAGCCAGTCGCGCGCCGAAATGATCGCACGAGCGCACGCGTGCGAGCAGTGCGGCGAGTACAGCTACAAGAAGCTGACCGTCAAAGCGGCCTCACCCGAGCACGAGCAGTCGCTGCAGGTGGTCTGGCGTGCGGTCAAGGTGTGTGGGGTATGTGGCCTGATAGCAGAGATGGGGATCGACGCGGACGGGGACATCGTGTATGTGGGTTAGAGCGACGCGCGACGCGGGGGTTGATCGGAAAAACGGGGCGCCAACTGGCGCCCCGTTCGTTTATCTCGCTACTGAAACCATGCCACATCGACGCGCCTGCCTCCTCGCGCGTCGCGCGTCCCTCATCCATCCCTCAGTACGCCACGGCATACCGGCTGAAGTGATCGATCTTCGCTTCGACCTGCTCGTTGCGCCGGTCGTCGATCGCCCTGGGATACTCGAGAATGTTCAGCTGCTCATCCGTATAGGCCATCCGGTTTGGCTTCGAGTACGAGCAGTGCGAATAGTCGAGCGTGAGGGTAGCGGAACGATTGAACTGCAGCCCGTGAGGAGACAACCGCACGCTTGCGACCTTGCCGGTCGGACGCTCAGCCGTTATGACCGTGCTTTTCGTGAGGGCATTACGTGGAATCTCGATCTTGTGAGATCCTACGCGGATCACACCGCCGTTGCGGCCGATGACCTTGATGGTCGATATGTAAGGCTCCGGCTGGCAGACAAGAAGTCCAAGGACGGCGCTCAAGGTGTTGTCCACAGTGGACACCAGGCCCGTGACGAGTCCACCGAGAAGGAACTGGGCCTCCAACGAGTCGAACACCGCCTGGCTTTCGGCTGCCGCCAGGGCGACACGTTGCTGCTCGGCGGCTTCTACCTGCGCCAGACGCTGGAGATCGGCAAGAGACGTTTGTTCGCCACCAGTAGGTGCGTCGGAGCACGCGGTGACGAGGAACGCGGTAACGAGGAGGATCAAACGGGAGAAGCGCATTGCGAGATCGGGTAAGGGCCGGCACCCGGTGCGCCGGCGGCAACACAGCGTAAGGCAATCGCAAGGCCAACGTCACTTCCGTTGCGCCTGTCCGTCGCCTTGTCACACCGCGCATCGCACGCTGCACCGCGTCTGGTAAGAAATGGACCGACACCGGTCAGCGTATTACAATCAGCGTCGATCTGGTGCCTCCGGCTGCTGTGGATTGTCGTCACAGGCGTTGGACTGCCGCCACGATTCGACCATGCCTCAGCTGCTTGATCGCGGCTCACCGCCCACGGGCGGTACTCGAGCGTATAGCCCAACAGCAAGACGGGGCGCTGGTTGAGCGCCCCGTCGGTGTTGTGGGTGCTGCGCCTTTCGCGCGGCCATCAGAATGCGACTGCGTACCGGGAAAAGTGATCGATCATGCTCTGGACGCGACCCTTCTGGTCCACGGCAGGATCCATCCATTCGAGCACCTGGAGCGAATCATCCGTGTACACAATGCGCTCTTGCAGAAAAGGGGGGAGCTTGCAACGCGAGTGATCGATCGTGAGCTGAGCACGCTGCGCGAATTGCAACCCGTGCGGCGAGAGGCGCACCTGGACCTCCGTCGACACCAGCTCCTCGGCCGTGATCACCACCGGATCGAGCAAGGCGCCCGGAGGAATGTCGAGAACGTTCCTGCCAAACCTGAGAGTCGCGCCGTCCGGTCCGACAATGCGCACGGTCGACGCATAACGTCCCGGACCGCATTGCAGAAGTCCGGGGGCGCCAGCGCGATAATTCTGTTTCGCATCCTGCCAGCCAGCCGCCACCGAGTCGATCGACGCATTCTGCGCGATTTCCTCGGCGGAGATGCGGTTGAGCTCCGCGGATTCCACTTGCCGCAGCCCCTGGAGGATGGCAGGCGGCAATTCATCGAGGAATTCCTGGGAGTCATCCTGCAGCGGCGTTGCCGAATCACATGACGCGGCGAGCACCATCAGGAGTGCCAACGGGAACATCTTTACTGAAGGTCGCATGCGACACCTGGGCTGCGAGCGGTAACGATTCGTTCGTTCACGGAGACTTGCTGCTTCACCTGTTCCGCAATCCAGGTGCCTGACGCCGCCATTGTGGGCAAGGTCACCTGAAAAGGCCCATAACGGGCATTAGCGGATTGCGACATGCAAAGGCCTGTGTCAGGCTCCATCATAATGTGTCAGGCGGGCACTCGATCTTCAGGAAGGCTCTGCGGCACTCATGCTACCCGACTGTAGCACC
The DNA here is from genome assembly GCA_964584905.1 of uncultured Gemmatimonadaceae bacterium. Lineage (GTDB taxonomy): Bacteria > Gemmatimonadota > Gemmatimonadetes > Gemmatimonadales > Gemmatimonadaceae > JALZIF01. The sequence goes on along the minus strand of CAZPCC010000240.1, from coordinate 8,113 downwards.
GTCTCTACGTTTCGGCCCGCGAGACGAGGGCCGGTGGTGCGACGGACAGGGATTCATTCAGGGCCGCGAACACATCCGGGCGCCAGAAGTGCCGGCAACGATGTATTTCCTCGATCGCATCCTCGTGAGTCATCGCTCCGCGATAGCTGCGGGTAGTCGTGAGGGCGTCGTATACGTCCGCGGCGCAGATGATCTGCGCGGAAAGCGGAATCTCATCACCGCCAATGCCGTCGGGGTAGCCGCTACCGCTGTGCTTCTCGTGATGCCAGCGGATCATCGGCTTGATGTCCCACGGAAAATCCACCGCCGACAGCAGATCGAGTCCGTATACGGGATGCTGCTTCATGATCGTGAATTCCTCATCGGTCAGCTTGCCCGGCTTCGTCAGGATCTCGTGAGGCACGCGCACCTTGCCTACATCGTGCAGATAGGCACCAAGGCGCACGGTAGTCTGCTGTGCCGCATCGTAGCCGAGCACCCGTGCGAAGGTCACCGCGAACTCGGCAACCCGCTCGCAGTGTCCATGGGTGTAGCTGTCGGCTGATTCGATCGACTGTCCCCACCGGCGCACAACGCCCAGATACGCCTGCTCGAGGTGGACCATCTTTCCGGCAACGTCCACCAGGTCGACGCGGGCATCCAGTCGCCCGAACAGCCGGTGTGAAGTATTCATCAGCCGCAGCGCATCCTGATTTCGGCCAAGCTGCACGAACAACTGCGCTAGCTCTCGTGATGCTTCCGCTTCCTCGAGAGCGGAGCCTTCCTTGACCGCCAGGTCGATCGCGTCTCGCAATCGCGCTTCCGAGAGCACCGATCTGCCCATCTCCCGATAAATGATCCCGAGCGTGCAATAGGCGTTCGACTTGTTGAGCCGCGCACCTAACTCGTCGAAGATCCGCAATGCCTGTTGCGCGTGCTGCAGCGCTTCCGACATGTTCTGCCTGGCAATTAGAACTTCCGTCCGGTTTAGCAAGGCGAGCCCGCGCAGATGCACATCGCCCACGACTTCGGAGGAGGCCCGGCAGGCGGTGAAGAACCGGTCGGCCCGGTCCCACTGCTTGAGGTCGGCACTCACCAGCCCGAGGTTGTTGTAGGCGATGGCGCAACCCCGCTGGTCCTGAGCCGCTTCGAACGCCTCCAGCGAACGCTCGTAATGCGCGAGTGCCTCTGAGTGGTGGCCGCGCACGTTCGCGATTATGCCGAGGTTCTGCTCGATCCGGGCGCGCAGCGGTGCGGATCCGGCGCCAAGGTGCAGCGCATCCCGGAGACGCTCCTCCGCGGCGTGAAACTCGCCCAATTCGAGATCGAAGCCTGCCAGCGTGTTCAGCGCCTCGGCAGTCTGCACGGAGTCGCGCGCGCTGCGCGCCGCTCGTTCGCTAGCCCGCGCAAGTGCCCGCGCCCGCGTTTTTTCCTGCGAGCGGTGGCAGGCCACGGCAAGTCGGCGGAGCGCTTCGGCATGAACGCCCGCCTCCCCATCACGCTCGGCCCGTGAAACCGCACGCTCCAAAGACACTATCGCATCCGCGAGCCGTCCCGCCTGCTCGGACTCCCGCGCGCACTGAAGCAGCTCGGCAGCCGAAGCGGCTACCGACCCCGATGCAGAGTCGGATATGGCGGAAGAGTGGTTAGCGGACATTGCGGGTCGGAAGGCGTGGCGCGGGGCGTCCTCTTCTGACGAGGCGCCTGTGCCGGCAGCAACCCGAATGGTGCCCAAATCGAAGCCTGCCTATCGCATGGGCCTGGCGGGGGGAGGCGCGTTGCGGGCGGCGCGGTCGGCCAGCGGCCGGGAGTGAAGGGGCAAGCCGTCTATTTCGCCCGTCAAGGCCAATTCGGCTTTCGTGAGAAGTCATTCCCGAAAATTGCCGACAACGCTCTGTCGGGGTTCGCCGTACGAACTACGGCATCGAGTCGCTCGCCTACCAGGACTGGCTGCGTAAACTGTCTATAGCGCGCTGGCCCGAAGCAGAAGCACCACGGACCATCGCTCGTCAGATGCCCCAACCAGAGGTCGGGGAGCATCCAGGTGAACAGGTAAAAGCCGGTAAGTGCTTGAACCGCTGGCAGATCCGCCTCGTTGACGCGCCGTGGCAGGGTACCATGTTTCCCCCACTGCACGTCGGCTACGATTTGGCCCTTTCCCCGCCAATCAGCATGGAGAATGGTGCCGTGCCAGTAGGTCCAGAGGTCGGTGGGAGCGCCGGTTGAATCGTATCCGACCCAAAGAATCTCCTGATCAGTTGGTCGTGTGAACGGCGCCCACGCTCCATGGGCGTCGTCCTCCCATAGCAGGTGATAGGCGATTAAGGGCCGGGCTGGATGCAAAACTGCGACAACACGTTCCAGGCGAAACTTTTCGTCTCTTTGCAGGTACAATAGCGGTGCCAGTTGTAGCGCCAGTAGTGCGTCATTGTCGCCCGGATCTACTCGATCCGGTACGGTAAGCGGCATCGGAGACATCGCCGAAACAGGCACGCAGCTGCTCGAGAACAAGCCCAGGGCCGCGACGAGTATCGTCGCGACTGCCGCTGGGCGCCGTAGACGAAGCGCGCGCCTCGTCCTGCGGTCCGCGCATTCAGCGCGCACCCGTTCCCCCCGGGGGGGGCGAACGGTTGATATCCCTGGAGGTTCTATGCGAAAGCCTCGTCCGGCCACTTACAATCCTGCGCAAGCATTGCAGCTCATCTCCAGCGATCGAGCGGGCGAGCCCCTCAGTTGCCCCACCTGTGCGGGGCACATTGAGCGAGATCCCGGCCTTGTTCCGCCCGCACCGCGATCTCACGTGACCCTGCAGTGCGCAAATTGCGGGCGAATCGCACGCTACATCGCGGGCGCCGCATAGCCAAGTGGCGGCACATTGAGTCGGCGAACGGGCGGGGAGAAATTCCCGCCTTCGTCATTTGTTCCTCCGCAAACGCCCGGTCTTGTCAACTTCCGAATCGACGATTTGAATACGGCCACGTTCAGAGAATCAAGCTTCAAACGCTTGTCCCCTGTTGCCAGGGAAGGAACTGGCTGTGACTCGTCTTACCGGCACCGTTAAGTGGTTCAACGACGCGAAGGGATACGGCTTTCTTTCGCATGAGGGTGGGCCAGACGTCTTTCTCCATTACAGCGCCATTCGAGGCGACGGCTTCAAGTCGCTGGCCGAGGGGGACCAAGTGGAGTTCGAGATCGTGGAAGGCCAGAAGGGACCGCAGGCGGCTGACGTAGTGAAGATCTGACCTGAGGGTCGAGACTTGCTGGCCTCACCGACTCCGGACGCCTCGGCAATGATGCCGGGGCGTTTTTTTCTTGTCGTTGTCCGGGATTGTCGCGTGCCGCGCGCCAGCACGGGCGTGCTCTCGTCGGCACCGCTCTTGCCCCCCCTGAGCTTCCGAGATCCCTGGCTCATCACAGAGACCTGACGAGTGACCGATGCCGCCGCGTAAAAAGGGCGATTCGCTGACCGAGTACCGGCGCAAGCGGGATTTCAGGACCTCGCCGGAACCATCCGGGCAGGTCGCCGCGAGCGCTTCTCGCCAATTGCGCTACGTCATTCAGAAACATGCCGCCAGCAATCTCCACTTCGATTTGCGTCTCGAAATGGGGGGAGTCATGAAGAGCTGGGCGCTACCCAAGGGGCCGAGCCTCGACCCGTCGGTCAAACGGCTGGCAATGGAAGTCGAGGACCACCCTATCGAGTACAATGCCTTTGAAGGGACCATTCCCGAGGGCCAGTACGGCGGTGGTACCGTTATGCTGTGGGACGTGGGCACGTACGGACCCGAGCATCCGGATGACGGCGATCCGGAAGCGGCGATTCGCGCCGGCTACGAGAAGGGCGATCTCAAGATCGTCTTCGAAGGAGCTCGCCTGCAAGGCTCCTGGGTACTCGTAAGGATGAAGCGTCCGGGCAAGCCGCAGTGGCTGTTCATCAAGCATCGCGATGAGCACGTTAGCACCGCGGTCGACATCGTCGCGGAAACTCCGACGTCAGTCGCCACCGGCCGCACGATGGATGAAATCGGTGCCGACGAGAGCGATGTGTGGGAGTCGAATCGGCGTGTTTCCCGCGTCGCGCGTCGCGCGACGCGCAGTTCCCGTATCCTCAGCCAGCTGGAACGGATCGAAGCGGATACCGGGTCTGGCACACTTGAATTGCCTGACGGTGCTACCCTCAAGGTCACCAGCCTCGGCAAGAAGTACTTTACCGCCCCGGACGTAACGAAGGGCGCGGTGATGCGGTACTACGTGCAGGTAGCCACTGGGCTGCTGCCGGCCATCGCAGATCGTCCGCTGGTGCTCAAGCGCATGCCCGAAGGGATGAACGGCGAAGCGTTCTTCCAGCACAAGCCACCTGCCGGCGCGCCCGACGTAATGCGCATCGCCGACGTGCAGACAGAGAACGGCATGCAGCCGCGTGTGATAGGCGGTGGGATCGGCACCGTGCTGGCGCTGATACAGTTCGGCGTGATCTCCATGGATCCATGGCATTCGCGCATCGATTCACTCGACGAGCCCGATTACGCCTTTCTCGACCTCGATCCGGGGCCGCGCGCAACCTTCGACCGGGTCGTCGAGGTCGCCCTCGCCGTGCGCGAGGAGATCGATTCGTTGGGCCTGCACGGGGTGCCTCGCACCTCGGGCTCTCGCGGTGCGCACATCGCGCTGCCGCTGCCCCGGGGAATGACCTACGACGCCGCACTGGTGCTCGCACAGATCGTGGCAACGCGAGTTGCCAATGCCCATCCACGTATTGCTACCGTGGAGCGCGCGGTGAAGCGGCGCGCCGATGATGCAGTCTACGTGGACTATCTGCAGAACATGCGAGGCAAGAGCATCGCCAGTGCGTATTCGGTGCGGGCGCGTGCCGGCGCAACGGTGGCGACGCCGCTCGTTTGGGACGAGGTTTCGCCCGGGCTCGATCCCACCATCTTCACCGTCGAGACGGTTCCGGCGCGCTACGCAGAGGTCGGTGATCTCTGGCGGGCCGGCATGCGCAAGCCTAACACCATGCAGGCTGTCAAGCGGCTCGCCGGCGACTAGTCACGAGACGCTAGGTTTCCGTGAGCAGGTCGAAGCGCGCGCTGCGTGGGGAGAGCTGCCGGTGGCGTGGAGCATAACGATAGAGCTGCGCCGGACGGCCGCGCCCCTCGGTACGGAACTCGTTAAGCGGCTGCACCAGCTGCGCCGTCTGCAACGCCCGGCGAAAACTGGCTTTGTGCAGGGAATGACCCAGAACCTGCTCGTATATCTCCTGCAATTCGCTCAACGTGAACGCGCTGGGAAGCAGGCGGAATGCCAGCGGCTCGAAGTCGATCCGTTCGCGGAGCATTACGATGGCATCTTCGACCATTGCCCGATGGCGCGGCGGCAGCGTGCCGACCGCCTCGAGATCAGTCCAGGACTGGTTCTCCGCTAGCGACTCGCTCGAGTCGCCAACCAGACCCACGAAAGCCACGGAGACGCTGCCGTCCGCCGGGTGTCGCTTCCGGCCGTCGTACGTGCCCCCCTGCTCGAGCCAGGCCGGCACGGCGCCGAGCACCTCGTGCGCTGCCTGACGAATCGCCGTATCGATCGGCTCGGCGGCGTCATAGACGAGCCACGGAAGCACCCGCCGTCCCCGGGCTTCGGGATCGCCGATCGTCAGCGCTTGCAGGCGTCCGTCGCCAAACGCCAGCAGCACGAGGTCGAGCGTCAACGGCACCCGGCGCGCCGAGAGACGGCGTGCGCCGGTACCGCGCGACGTACGCGTGTTATTCACAAGATTCGAATACGACTTGCTGAGTCCGGTTTTGACCGCGAAGGCGCGCACTTCGAAGCGCACGTCTGCATGATGTACGCCGCAACCGGCTAGTTTCGGCCGCTTGCAGGCTCACTGCGGGTCAGGCCCCCGCCGAACGCAGCATGGGGCGGAATCGGGATCGGCAGCCGACCGGTTATCGCCGCGCGGCCGGCAAGGGCTCGCGCCGCTGCCCGCTGGGAAACCGGCAACCCGCCCCAGGCCACCATGTATCCCTGCACGCCGGGGACCTCCTGCAGCAAGTACGGATTCCCCATGGCCAACACGATTACATTTGCGCCGCCGCCCCCCGATCTCTCGACCAGATCGGCGAACGCACGCGGCGCCTGGACCGTGGTGGCATTCCAGGCATGCGTTACGTACGAGCTGACAACCACGACCTCGGCCGCGCGCGCAGCCGCAATGACGGACTCCAGTCGCGCCGCCGGATCGTCCGCATCGACGAACTCGCTGCGCAGCCCGGGAACCGTCATTCTCAGCTCTGCATCGAACACTCGGCCGGCAAGAAAATCCGTTCGACGCGCGAACGTCACTGCGAGCACCTTCAACCCCGAGTCGAGCGGAACGACCGAAGCCGAATCGCGCACGAGCGTGATCGAGCGTTCCGCCACCTCCTGCGCCGCTTCATGGTGCGGTGCGCGTCCTACGCGTGCTCTTGCGCTGTCCAGCGACACGATCGCGCCTCGATGCAGCGCCAGCCGCTCCTTGAGCCGCAGAATCCGCCGTACGCTCGCGTCCAGGCGGTGTTCTGTATAGCGGCCGCTGGTTACGCCGTCGACCACTGCATCAATGGTTTCGCCGACATCGAGAGGCTGGATCAGAACGTCCGCTCCCGCCGCCACCGCTCGAATCGCCGCCTCGACGGCACCATACCTATCGAGTACGCCACGCATGTCCATCGCATCGGAGATGATCATGGACTGAAAGCCGAGTTCCTCGCGAAGGAGATCGGTGAGCACACGTGAGCTCAGCGTGCCCGGGTCGTTGCTCGGATCGAGCGCCGGCATCGCACCGTGGAACGACATCATCGCTCCCACGTCGGCCTCCACCGCGCGACGGAAGGGCACGAGCTCCACGGAGTCGAGTCGCGCCCGTGACGCGTCGACCACCGGGAGGGCGAGATGCGAATTGACGCCGGTGTCGCCATGACCGGGAAAATGCTTGCCGGTGGCGACCATCCCGTGCTGCTGCACGCCGTTCACGAACGCAACCCCCATCGCGGCTACCAATCCGGGATCAGCGCCGTACGAGCGCGTGTTGATCACGGGATTCGCGGAATTGTTGTTCACGTCCAGTACGGGCGCGTAGGCAATGTGCATGCCGATCGCGCGCCCCTCGATCGCGGTGACTTCGCCTTGTCGATAGGCAAGACCGGTGTCGCGCGTCGCCCCGAGCGCCATCTGCGGTGGAAAAACGACCGCGCCACCCAGGTCGTGGCCGCCAGGAAGGAAATAGCCGCCCCGGGCGCGCATTCCCGCACCGAACTCCAGGTCGGCACCAATGAGAAGGGGAATCCGGCTCATTCGCTGCATGGCATTGAGCTTGGCCGCAATCTCCAGTGGCGATCCGACGGACATGGTGAACCCGCCGACGTTATGCTCCCGGATCCAGCTCTCCAGCCGATGCCACTGCGCCCCGTCGGAAGGAGCGTAATCGCCCCACACGGTGGGCCACACCATCTGGGCTGCCTTGTCGCGCAACGACATCGTCGCCAGCGTCGAATCCGCCCACGTCGCTGGCGAGGCCGTACGCTCAACGACCGGCGTGGAGGCACACGCCGAAGAGGCAATCGATGCGGCGACCAGCAGAGCGAGACGCACGGTGCGCGTGGTGAAATTCCATGAACGCGAAGGCGCCGCGATCAGCGGCGCCTCGGCTTGCAACGATCCGCGTTGGCGGCGGTGCCTTACCAGTTGATGGTGCCCTGCTTGGTGGTGTCGACCTGTTCCTCCCTGCCATCCTTGAACAGGTACGCCTCCATGTTCCGCAGCAGAAACGATCGCGCCTGCGGATCCATGAGATTCAAGCCGTAATGATTGATGAGCATCGTCTGCTGCTTCAACCAATCGCCCCAGCACACGGTGCAGATCTCGCCCTGAACGCGAGATCCGATCGCGCCCGGGAAAGGTGCGGCGTCGAAGCCGGCGCGGGTCTGCCCGCAACGTGTGCACGCGATGTCAGCCATTTGTTCCTCGCGTGCCTACGCGCGCCGGCTCACACCCGCGCATACTTCACTTCCGCCAGGCCGAAGAACTGGAGCACACGAATGTAGAGCCAGCCGATGTCGAACTCGTACCACTTGGCGGCGAACCGTGCCGAGTGCGGATCGGC
>CAZPCC010000239.1:0-8305 GCA_964584905.1 uncultured Gemmatimonadaceae bacterium | reverse complement strand
CAGCGTGCGTCCCATCAACGCCGGAACGCGCGTCAGCGCAAAGGTCGACGCGGTCACGTTGGCGACGGTCTCCGGCTGACCGGGGCCGGCGCCGACGGCGATGCTGCGTTCTTCCACCTCGACGGCGCTAAGATCGGTGATCGTGCTGAGACCGTCGCGCCACAGCTCGTAATCACGGCGCGACGCGGGGACCGACGCATTGTCGGCGACATTCCAGTTCCGCAATGCAACGATCGCGTTGCCGTCCGGAAGCGGAATCGTCGGCCAGAGCGCCTGTCGCGCGATCTCGAACCCGACGGTGCCGACGGCGATCGCGAACGCTACGGCAATCGTTGCGATCACGGTAAGCGCCGGATGCTTGACCAGCATGCGACCGCCGAGCCGGAGGTCGAGCGCCGAGAAGCGAAGACCATCGAAGGCGCGCAGCCCGCGGGCGTCACGGCCGCGATCTGTGAAGGACGGAGCGCTGCCGAACTCGAGACGTGCCCGACGCGCGGCTTCCGCCGGCGTCAACCCCGCTCGCACGAGTTCCTCGGCGCGCAGATCCATGTGAAGGCGAAACTCCGCCTCCATGTCGCCGTTCAACGCGTCGCCTCGGCGAAGGGCGTGCAGAAGGGAACGGATTCGTGCAGGAAGAGACAGCACAATTTCCTTCTCGTAATCCAGTTAGGAGAAGATAGATTGCTTGTTCTGGTTTTCAAGGACGAAGGCCGCACGAGCACGACCCGGTCGCATGCCGCGCCACCATCTAACGAGGAGTTGTAGCTGACGGCGCGCTCTTCGCTGCGGAAGCCGTTGGGTTCAGCGCCTGGTGGGTTGTTCGTTACTTGGAGTCAGTCGCGCCTATCGAGCTGCACGCCGCAGCTAAACTCCGGCGCGCTAGCCGGACAAGAGGGCGCGCTGTTCTTGCAGCGTCAGCTCGCCGCGCGTACGCCGTGGGTTGCCGCACATGAAGCAGGAACATGGCGTGCGGCTGCGCGCGAGTTTCCCAAGCTGTCGCGCATTATCGCGATGAGCGCCGCCGAAATAACTCTTCACCCGGCCCTTCAGTCGCTCGGTGTGATGGCGCCGTAGCGATCGCCCGCGCATGGTCAGCGGGCTTTCGGTCGATGCGCCGGGAGCCCGTCGAGCATGCCACGCACGCTGATGTCTTCATCGACATCGGGCCAGTGGATCCCGGTTCCGTCGCCGATGATCTCATAGCGCCCGCGCTGCTCCGCCGTCGCATCCGCGAGGCGGTACGACCATGCCAGAGGGACGCTAATCGTGCGCCCATCGGTCAGGTGCGCTGTGATCAGGTCACTCGAAATTTCGACCGCTCGGGCGCGCGGATCGCTAGTCGGTCGAGCCGCAGTGCTCACGCCAGGCCTCCCGAATGCGAGGGTGATGCTCCAAGATAATCCGGCGGACCGCCGTCAGGTCACGAGGGCTGAACCCCTGGTTGCTTGCCAGCGTCACCGGATCGAGCCAAAATTTGCACGTTGCGCGGTCTCGCTGCGCATGCACGTGCACCGGCTCGTTGCAGTCAAAGCTATAGAAGTAGAGCCGGAAGGGCCCTGGAAATCCCCTGGAGCGTTGGCATCGCCAGCCGAGTTTATCGGGCGGGGGAGGCTGTCCGGAAGTGCCGACACCGCCGGCTAACGAATCACTGGAGCCGACGGGACGGCCGACGGTCGTGCTGCGGCCAGAGCTACGCCCTGGCCGCCCCGCGGCTTAGTTCTAGCGTTAGCCCGACACATTGTACGATGCCAGAGATTTCACCCGTAGAAAGAGAGCTGCTTCAGCTGTTGCTTGCCGGCGAGCATCCGGCGCTCGAGGTGCTGAGGCGTCAGGCGGCGGTGGCGCGTATGGAGCCGCGGGAGCTGAGCGGGGTTGGGTTCTTCACTCACTTCGTAGTTCCCTCCGAGGCGCCTCGCCTGACAGTTCAACGTTGGGTAATTGGAGATGTGGAGTTCACGATGGATGGTCTCAGATACGGTGGCGGTGCCCTACTATTCGTCGAGAACGGCGCAATCAGCATGCTCGAGGCCTACCTTAACGCGGACGATCACTGGCCCGAGGAGGAGAGCGGGCTGCGCGTTGGCTACCTTGTTCCCCAGTCTATTCCTCCGAACGACAGCTATCAGATCACCACTGCCTCACAACGCGATGTACAAGCACTCGCCAACAGCTATGCAGACGCAACTGCCCGTGATGCGGCGGGCTAACGATTCACTGGAGCCGACGGGGCGGCTGGCCGCCCTACCTCGGCCAGAGTTTCACCCCGGCCGCCCCGCGGCTCAGTTCAGGCGTTAGGTTGACACAAAGGTAGAAAGGGAATGCGACGCATATGGCCAATCCGACCAGGACTACCCCCAATCTTAAGGTGCTCGTCTTTGCGGCTTCGCTCCGCGCCGAGTCCCTGAACCGCAAGCTGGCCACCCTCGCAGCTCGGGTTGCCGAAGGCCACGGCGCGGTGGTCGACCTGGCGTCGATGCGCGACTTCGACGTTCCTCTCTACGACGGCGACGTCGAGAACGCGAGAGGGATCCCCCGAGGGGCGGAGGAGCTTCGTAGACGCCTCCTCGCGAGCGACGCCTTCATCGTCTCCTCGCCGGAGTACAACGGCTCGATGCCCGGGACAATCAAGAACCTCATCGACTGGACATCCCGCTTTCGGCCTCAGCCGTTCGACACGCGGCACGGCCTCCTGCTATCGGCGTCGCCATCCTTGGCGGGTGGCAACCGTGGGCTGTGGGCGCTCCGCATGCCGCTGGAGCACCTTGGCTCGAGAATCTTCCCAGACATGTTTTCCCTCTCCATGGCCCACAAAGCCTTTGCAGGCAATGAGATCGCAGATCCTACGTTGCGAACGCGCTTCGAGAAGAATCTGCAGGCATTTCTCTCGCTCGCCGAGGCAGCGAAGCACTACCCGTGCATACAGAAGGCGTGGGTCGAGTTCCTCGGCGAGCCCCCGGGAGCCGGCGAGGACCGCGTCGACGCCGTTGGGGCATCTCCCGGAGTGGCTGCACGCTGAAAACTGAAGCACTGGCATAGACGCAAACATCAGGCTGAGCACATTCTCGAAGTCAGTCATCCGCTACACCATCAGGGGCGTTGATGCCCACGAGCACGGAGCAGCGCAACATGGAGCTCATGCAGACACTTGACGACGCTTGGAATGACAGGATGTGAAGGCCTTCCGGGAGCGGCACAAGCCCGACGTGATCGTTCGCTGGCCGGGCACTACGACGCCGACCGTCGGAATTGAGGATCACACCAAGGAATCCGTCGAGTTCTGGAAGACCTTTCCCAACCAGCACCTCGACAACCGCCCGTACAGGATCTTCTTCGCGTCAGGCGACTACACGTGCTCGGTTGCGCGGTTCAAAGGCACGATGTCGGGACCGAATGAAGGCGCCCGACGGTACGGTCATCCAGCCGACGGGAAAATCCTTCGATCTCGGCTTCTATTGTCGGAGGTAGACCATGAATCCAGCATTCGGCGGCAAGGTTGGCATAGTTACGGGCGGAGGCTCAGGGCTCGGAGAGGCAATCGGAAAGGCGATGGCCGCGAAAGGCAGCAAGGTGGTGCTGACCGATATCAACCTCGCGGCCGCCCAACGAGTCGCGGGTGAGATCGTGCATGCCGGTGGTGTGGCAACCGCGTTCGAGCAGGACACCGCCAAGCCCGAGGACTCCGAGAAGGTCGTCATGTACGCCGTGGACACCTACGGCGCCCTTCACTACGCCGTCAACAACGCGGGCATCGGCGGCGCGCAGGCTCCAGCGGGCGAAACGGACCTCGCCGACTGGCAGCGCGTCATTGACATCAACCTGAACGGCGTTCTATACGGGATGCGCTTCCAGATCCCCGCGATGCTCGAGACTGGACCGGAGCAGTGCGCAATCGTCAACATGGCCTCCATCCACGGTACAGTTGCAGCCATCGGCAACGGTGCCTACACCGCAGCCAAGCACGGAATCGTCGGGCTGACGAAGAACGCAGCAGCGGAATACGGTCCGATGGGCCTGCGAATCAACTGTGTCGGACCAGCGTATATCGAGACCCCATTGTTGGCCAATCTTCCAGACGCCGTACGCGCGGGACTCGTCGCCCGGCACCCCCTGGGACGGCTGGGCCGTCCATCCGAAGTCGCCCCGCTAGTGTGCTTTCTTCTCTCGGACGACGCCTCCTTTATCACGGGCGGCTATTACCTGATCGATGGAGGCTACACTGCAGTCTAAGGGACCTTACGGGCCGGCCGCGGGCCTCATCGGCGACTCGTCCAAGGATAGAGTGTTCAGGTACCGCCCAACAAGCCGATGAAGCTGACGGTCGCCTTCGGCGTCCGCAGCTTATCGGCACGGCGTTAGGCCGACATCCGCACCACGGAAGAAACGCATGTACCCTCTCGTCGCCATTGCGGGCTGCGCACTAATACCGCGATAGCGGGCATGAGTCCGTCAGAAGTCGCGCCTACGACCACTTTGCTGCGCACATGCCTGACGAAGATGCGGACGTCGCGTTGCTCATCCTGACCGCTCGAAATGCGACGGGCGGCACGTTATGGTGCTGTGGGCAAGATGGGGTACCTGAAGAGCGCTCATGGGCCAGCGGCGATCGCATGCTTGCGGACGATCTTATGGATGCCCTCGCCCCACTCCCCCCCTTGCGTCGCCCTCTCCGTTGATGTATACTGAACCACATGGTTCAGTTACAACGAGCCCGCCTGGATGCCTCGTTCGCCGCGCTCTCGGACGCCACCCGACGCGGCATTCTGGAGCGGCTAGGGCATGCGGACGCTTCGATCACGGACCTTGCCGAGAAGTTCCGCATGACCCTCACGGGCATGAAGAAGCACGTCGGTGTCCTGGAGCAGGCGGGGCTCGTCACCACGGAAAAGGTCGGGCGGGTGCGGACGTGCAAGCTCGGCTTGCGCCGGCTGGAAGAAGAGGCGGCATGGATCGAGAGGTACCGCCAGCTCTGGGACGCACGCTTCGACGAGTTGGACAGGATCGTTGAGGAATTGAAACGGAAGAAAAGAGTCGATAGAAGAAGAAAAGGAAAGTGAGCCCAACCCCATGAAGAACCCCACGACGGTAGAACGAAAGTCTGAGCGTGAGCTAGTCGTCACGCGCACCTTCAACGGCCCCGCGCACATCGTGTTCGAGGCCTGGACCAAGCCCGAGTTGCTCAAGCGGTGGTGGACGCCGGAGTCGTTTGGAATATCCTTCGTTTCCTGCGAGGCCGATGTTCGTACGGGTGGCACGTACCGTTTTGTGTTCAGCCACCCTGACTTCGAGCAGCCGATGGCGTTCTTCGGCAGGTATATCGAAGTGACGCCCCACTCGCGCATCGTCTGGACGAACGAGGAAGGCGCCGATGGGCCCGTTTCCACGGTGACCTTCGAGGAAACGGACGGCAAGACGCTACTGGTCCTGCACGAACTCTATCCTTCCAAGCAAGCCCTCGACGACGCCATCGCCTCCGGCAGCACGGGCACGAGCGGGGCGGGCGAGCAGTTCGAGCTGTTGGACGAGCTTCTCGTCACCTTGGTGAGCCCATGAGAAAGCGCCGACCTAACAATTATGGATTGCAGGTCCTCGCTGCCGCGGCCTTTGCCGTGTCGGCGCACACGACGACGGCGGGAGGACAAGCTGTGCGCACACCGGAATCGACGGGTTATGCCCAAGTCAACGGCGTCGAGCTGTACTACGAGGTCCACGGTGACGGCCCACCCCTGATCATGCTGCACGGGGGCGTCACTCCTTCGGAGATGTTCGGTGCGCCGCTGGCGGAAATGGCCAAGGCGCACAAGGTCGTCGCGCTACATGCCCGGGGCCACGGCTTGAGCAAGGACAGCAGCCGACCTTGGTCGTTCGAGGTCTTCGCCGACGACGTCGCCGCGTTGATGGGTCATCTCGGCATCGAGAAGGCCAGCGTGATGGGGTACTCAAGCGGCGCTCTCGTCGCGCTTCAGACAGCGATCCGCCATCCCCAACTCGTCGACAAGTTGATTGTGATCTCGACCGCGGTTCGATCAGAGGGCCTCTACCCGGAAGTCCTCGAGGCCTTCGCGCAGATGCCCTCGGCAGCGCCGATGATCGCGGCCGACGTGAGCAAATCGCCGCTCGCATCACTTTATCCGTCCGTGAACTGGGAAACGATGTTCAGAAAGACTGGTGAGCTCGCCAATCGAAGCTACGATTGGTCGGCCTCCGTGGCCGACATCAAGGCGCCGACGCTGCTCATGTTTGCGGATGCCGACATGATGCGCCCTGAACACGTCGTGGAGTTCTACAAACTGTTGGGCGGCGGACAACGCGACGCCGGCCTCGACGGATCGCTGCGATCGCCAAACCGCCTCGCGATCATCCCGAACACGACGCACCTCACCCTCCTCGGTTCTGCGACTGTCATGCAATTTGCGTCGGCGTTTCTGAAATCCCAGTAGCACGACATTGATCCGCAGCAAGGGACCATGCTCCCTAACGGATTCGCGCGTCCCGTGTACCAAAGCCCGCGTCCCACTCGGCGTGCGCCTCAACTCCTGACTCGTCGCGCAGTGTCGAGGTGAGATCACCTGCGCCATCAGTGAAGAAACTGCGACCATATAAATCCACATCACCGCGACCAGAGCTGCGCCCTGGCCGCCCCCGCAGCTCAGTTCAGGCGTCAAGCCGCATCGAGCATACGCCACACCACATCAAGCATTCGAAGAGAAACCGCCAATGTCAAAGATCGTCATCCTCGGCGCAACGGGCTCACTGGGTAGGAATGTCGTTCAACAAGCTCTCGCAGCGAAACACGATGTTTCAGTCGTAGTCCGAACCATCTCCAAACTGCCAGCCGAGGTTCGCGACTACGTATCGGTCAGCCAATGCGACCTGAGTACCGCTTCGACGAACGATCTGATCACATTGCTCAGCGGGCATGATGCCGTCATCAATACCGCCGGTCACATTTCCGAGGGCCAGGTGTTCGTAGACCTCATTGATCACCTGGTCACGGGCCTTGAGGCACTGTCGGCCGACGATCGCCCTGCCTGCTGGTTCCTGGCAGGTGCCGCTGTACTTGATATCGACGATTCAGGTCGGAAAGGAGTCGACATCCCGCAAGTCAGTTCCACGTACTGGCCACATCGCGTCAACTTCGAGCGCATCCACCGTTCACACCTGGATTGGCGGCTGCTGTGTCCGGGGCCGATGGTTGAGCAGCCGCCCCTCGGTCCATCCAACCTGCGGATATCGTTGGATCGGTTACCCGTCGAGGTACCAGAGTCCGAACGAATCCTGCCTGACGCGCTCTTCCTGCCGGTGTTCGTCCGCCTCATTCCCGAGATGACCATCTCCTATGCGGACGCCGCAGCTCTCATGCTGGAGAACCTGGCTCCGAAAGGAGCAATGTCCTATCACAGAGTCGGTATCGCATTGCCGGTAGGCATGAGAGGCCACAAGGGTCAGTGAGCTGCTCAGTCAAGATATGCGGCCTAACCCGCGACGACCTGAAATCAGCGAGAACCATTCAGGTAGTGGAGGCAAGGGATGAAATCATTATTGTGTCTGGCAATCGGAAAGGTACTGGGAGCATGCGCGACATGCGCTGTCGGCCACAACCAGACTCCAGATCCTGATAGAGTATCGCCTCAGTACTTTGACGGTGCGATTGGAGAATGACCGAGTTCGGGTTCTCGCCTTCGTGGTACGTTGCAGTCTGAACTTGGGCGTTAGGCAGACAAGAGGGCGCTGCGTTTGCCTATCGAGCGCGAGAGAAGACATTCCTTCGCGTGCGTGGGCACGGCCGCCGCGCACCTCGCCGCTGGCAACAAAGCGCTCGTGACCCCTGATGACGCGCGGCTGGCTGACGATTCATTGCAGCTGACGGCGGTTTTCGGAGGCTCGCTTCGCTCGCACTTTTTTGATCCGCCCGCAGCTAGACTCAAGCGTTAGTCGCCAACACACATCGTCGGATACGCCGTGGGAGGAAAGAGGTATGGCTAAGCTCGTGTTCGGAATGAACCAGTCCCTGGACGGCTACGTCGATCATGTGGCGTTTGCGCCGAGCCCCACGCTCTTCCGCCATTTCATCGAGGAGGCTCAGGGACAGGCGGGCAGTGTTTACGGTCGCAAGATGTATGAGGTCATGCGTTACTGGGACGACGATCATCCTGAATGGGATGCAGAGGAACGCGCCTTCGCCTCGGCATGGCGCAGCCAGCCAAAATGGGTCGTCTCGCGCTCGTTGAAGTCCGTCGGCCCCAACGCCACGCTTGTTCAGGATGATCTCGAGGGCGCGATGCGCCATCTGAAGGCCGAGCGGGAC
>CAZPCC010000238.1:0-4301 GCA_964584905.1 uncultured Gemmatimonadaceae bacterium | reverse complement strand
AGAGCGGTACGTAACACCATCGCTCAAGGAGTACGAGGAGCATGTCCTGACGGCCGCCGAGAAGGTGGAAGAACGGGAGCGGGAGCTGTTCGAGTCCCTGCGCGCGAAAATCGGATCACATGTCGCACGCCTGCAATCAGTTGCACAGATAATCGCCGAGCTCGACGTGCTCGCATCACTCGCCGAAGCAGCTGCAAGAGAGGGATATGTGCGCCCGGTTCTCGTAGACGAATTCTCGCTAGACATCACGGCCGGACGGCATCCGGTGGTCGAGAGGATGATGCCGCGCGAGAAGTTCATCCCGAACGACGTCTCGCTCACGGAAGATGCGCGGATGATCATACTGACCGGCCCGAACATGGCTGGGAAGTCGACTGTGCTCCGGCAGGTGGGGTTGATCGTGCTGATGGCGCAGATGGGTGCGTTCGTGCCGGCTTCGGCGGCTACGGTGGGTGTGTGCGACCGCGTATTCACCCGCGTCGGGGCGAGCGACAACCTGGTGCGCGGCCAGTCCACGTTCATGGTCGAGATGTCCGAGACTGCCGCGATTCTCAACACTGCCACCGCGCGGTCGCTGGTGCTGCTCGACGAAATTGGCCGCGGCACGGCGACCTACGACGGGGTGTCGATAGCGTGGGCGGTGAGCGAGCACCTGCATAACGCCATTGGCTGCAAGACGATATTCGCCACGCACTACCATGAGCTCACGCAGCTGGCCGACGAGCTGCCGGCCGTGCGCAACTTCACCGTCGCCGTGCGCGAGGTGGGCGACGAGATTCTGTTCCTGCACGCGCTTCGCCCGGGGGGCGCCGACCGTTCCTACGGAATCGAGGTCGGGCGGCTGGCGGGAATTCCGCGACAGGTGCTCGCGCGCGCGCGGCAGGTGCTCAAGCTGCTCGAGAGCGGCCATCTGATCGAAGGCCGTACGGCGGCTTCGGCCGCCGATCCGCAGCTGGGGCTCTTTGCCGCGGCCCCGCCACACCCGGTGCTCGCCGCCCTGCGGGAGCTGGATGTGGACGAGCTCAGCCCTCGTCAGGCGCTGGAGCGTCTGGCTCAGCTGGTTGAAGAGGCTCGTCAGACTCGCTCGTGACCGCATTTCCCTCCTCTGCCAGGTCATCGACCTCGTCGCGCAGCTCGGCCACCGACTCCATGAAGTCGTTGAGCGTGCCGGCCGGCACCATTCGTTCCGGCAACGGCTTGAGGTTGCCGGAGTAGTCGAGCGTCCGAGTGTTGCGCGAGTCATCGTCGCCAAGGGAAATGACGACGATGAAGATCGCGGCGACTGCACCGGTCATGAACGCGGCGCGCCATCGCCTGGCCCGCGACATGCCTGACGCGATCTCGAGATGTCCGGCGACCAGCAGCGGCAGCAGCAGCATTGCGCCGACGCCGGTGAGCACCGACGCCATGCCGGCAGCGGGGAACAGAAAATCCAGCCATTCATCAGCGGCGACTATTACGAGCATGACGATGGTGAGTCCGGCGGCCCATGCCGCGTGCGACAGCACGCTGAACCGGTGGGAGACTATGCGTGTCGCCAGCCCCCACCCGCCTGCCCATAGCGCGATTGCGACGAACGTGTACACCGATTGCTGCACGGCGAATACGACCGCGTCGCTTTCCGCCGAAGCCTGATAGCTGATCAACGTGAGCGCGAGCCAGGCGCCGGCGCAAATCGCCAAAGCACGCCAGGGCTGGAGGATCGAAGACGTTATGCTTCCGGTCGCGGCCAGCGGCGTGGCCGGAGCCACCGGATGATCGAGCTCCAGGACCCGAATCGAGACGGCGCCGAGTTGCACGCGGTCGCCGGACGCAATCGCGATGGATGTGTGGCGCGCACCATCGGAACGCACACCAATGCCGTTGACGCTCCCCAGATCGCGCAGTACCAGGCCGCCTCGCTCGTTGCGAGCCAGCTCGGCATGCCGGGGGCAGATGTGCGGATCGTCGATCAGCACATCGCTTTCGTAGCCGCGGCCTATCACGGCGGGCAGCGATGCCAGCCGCGTTCGACCGCGCAGCTGCCCATGGGGTCCGAGAACCTCGACCAGCACCGGCCTCTCGACAGGCGGCGGGGGAGTGGCCGCCTCGCTCGCGCTGTCGTGCAGACCGGCCGGATGCCCGTTGGCGTCGGGAGTGAGTGGCGCGTCCAGCGCGTCGCCGATTACCGGTCGGTCCACGCGATCTGCTCCAGGTAGCGCCGCGCGAGCACGTGGGCGTTCTCGAAGGTGACGCCCGACAAAGACAGTGTGGACACGAGCCCGGTCTCGGACGTGCCAAGAACGGCCGCCTTGATCAACGCGTCGTACAGCCCTTCGAGCTTGCGATACTTCCGCAGGCAGAACACGGTGCGCAGCGTGATCTCATCTCGCCTTACGTTGCGCGTCTCGCACCTGTAAGGCGTTACCGCGTCCGCGTCGGCAAATGGAATGTCGCTGTCGAGCACGTTCTGGAACGTGCCGGAATACAGCGAATGAAAGCGAAACGGATTCAGCGTCTTGTTGATGATGAGCTCGTGACTGAGCGTCAGGAGGCCGGTGGACTGTTCGCCGGAGATGAAAACGTGATCGTCGGTCGAGCAGAAGTGCTGCACCGATTCATACGGATCGTCTTCGTCTCGGTCCGCATCCGCCCAGCACTTGAAGAAGGGTGCCGGCTCGGTGGGCAGGGAGAAACGGCCGAGCGTCACTCGCTTGATGGAATCGGAGAATATCCGGGCGATGTAGATGTCCTGATATGCGCGGAGTTGGAGCGCGGCCTCCGCCAGCAGAGACGGCCGGGCGCGCGCGTCCTGACGCCTCACGCGCTCGAGCAGCGCGATGACCCGGTCG
This sequence comes from uncultured Gemmatimonadaceae bacterium, assembly GCA_964584905.1. Taxonomy (GTDB): domain Bacteria; phylum Gemmatimonadota; class Gemmatimonadetes; order Gemmatimonadales; family Gemmatimonadaceae; genus JALZIF01. Next base: position 1,470 of record CAZPCC010000238.1, on the reverse strand, counting down.
ACCGGAACGAGAAAGCTGATCTCGTTGCCGGCCGTGCTCACGTTCACCCCGACTACGCGCCCTCCTGTATCGATCGCCGGCCCGCCGCTCATCCCCGGATTGAGCGAACCGGAGAAGAGTATCTTCGGATAGAGCACATACTTGAGCGGCCCGTTGTACGTCCCCTCCGTAATCGTTAGGCCGAGGTCGTGCGGGTGGCCCAGTGCGTACAGGCGCTCGCCCTGGTCGAGTGTCACCGGCTGGATCTCGAAGGTGCTCACCGGTACGGCATCGGAGTGAACCACTGCCAGATCGTGAACTACATCGATGGCAACCACCCGCACCGGATGCGTCTCGCCGCGGGTGTCGGTGAGCTCCGCACGGTGGCGGGCGCTGTCGGTGACCAGCCTCGAGATGACGTGGTAGTTGGTTACGAGCAGCCCGTCGCCGACGAAGAATCCGCTGCCCAGCGTGGATTTGGCCGCCGAGCCCGACTCGACGACCTGAATGCGGACGACCCGGTCGGCATGGCGTCGAAAGACGTCAGCGGTTCCGACCGGAGGCTGCTGTGCTCCGGCGGTCCGGGCGGCCGATCCGAGGGCGGCGGCGAAGGCAAATGCGTACGCCACGCGGGCAAGCGATTGCATCCGTACAGGTCTGATGAGGGACGGTGCGGGAGAGTGAGGCGCCCGAGTTGACGTTAATTGGCATCTCGAATTGGCGCCACCCTGGGCAGGGGTGACGCGCCGCGCGACCGTTAGGTCACCGGTTTTCGCTGGATTCATCACTTGGCCGCCCGAGTACGGCAACCTCCATTCGCGGATACGACGGCTTGATCCGGCTGGCGTATCGCGGCTCGGCGAGTCGGGCGGCGATAGCCGCGTGGAGATCACTAGCCGTTCTACGCCGCTGGCGGGCGTCCACGAGGTAGCGCACGATGACGTTCATCCAGGCATCCGTCGGCGACATGTAGAGTTGAGGCTTGTCCGATATCTCGAGCGGCAAGCGTGCGTCGCGAAGCAGGTTGGCATACGCTGCCGCCGGCGCGGCCATCTCCCTGCCGACGGTGCTTTCCGCGACCTCGCCAATGACCTCGAGAGCCAGCTGGAGGTCGCTCTCGTTACTGATGCCTACCGTGATCTCATCCCACACGTAAGGGAAGTCGCGCGTGTAGTTGATGATGTTGGCGCGAAGCACCTCCGAATTGGGAAAGGTGATGATGGCGCCGGTGGGTTGCGCCCCTTGCACCGCCTTGAGCTCTCCCCCTGCCTCCCACACGGTCGTCGTCAGCAAATCGATGGAGTAGACATCGCCGAACACATCACCCACCGCGATCCGGTCACCCACCCGGTAGTACGAGCGGAAGGAGTTAAGCAGCCAACCGGTAAAGCTCTCGATAGGCGCCTGGAGCGCCCAGGAGAGGGCGAGCCCGACGAGGCCCACGGATCCGAGAAGGGCGCGCGCATCGCCGGCGAGAATGGCGAGCGCCGC
>CAZPCC010000237.1:0-6153 GCA_964584905.1 uncultured Gemmatimonadaceae bacterium | reverse complement strand
CTCCTTTCCGCTCGCGAGCGACAGCGCCAGTTACCAGCGCCCGGATCCCACCAGCGCAGCGAGAGCGGTCCGCCCGGGCGGCCGCTCGCATAACGTGACGGTCGCGCCGTGGCGGCCGAAGGAACGCCAGAAGCGGCGGCGGGCGCGAGCCTCGGTCGCCACGTCGGCCTTTGCCCGGGGCGCAGGTGAGTCGGGCTGCATTCCCACCGCTCCTAGGGTGGGCGAGCGGGGATGTGCATGGTCGCGCGAGCCGTGGGTGTGATTGAGGGGCCCGCACTGGATGCCAGGACGCGTCCGAAAGTGAGCGAAAGTGGTCCTCTGCCGTGCTCACCGGCCTGGCGAGTCAGACCTACCTTGGATCCCAGAGTCTTCCGCACGCATCGCAGACCTCCGACCGGAGAACCGCCATGAACGAGCACTCGCATCACCACGGCGCCCACGGCCTCGGTTCTCATGGCCATGGCGCGCATGGCCACGGCTCTCACGCCATGCACACGGCGCCCGCCGACGCGGTCGCCGCGCACGCCAGCGCGATGGCCGCGGCGCAGCCGGCTCCGGGCGGCCGGGTCGTCACCGTCGACCTCGAGGCCCGCGAGGCGGACTGGGAGTTCGTCCCAGGCAAGCCGGCGCGCGTGTGGGCGTACAACGGCTGGGTCCCCGGGCCGGTGCTCGAGGGCCGCGTGGGCGACGTCCTCGAGGTGCGGCTGACGAACCGCCTGGCCGAGGCGACCACGATCCACTGGCACGGTCTGCGGCTCGCGCCCCCGATGGACGGCACCGACAGCGTCCAGCGCCCCGTCGCCCCGGGCGAGACGTTCACCTATCGCTTCCTCCTCCGCGACGCCGGCACCTTCTGGTACCACCCGCACATGAACGAGACCGTGCAGCTCGAGCGCGGGCTCTACGGCGCGCTGGTGGTGCGCGGCGCGGACGAGCCGGCGCTGGACGCGGAGCGCGTGCTCGTGCTCGACGACGTAAAGCTGGACCGCGCGGGTCAGATCAAACCGCTCGGCGGGCTCGTCGAGCGCCACGACGGTCGCCAGGGGGACACGCTACTTGTGAACGGGGACGCGAAGGCCGAGCTCACCATGTCCGCGGGCCAGATCGAGCGGTGGCGCATCGTGAACGCCTCGAGCGCGCGCTACGTGCGGCTCTCGATCGGCGGCCGCCCCTTCACGCTCCTCGGCACCACGGGTGGCCTGCTCGTCGCGCCTGTCCAGGTGAATGAGGTCCTGCTCGTGCCGGCCGGCCGCGTGGACGTCGCCATGGGGCCGTTCGGCGAGGGCGAGACGATCCAAGTCGAGTCGCTGAAGTATTACCGAGGGACGATCGCGAGGTCGAAGGCCGTGACCTTTGCGACGGTGCGCGTGGGTGCGGCAGCGCCGTCGGCGGCCGTGATCCCCGCGACGTTGCGCCGTATCGAGCCGCTGGTGACGGGCCCTTCGACGTCGACGCGCGAGGTGCACCTCGGCGAGCGGCCGAGCCTCACGAAGGGTGTGAGATTCTTCGTGAACAACGAGGAGCACCACCGCGACGCGCCAGTGAAACTCGGCGAGCTGCAGGTCTGGGATATCGTGAACGACACGGCGATGGACCACCCCTTCCACCTGCACGGCTACTTCTTCCAGGTCGTGTCTGTCGACGGGCAGCCACCGGCGTTCCTCTCCTGGGAGGACATGGTGAACGCCCCGCCAAAAAGCCGCGTGCGCATAGCGTGGCTGCCGGACGACCGGCCCGGCGAATGGATGTACCACTGCCACATCCTTGAGCACCACGAGGCCGGGATGATGGGGCACTTCGCGGTGGTGCCGTAGGCACTATTCACTCGCAGTTCCCGCTGCGCGGCGGTCCCTTCGCGGGGCCGCCGTGCCGCCGTGCGGGGCGTACTTCGCGCCTGTCCGAAATCGAGCGAAAGTGGTCGCTCGGTGCACTCACTCAGCCCCGTCTGCCGGGTCGAGGTTCGAGTCCACAAGGGCCACCTCGACGGCGCTCGCGGTGAGCGCACGGCGCGGCCGACACCGATAGGACACGAGCCATGACACGAGCATTCCGCTTCTCCCTCTACGTGGCGGCATCCGTCCTGCCACTGCTCGGCGCGATCGCGCCCGCTGAGCGCTGGCGTCCGGTGACGTTATAGGTCCCGCCATGCCGCACCGATTCCTCGCTTGGGGGCCCGGACTGCCGGAGGCCCCGTCACCAATCAGTCAGGCCGTGGTCGCGGGCACGCACTGCTACATCAGCGGCCAGCTTGCCGTGGATGAGACGGGCGCCTTCCGCCCCGGGAGTGCGCGCGAAGAGGCCGCCCTCGCGTTCGAGAATGTCTTCGCCGCGCTCGCGGCGGCGGGGTTCGGGCCACACGAAATCGTTTTCTTGGACGTCGCGTTCATCGACCTGGCCGACGTGTCGGCGGTGAACACGCTGTGCGCGGAGCTTTTCCCGGAGGGCCGGCGCCCGGCACGGACCATCTATCAGGCGGCGGCGCTGCCGCATGGAGGCCAAGTGAAGGTTCAGGCGGTGGCCATTCGCGAAACCTAGCCTCCGAGACCCATTGACGGCCCCGCACCGAAGCGCTCCGGCCTCTGGGCGCCCCCGCCGCGGAAGGTCTGCCGGTACCCGAACGGTGTGGTGCCGACCACCTCGGCGAAGTGCCGCCGGAGCGACACCGCTGAGCCGAACCCGGTGCGCTCCGCGATCCGCTGGATGCTCAGGTCGGTCTGCTCGAGGATGCGCTGCGCGAGACGCACGCGTTCCTGCATGAGCCACCGGAGCGGTGTGATGCCGAACTCCGCCTGAAACCGGCGCGTGAAGTGGCGAGCGCTCGTGTTGGACTGGCGAGCCATTGCCTCCACCGTGAGCGATTCCGCGAGGCGCTCGAGCGCCCAGCGTTGCGTGGCCTGCAGCACCGTGTCGCGCGTGACGGGGATGGGCTGGTCGATGAACTGTGCCTGTCCGCCGCTCCGGTGCGGCGCGACCACCATGCGCCGCGCAATTGCGTTCGCGACCTCCGCGCCGTGGTCGCCTCGGACAATGTGCAGACAGAGGTCTAGCCCCGCCGCCATGCCAGCGGAGGTGAGGACGTCGCCTTCATCGACGTACAGCACGCGCGGATCGACGGAGACTGCCGGGTAGCGCGCGGCAAGCAGGGATGCCCAGTCCCAATGTGTGGCGGCGCGGCGCCCGTCGAGGAGGCCCGCCTGCGCGAGCACGAACGCCCCAGTGCAGATGGAGACAATGCGCGCCCCGCGGGCCGAGGCCGCGCGCAACGCGTCGATCACCCGGGGCTCTGCCGGCGCGTCGGCCTGCGAGCGACCTGGGATCACGATGGTGTCGGCCTCAGCGAGGACCTCCAGGCCCCTGTCGATGCCGATCGGGACTCCCATGGCCATCGAGACCAGCCCAGGCGTCGAGGTGCAGATCACCATCCGGTACTTCGCCACCCCGCCGTGCGGGCGCGTGTCGCCGAACACGTGCGTGGCGATGAAGATGTCGAACGCCACGACGTCGGGGAGGACGAGGATGGCCACCGTGCGAAGAGGCTGACGCCCTTCGGGCCGTGGCTCCGAACGGTGCGACATGGTCGGAGACGTGAGAGGTGACTGCGGAGGCGGGTACTTCGCCCGCCCCTCAAGGTCCACGATGTGACCCCCGGCGTGGCGGCGCCAGAGGCCGTCCGAAAGTGAGCGAAAGTGGTCGCGTTCACTGCTCACGCGCAGCGCCCGCCGGCCGCAGTTTGGAGCGCGATCGCGGCGACCTCGCCGGCGCTTTCCGTCACCGTGTCAATCGTGCTGGCGATCCTGGTCTGCGCGGAGCTCAAGGCGTTCTCCACACGCATGGCGAGCTGCTCGGCCTCGGCCTGGCTCAGATCCGTGCGCGCGGCAATCACGTTCGTGACGGCCTGACGATCTCGATGAGGGAATCCGGCGCGATTCATCGCTTGTCTGATTGAAGCCTCGATACGGTCACCCACGTGGCCCACTGGCTTCAACCTCAATCCGAACATCCTGATGTCGGGCCGACGGTGATTGCCTCTGGCCCCATCATCACCTCAACCGGAGAACATCATGTCGCACGTCAAGCGTGCCCTTCTTCTGACGTCCGCATGTGGTCTGCTTGCGACCGCGTGCTCGGACGGCAAAGGCACAGGCCCTGAGGTCCCCGACGTCTCCGGCCTCTGGACCGGCACGTGGCGCAACACGTCGGTATCGCTCGACCTCGATCAGGCGGGCGCGGCGCTCTCGGGAACGCTCTCCGACCGCTTCGGAGACTTCAGCATCGTGGGCGAGGTGTCGGCGGAGGGAGTGGCGACATGGGTCAGCGAGGTGCATCCGGTGGAGTGTGCCTCCTACGCCACGATGCTGGCCGGCATGCAACTTCGGGCCGCGGGCGACTCGCTGGTCGGGTTGGTCTGGTTCCGGCAAGGTGCCAGCGTGTGCGACGAGAACGCGGGCGGCGTCGTGGGCAATGCGCAGGGGGACATGGCTCTCTCGCGCGTGGCCCCGTAGAACGTCCTGGAGCATGGGCGTCGCTAGATGGGCGTGACGTCGTTCGCGTCTGGCCCCACGACCGCGGCCGCTCAGTCGCGCCCCGCATTCAGCGGGGTCTGGAGGCTCGAGTGAACCGTCGCAGGTGGCTCTGGCGACTCCGACTCGTAATCGAGGAGCTAATCCACGGAAGAGTCGGAGGCCAGCCCAGTCATAACTTCTAGAGGGACGAGAGTGACTCCTTCGTACGTTACGCTCCCGCTCTCGGTGCTCCGCGACGCTCTTCTGGTAGTGGAGGAGTTGGAGCGCGACCTTCAGGCTCGGCTCACTCGCCACGCGCGTTCGGGACCAGACGATGAGATTGAGCTCGCCCGTGACCTTCGAGACATCAACTGACTTGTGAATCGCCTAGCAATTGCCGCGGAGCCGCCACCGATCGGCGGACGTATTCCCACCGGCGCTCGCTCGCACTCCCCGAGGCTAACGGATCATCGTCTTTGTAGTCATTGTGGCCGCACTGAAAGGTTGCGTGTAGTCAGCTGTCCGATCTGCTTGACGAAGAGTTGAAGCGGCTGCAATATGCCCACCATTAGGTATGAATCGACGGGCGCGCCATTTCCGACCGCCCTCTAACGATTCACTGGAGCCGACGGGGCGACCGACGGCCGTACTTTCCGTCCAGGTCCTGCCCTGGTCGCCCCGCGGCTCAGTTCAAGCGTTATACGTCTGAACCATCAGGTATACTCGCTGAATCCATGAACCGCCTTTCTATCCAACGTGAGCACTCCATATGTGGATAATTGGCTTGTTTCAAGTGCTTGTACCTCTTCTCCTGATCGGGGTACTAGCTATCCATCGCAAACCTAACCGTTTGATGTGGATGCTAAACACTGTAGCCTTTGGCATGGTGATAAGCTTCATGTGGGTCAGTGCACGATGGGACATCTCCAGCATCTACTTGAGGACTCTATTCCCAATTCTATTTCTTGTTGCCAGCATAATCAGTTACAGACGCATCAGAGCCCCGAAATCGCCCCTCAGTAAAATGCAAACCCTCATTGGCATAGTCGCCAATGGTCTGCTGATTGTGCTCATGGCTGGTTTCAATTGGTTTTCGTTTCAAGGATATTCGGTACCTGACGGCACTGTGGATTTGTCTTCGCCCTTGCGAGGGGCGCGTTATGTGGTGCTCCACGGTGGTGCCAGCCCTTTTACGAACGGTCACTTCAGAGTTCGACCGCAAAACCACGCACTCGATATTCTCGGCCTGAATGCTCTGGGTATGCGTGCAGACTTTTTTGGTGATCGTAGTGATCTCGAGAGCTACTCCATATTTGGGGCTGAACTCTACAGCCCGTGCACAGGCAGTATTGCAGTAGCGATGGACGATTATGAGGATCTTATTCCGCCTGCCACTGATCCGGAGCACCCCGCCGGCAATCACGTGCTGGTCGAGTGCGAAGGAGTGGAGGTTTTGCTGGCTCACATGAAGCAGGGCAGTTTGAGGGTTGAGGTTGGCGATTCTGTGACGGTGGAGACCGTACTTGGTCAGGTAGGAAACACCGGTAACACCAGCGAGCCTCATTTGCACATTCACGCCGAGCAAGGGGGTGAGCCGGGTGTCATTCTCGATGGCAAGGCCGTTCCGATCACCATTGATGGGCGGTTCCTT
>CAZPCC010000236.1:0-30449 GCA_964584905.1 uncultured Gemmatimonadaceae bacterium | reverse complement strand
GACGCCACTGCATGCTCGACGCTCGCATAGCCGGTGAGCATTATCAGCGGGACGTCCACTCCGTCGCGCCCGAGAAGCTCCAGAAACTCCAGGCCGGTGAGTCCCGGCATGCGGTAGTCCGAAACGATGAGGTCGATGCCGCCCTGCGCCAGTGCCTGCAGGGCCTCCGGCACGTTAGGCACGGAGATCGTCTTGTGTCCGGCTCGCTCGAGGGTGTCCTCGAGAATCAGCCCGACTGACGGATCGTCATCGACGCACAGTATCGAGGCCATTAGGGGAGTAGAGAGGCTGGGACTGCGGCAGGGGCCCGGTGGGCCCGGGCGCCCAGGACCATTTCCTGATCCCTGCCGCTCAACCTTTCCGCGCTCCGTGCCGATACCCCTAGAGGACGACCGGGCGCCGGGTGCGTATCACTTTTTGACAGGGCCGGGCGAAGTGCCCGAGCGCGACTTTGCGGGAAGGAAACCCTGCAGGTTAGTGACGCGGCACTCGCGACACGGCAACCGATCAGTCGCGCTCAAGTCTGTTCGTGGTCGTGCCGAAACTTGGGGCAACGGGAGGAGAGACCGTATGGATTTCCACGAAGAAAGTACCGAGCAGACCAGCCCCGAAAAGGCGACGGCAAGGCGCGCCGGATCAGTCGGTTCGGAACGGCTTGTCAGGATTCGCCACCGGATCCTCGACGGTACCTACGATGCCGACTCCACCGCAACGCAGGTTGCTCAGCGACTGCTTGCCAGCGGCGATCTGAATTAGCCGCGATTGAAAAGGAGCACGAAGACGTGAACCGCCCTGCCAGTGAGCTGTTGTACGATTCCGAAGCCGCATTGCGTCGCGTGGATGCGGCGCTCCACGAACTGCAGGGCGCCTCGGAGCTGCTGAATGCCACATGGCCTCCCTCAGGCCAGCGCGCACCCACGGAGCCCCTCACCGTTCCGGCTGCGCCGCCGCAGGCCAATCGCGTCGATCGGTAGAAACGCGGGGCCCACGAGGGTAGTGGGTGACCCACTACCCCCACGAGGCCCCGATTTGCTTGCTCCCGCGCCACGCTTTCGCATTGGCGATCGCCTCCGGAAGCTCGTCTCCAAACCTCGCTTACTTTCCCTGGGCCGACCGGCAGATTCCGCTTTCGATAACCTCCGCGTTTACCGGGCAACCTCCGCTACTTTCGCGACTTCCGCGGTAGATTGCGGAATCATGAATGACGTCAATCCATGGCGACCCGTTGGAAAGCCTGAAGACCCGGGAGCTATATGTCGACCGCCGCGAAAGATGAGCTGGAAGCTGGCGTGAAGGTCACCGAGATAGTGCGGGAGAAGTACGGCGAGGCAGCGCGGCGAGTTCTGGCCGGCGAAGGAACTCCTGCTGACTGTTGCGCGTCCACCGGTTGCTGCTCGGGAGCGGCCGCGCCGTCCTGCGATCCGATAACCTCGAACCTCTACGTCAGCGGCGAGACCTCGGACCTTCCCTCGGCGGCTGTCCTCGCTTCGCTCGGATGCGGCAATCCGACGGCACTCGCCGATCTCGCGGAAGGTGAGGTGGTTCTCGACCTCGGATCCGGAGGCGGCCTGGACGTGCTCCTTTCAGCGAGGCGCGTCGGCCCCACTGGAAGGGCGTACGGGCTGGACATGACGGACGACATGCTCGAGCTTGCGCGACGGAACGCCGCCGAGTCCGGGGTCGGGAACGTGGAGTTTCTCAAAGGGCAGATCGAGGCGATCCCGCTGCCTGACGCTTCAGTGGATGTAATCATTTCCAACTGCGTGATCAATCTCTCCGGCGACAAGCGGCAGGTACTGGCGGAGGCGTTTCGCGTGCTCAAGCCCGGTGGCCGGTTTGCGGTCAGCGACGTGGTGGTGCGAGGCGACGTGCCGCCCGCCATCCGGAGGAGCCTGGAGTTGTGGGTCGGATGCGTCGCCGGTGCGCTCGAGGAGCGCGAGTTCGCTCAGCTGTTAGGCGATGCCGGATTCGAGCAGGTGGACATCGAGCCGACCCGCATCTACCGGAGTGAGGACGCGCGCGCCTTTCTCGAGGATGGCGGAATAGCCGCTGATGTGCCGCTGGAGGAGATCGACGGGAGGATCATGGCCGCGTTCATTCGCGCGACGAAGCCGGCGTCGTCTTCGATCGAGGGGCGCCCCGCCGCCGCCGCCGACAAGCGGGGATGATGCGAGCCGCGTCTCAGGTCCCGCTCCCCGCCGCACATGCTTCGCCGTGACTTCGCCCGCCTCGCATCCGCCGGCCTGGCATCGGCGTTAGGCTTGCCGCGTTTCGAGCACCCGGCGGCCGATCCGGTGCTCGTCTCGGGCGACCGGCTGCTCAGCCAGTTGCGCGCGCTTTCCCAATTCGGCCGTACCGAGCGCGGCGGCGTGAGCCGCGTCGCCTACAGCGACTTCGATCTCGAGGGCCGCGCCTACGTAAGCGGATTGATGCGAGCGGCGGGTCTGGATCCGAGCGTGGATGCGGCTGGAAACATCGTGGGACGCCGAGCTGGTTCTGACGGCGCGCTGCCGCCGGTGCTTTTCGGGTCGCACATCGATTCGGTACCGGAAGCGGGAAGCTTCGACGGAACGGTGGGATCGCTCGCGGCGATCGAGGCTGTGCGGACGATCAGCGAGCGGAGAATCAGCACACGGCATCCGCTTGAAGTCATCATCTTCCAGAACGAAGAAGGGGGGCTGGTGGGTAGCCGGGCGTTGAGCGGCGAACTCCTCCAGGAGCACCTGACGAGGGTGAGCAGCAGCGGAAAAACTCTCGCCGAGGGCACTGCATTCATCGGGGGTCGTCCCGAGCGCCTGGATCTGGTGCGCCGTGCGCGCGGGGATGTGGCCGCGTACCTCGAACTGCATATCGAGCAGGGAGGTACGCTGGAGCGGGAAGAGCGGCAGATCGGCATCGTTACGGGCATCGTCGGCATCAGCTGGTGGGACGTGACCGTCACCGGCTTCTCGAACCATGCGGGAACAACGCCGATGGATCAGCGGCAGGACGCGCTTCTGGCGTCGGCCCGGTTCATTGAAGCGGTGCACCGGATCGTCACGTCCGTACCCGGGCGGCATGTCGGCACGGTGGGACGGATCGAAGCGATCCCGGGCGCGCCGAACGTCATCGCCGGGGAGGTTCGGTTGAGCCTCGAGCTGCGGGATCTGGACGCGGCCAGGATCGCCATGCTGTTCGACCGGATCAGCAGCGAGGCGCGGGCGATCGCCACCACTACGGGCACGAGGTTCGATTTCGTGCCTTCGTTCGAGAGTTTGCCGGCGCCGACCGATGCGAGCGTTCGCCGAGCGATAGCCGGTGCGGCGGCGGACCTGCGCATAACCACAATGGAAATGCCGAGTGGGGCGGGTCACGACGCGCAGAGCATCGCCCGATTTGCACCGATCGGCATGCTTTTCATTCCGAGCGTGCGCGGAATCAGCCATTCGCCCAGGGAGCTGTCGAATCCCGACGATGTCGTGCGCGGAGCTAACGTGTTGGTAAACGCGGTGTTGACGCTCGCCGGCGGCTGAATGCCGTTATGAGCCCGCCGGACAGGGTTCATGGTGTTGCACGGCGGAACGAATAGGCCTCTGGCACGGAGCGGTGTCGTCACATATCTTATGCGGCCCTTACCGAATCTCCGTGACAGCCGCCCATACGACCGCTGAACAACCGTTTCGCCTGACGCTAAGCCAGCCGCGCTGGTCGGCGACCGCGGTCACCATGGAAGACGCGGGTACCGCTGGCGAGCGACTGGTGGGTCGCGTGCGGGTCGTGCTTACGGCGGTGCTGCTGATCATCCCGCTGTACCAGACGCTGATAGTCAGAGCGACGGAGAATTACATCGGGCTGTCGGTGGGGTCGGCGGCGCTGGCGATAGCGGTGGTGATGCTCCTGCTGATCGATCGAGGCGAGTTGCGGCGCTGGGCGGGATTCGCGACGACGGCAGTGGACGTATCGATGGTCAGCGCGGTTCTCGTCGTGTTTCTCGTCGCAGACACGCCACTCACCGCGACCAACAGCCGAGTGGTATTCGAGTGCTATTTTCTGGCGATCGGGGCCACCTGCCTGAGGTATGACCGCCGGCTGTGCATCTGGGCGGGAGCTCTGGCGAGCGCGCAGTTCATCGGCATCAATGTGTACGCTGCGTTGAACTGGCCGCTCACGTCGCCCTCGTTCGCCTCGGTGAACTACGGGACGTTCGAGTGGTCTACGCAGATCTCCCGGGTAATCGTGATGCTGATTGCCGCGGTCCTGGCGACGTTGATCGTCGACCGAACACAGCGACTTCGACAGCTTTCGACGGTCGATCGCCTCACGGGGCTGCTCAACCGGGGGTACTTCGACGAGCGCATCGAGGAGGAGGCGAGCCGTGCCCGTCGCTACGGCAGGCCGCTCACCGTTGCGCTGATCGATCTGGACAAGTTCAAGCAGTTCAACGACACCTACGGACACGCTGCAGGGGATGACGCGTTGCGCACGCTGGCCAACGTGCTCAAGCTCAGCGTTCGGCGGAGCGACATCGTGGCGCGGTACGGCGGCGAGGAGTTCGTCATCATGTTTCCCGAGACTCCGGTGCACGAGGCGATGGAGAAGCTGGAGACGATCCGTGAACGCATTGCGGCTCTGCGTATAGTGGTCGCGCGACGCACGCTTCCGGCGCAGATCACGATGAGCGCCGGGGTGTCGACCTGGCCGGAGGATGGAAACGCGGTGGACGAAGTGTTGTTCACCGCCGACGAGCGGCTGTTTGCGGCGAAGCGCTCCGGCCGCAACCGTGTTGTCGGCCCACCGGACGTCCGCGATGTGCAGGTGACGCTCACGCTCCCGTTCGACGACGGAGCTCGCGTCACGCAGCACTGACGCGTCGTGGCGCCTGCGCGCCTTTGCCTGGCGCGCTAAGCTTTCCTGCATGACCACGGGCTCACCCGACGGGCCGATCTGGGTTCCGACCACCGAGCGGATAGCCCAGTCGAGGCTGACGGCGTTCATCAGTTCGCTGGGCGACACGGAGCGCGCGCCGGGCAAAACGCCTGACGAGTACGGTGCGCTGTGGAACTGGTCGGTGGCGCATCCGGAGCGGTTCTGGCCCGCGGTCGCGCAGTTCGCTGGGCTTCGCTACGAGGTGGATCCGGCGGAACCGGATGTGACCGGTATTGGGCTCGACCGCATGGCGCCACCCGATCCTTCGCTGGGTCCGCGGTGGTTTCCCGCCTGGCGTCTCAACTTCTCGGACAATCTTCTTCGCTTCTCCGATGAGCGGCCGGCGCTCGTTTTCTGGAACGAGTCGGGGCGGCAGCGAGTGGTAAGCTATCGGGCGTTGGGCGAATCGGTCGATCGGCTCGCGGCGGCGTTGCACGCAGCAGGGTTGCGCGTGGGCGACAGGGTAGCGGGATGGATGCCCAATATTCCCGAAGCTGTGGAGGCGATGCTTGCCGCCACTCGACTGGGAGCGGTCTGGTCGAGTTGCTCGCCTGACTTCGGGGTGAAGGGTGTGGTGGACCGGTTTGGGCAGATAGGGCCGCGGGTGCTGTTCGCCGCGGACGGGTACGTGTACGCGGGGAAATCGATCGACTGCGGGGAGCGGCTGCGCGGAATAGTCGAGGCGCTTCCCACGGTGGAGCGTGTGGTGGTGGTGCCGTATCTTCGCGGGGCGGCCGAGCCGCAGAAGCCACCCGATGTACCGCGGGGGGTGTGGTGGGCGGACTTCTCGAGCGCGGGGGGGCCCCCCCACCGGGAATCTGCGGCCCCTGCCCCCACTGCACGCAACCAATCCTCCGCAGGTGAGGCCGAATTCCCGCCGCCTGCCGCGAATACGCCCCGCCCGCTGCTGCCGTTCGACCATCCGGTCTACATCATGTACTCGTCAGGCACCACCGGGCTGCCGAAGTGCATGGTCCACGGCGCCGGGGGCACCCTCCTTCAGCACGCGAAGGAGCTCGTGCTTCACATCGATCTCACGCGCGACGACACGATCTTCTATTTCACCACCTGCGGGTGGATGATGTGGAACTGGCTCGTCTCCAGCCTTTCCGTCGGCGCTACGGTGGTGCTCTACGATGGGGCGCCGCTGGCACCCGAACCGGCGATTCTATGGGACATGGCGGAGCGCGAGCGGGTCACCGTGTTCGGTACGAGCGCCAAGTATCTGGCGCTCTGCGAGAAGGAGGGGCTTGCGCCGCACCGGTCGCACGACCTCGCGGCGTTGCGCACGATCCTCTCCACCGGCAGCCCGCTCGCCGCGCATAGCTACGACTACGTAGCGCGTTCCATCAAGCCGGACGTCCAGCTGGCGAGCATTTCCGGCGGAACCGACCTCATCTCCTGTTTTGCGTTAGGCGTGCCGGTCCGCGCCGTGTGGCGTGGCGAGCTGCAATGCCGCGGTCTGGGCATGGCGGTAGCGGTCTGGGATGAAGAAGGAAATCCGGTTCAGGGGGTACCGGGAGAGCTGGTCTGTACCCGCCCGTTCCCGAGCATGCCGGTGGTTTTCTGGAACGACCCCGACGGTGCCCAGTACCGTGCTGCATACTTCGAGCATTATCCCGGCGTCTGGCGGCACGGCGATTGGGCCGAGCTTACCGACCACGATGGGCTGATCATCCACGGGCGGAGCGACGCGACGCTGAATCCCGGCGGCGTGCGCATCGGGACCGCGGAGATCTACAGGCAGGTGGAGCAGCTTCCCGAAGTCAAGGAGTCGCTGGTGGTGGGGCAGGATGTTCGGACGGATGGCGAGCGCGATGTCCGCATCGTGCTCTTCGTCAGGCTGGGCGAAGGGATCACGCTCGATGACGCGCTCCGCGACCGCATCCGAGGGCATATCCGCGCGAACACCTCGCCGCATCACGTGCCGAGGAAGATCATCCAGGTTGCCGACATCCCGCGCACGATCAGCGGCAAGATCACCGAGCTTGCCGTACGACACGTAATCCACGGCCGACCGGTCACGAACGTCGATGCACTGGCCAATCCCCAGGCGCTGGAGCTGTTCCGTGATCTGGCGGAGCTGCGGGACGACTCGTAAGGCGGTTCGGCAGCGCCGCTGACTGGCGCACGCCGTGCCTCACGCCGCACGGTCATGGCGGGACCAGCGGAGCGTAGCGAATCGTAAGGCAGCCCGCCTCGAGTCCTCGGCAGTAGTAGCTCAGCACCTGGATCTTGAAGTCGCGACCGTCCGCGGTGCGCACCGCATACAGATGCCCATTGGGCTCCAGCAGATGAGAGAGCATGCTGTAGCGGTACCACCGCTCGATGGCGGCATTGGACGTGTCGCGTCCCGCGTGGTTGGCGACGTGACCGGTGCGCGGCGCGCGGGTGACGGAGTCGAACGCGATGACACCCAGATCGGCGATGAGGCCGCTGCCGATTATGCGGTGCCGCCTGACGGCGAGATCCCATCCCGTGGTGTCCGGGGGAACGAGCACTGCCTGAGCAGTCAAGGTGACGAAGTGCCACGTACGCGCATCGCGGGCGTCGATGGTGAGTGTGTCCACCTCGCGCAATGCGCCGCCGA
This sequence comes from uncultured Gemmatimonadaceae bacterium, assembly GCA_964584905.1. Taxonomy (GTDB): domain Bacteria; phylum Gemmatimonadota; class Gemmatimonadetes; order Gemmatimonadales; family Gemmatimonadaceae; genus JALZIF01. The sequence goes on along the minus strand of CAZPCC010000236.1, from coordinate 22,954 downwards.
GGCGCGCGCGCCCTGGCGGAGTGGGATCGAACTCCGGAGCGCTCCGTCCACCGAGCGAGCTGGCGACGAGATACCACATCGCCGCCACGAACAGTGTGAATCCGGCCGCGAGCGCCGCTGTCGCACGCGCAGGGAACTGTGCGATCACCATTCGCATAATTGTCGGCATCGGAACATGTCGCGTCAATCAGACGGGCGTTCACGGTGCGTCGCTGCTCTTGCGGACGATCGGAACTGCCACCAATATATCGCGTCCCAATCGCGAGGCTCCCGAATGGCGGCCCACGCAGAAGCGCGCGCAGCCAAGTTTCGTCAGGCTGCGTTTGTCTACCTCCACGTTGGGCTGCTTTACGAAGCGGCCGCGTACGCAATGTGGCGCCGCGATCTTCTCCCTGGTACGCGGGTGGGACCGGCATGGCTCTGGTTACTGATCGGTGCCGCCGTTGCGCTGCTCATCTTCTTCGCGCTGTTGCGATGGCAGAACGTCTGGTTCGCCGGGGTCGTGTGGGCTGTCCACAGTCTGCGGCTTCCCACGCTCATGCGCGGCGCGTTCTTCGCCGATGCGGATGCCGTGATCGCGCCGAGCTTCTATCTGACGGCGCTCGTCGTCGTGATGATCAACCTCTGGATGCTGGCGCGCGCGGTGTGGGATCTGTGAGCTTTCGCACATACCACGAGGTCACCGAACCGGATCGCTCGCGGCTGGGCGAGCAGATTGGGCAGCAGCGCGCGCGTGTCGCGGCGAGACTGACCGGCGTCAGGCGCACGATCGCCGTCATGAGCGGCAAGGGTGGCGTCGGGAAGAGCTATGTCACGGCGGCACTGGCGGTGGGGGCCGCGCGGAGCCTTGCGGGCGGAGTGGGTGTAGTCGATGCGGATCTCAAGAGTCCCACCGTCGCGCGTCTTCTCGATGCACGCGGTCCCTTGCGCGTAACCGGGAACGGAGTGCATCCGCCGGTGTCTCCGCACGGCGTACGCGTGATGTCGACATCGTTTCTGCTCGATGACGGCGCGCCGCTCGCGTGGCGTGAGCACCCCGCCGAACGTTACGTCTGGCGCGGCGTTCTCGAGACGGGAGCCCTTCGTGAATTCCTGAGTGACGTCATCTGGGGAACACTCGATCTCCTCCTCGTCGATCTGGCACCGGGGGCTGACAAGCTCTCGGATCTCGTGGAGCTCGTTCCACAACTCACCGGCGCGATCGCCGTCACGATTCCGAGCGACGAATCGCACGCTGCGGTGCGACGCTCGATGCAGGCGGCGCGGCAGCAACACGTTCCACTGCTCGGCGTGATTGAGAACATGAGTGGATACGAATGTGAGGGGTGCGCTCAATTGCGCCCACTCTTTTCCGGCGACGCGGGCGCAGCTCTGGCGAGCGAGTTCGACGTGCCGCTGCTCGCGCGAATTCCGTTCAGATCCGCGAGCGCTGCCGCCCCCGGGGTGCGCGATGAGGTAATCGAACGAGTCGTGGCTACGCTCTGTCCGTCCGTCGGGGTCATCGCATGAAATTTCTCTGCATCGACTGTGATGCGCCGATGAACTTCAGTGAGCGTGCCATTCCTGGAGATGGAACGTTCGCCGCGTCGTTCTCCTGCCCCTCGTGCGGATGGCGAGTGGCGATGCTGGCCAACGAGATGGAAACACAGCTGGTGGGCGCGCTCGGGGTAAAGATCGGTGGGCGAACGCTCGAGGAGCAGCCAATGGAGCTCGTTCGCGCGACGATCGACGGCCGCGCGGATGCGTTCATCGACGAGGCGCTCCCGCCCACGAGTAATTCCGCGCGTCCTCAATGGTCGGCCGACGCGCAGGAGCGACTGTCGCGCGTCCCTGGGTTCGTGCGCGGCATGGTAAAGCGGATTTATACCGATTACGCGGTCGAACGCGGCATCACGGAGATCAGCCCGGAAGTGATGGATCGTGCACGTACCGAGCTCGGACTCGAGGGGATGTGAAGGAGGAACCCGGCGACCTGGTTGTGCACGGGCTGCGGATACGCATCGACCGGGAGCTGTGCGTGGGTTTCGGCGACTGCATAGAGGTCGCGCCGGAGGCGTTCGCGCTCGACGACGATGGGGTCGCAGTGTTTCTGCGCGTGCACGAGGTCGATCGGATGCGTCTCCTGCGCGCCTGCGATGAGTGTCCAGTGGACGCGATTACAGTTTGGGACGATCAGGGCGCACAGGTGGTTCCGCCGTAGTGCCTTGACAGGAATTGGGGTCAGACTCATGTTCGCCCCCGAGCGAAGTGTGCTCGCCTTCCGATCGTCCACGGTTGCATCACCCCTCCAGCACCTGGGCCGCAAGCGGAGCTCTATGTATCGAGAGATTTTCGTCCCCGTCGACAACTCGCTGCATTCTGATTGGTCGGTCGACCGCGCGCTCGAGCTCTGCCGCAAATCGAACGGACGAATTACCGGCAATCACGTCTATGCGGCACGGCTCCACGACGTGCGCTTCCGCCAGCTCGAAACCGGCCTCCCCGCGCAGTTCCAGACAGCCGAAGAAATCAAGCGGCAGCGCAAGATCCACGACAAGCTGATCGAGAAAGGGCTGCAGCTGATTGCCGATTCCTTTCTCGATGCCCTGGGGCGTCGATGCGACGAGGCGGGGGTCGCTCTCACGCGCCAGCTCCTGGAAGGAATAAACTACGAGGAGATCGTCAACGAAGTGAATCGCGGCGAGGGGCGGCTTCCGGGGCTCATCGGTTTCGACCCGAACGTTGCGGCGCGCTACGACGGTGGGGATCGCACACGCAGCGACGTCAAGCTGGGCGAGGACGGGCGCATCGTGGCCGAAGAGGAAGATGCAGCCGGAAAGCTGGTGGGCACTTCGGGTCGCCAGTACGACCTGGTCGCCATCGGCGCCCACGGTCTCGGGCGACAGCACTACAGCCAGCTAGGCGGCGTCGTAGCCAGAGCGCTGCGCGGCATCGAGAAGGACATACTCATCGTCCGCGACGATCGCCCCCTCGAAGGCGGCCGCTTCATGGTCTGTATCGACGGCTCGTCGTACAGCTATCGCGCGATGCGTGAATCGCTGGAGTTGGCGCAGGCCTTTGGCGCCTCGCTTTACGTCTGCAGCGCCTTCGACGTGGAGTATCATCACGTCGTCTTCAACAACATCAAGGACGTACTGTCGGCGCAGGCCTCCACGGTCTTCAAGTTCGAGGAGCAGGAAGCGCTGCATAACAACATCATCGACAAGGGGTTGCTCAAACTCTGCCAGGCGAATCTCAAGCGCGCCGAGGTTATGGCACAGGAGTTCCCCGACGTACCGATCAAGACCCAGATTCTCATCGGCAAGCCGTTTCAGGTGGTACTGCAGTGGGTGGAGGAGATTCAGCCGTCGCTGCTCGTTCTTGCCCGTCATGGCTCGCATCGCATCGAGCGCACGGAACTGGGCTCTCAGGCCGAGAATCTGGTCCGCCTGGCGCCGTGCAATGTGCTGCTCGCCGGTATCGCCGGCGTCAGGCCGGAGGACATTCCGTGGATCGAGGAGGATGGTATCGCGTCGATCCCGTGGTCCCCCGACGCCGAGGTGCGTATCCTGCGCGTGCCGCCGTTCGCGCAGGGAATCGCCCGCAAGGCGGTAGAGGAATTCGTGCTCGAGCAGGGAGGGGACATCGTCACGAATCCCCGGCTCGACCAGGCGATTCGCAAACTCCTCCCGACCCACATGCAGCTCATCATGGGGATCGGCTCGGCGGAAGAGGTTGCGCTTGCCGAAGTAAAGGCTGAGGAGCAGATGCGCCGCACGAACGTCCAGGGACATGACGACGATCCGGCGCCTGACGAGCCGACGGTGGAGGTGAAGTGCCCGGTCACCGGGCGGGTCAGCCAACGAAACCGGGTGGCGACCGATCCGATCGTCTGGACGCACGAGGCTTGGAGCCGCCTGACGCTCGTGCCGCTCATCGCACGCCCGCTGGCGCGGAGTACGGTAGAGCGTTTCGCCCGCGGGCACGACATCTGGCGCATCACGACGAGCGTGATGGACGACAACAAGCAAGCGATGATCGAAGCGGACGAGTTCGATCTGGACACCATGCTGGTCATGTTCACCGAGCTCCGAGCCAAGCAGATCCGAGCCGAAGCGGAAAACGGCGGCGGTGACGCCATGTCGCCGGAGATGCGCCGATTCATCGAAGAAGCGAAAGCAGCGGGCATCACGCGGTGTCCCATTCGCGACGTCGAGGAGAAGGCTGCGCGTTGTCCCGTGGATCTGAACACCACGACGCCAGACCAGGCGCGAGCAGCCGTAGAACGCGCGATGCAGGAAGGTGCGTTAGGAGATTGACGGGATCGCTGTTTGTGTTCGGGGAGGTCAGACGCTCGAGGAGAGGAATTTCGCTTCAGGAGTGAGCAACGTGGGGTAACTACGCTCGCCACGCTGGAGACTGGCGCCGGAGTTTGGGCGCGCGACGACCACGTGCCGCACGTGGTCGCCTGGAACCTCACGCGGCGTTGCAATCTCGAATGCACTCATTGTTACATCTCCGCAGGGCCGAGTGAGTCTGCCTCGGACGAGCTGACGACCGAGGAGTGCCGGCGCATCACGGACGAAATCATTGCGCTCAACGCGTCGCCGATGTTCATCCTCTCGGGCGGTGAGCCCCTCCTTCGCGACGACCTCGGCGCAATTGCCTCTTACGCGGTGCGGCGCGGCGCTACCGTCGTCGTTGGCACGAACGGTACACTCCTCACCGATGATCGCATCGCGCAGCTGAAGGACTCGGGCGTCACCGGCGTCGCTGTCAGCATCGACTCACTCTCCGACAGGCACCACGACAACTTTCGACACGGGGCAGGCGCGCGCGTCGCGACCGTTGGCGCACTGGCACGTCTTCGCGCGCACCGGCTGGACTTCATTGTTCAGACGACGGCGCATCGCGGGAATCGGGGCGAGATCGGCGGTCTGGTGGACTGGGCTGCCGGCGAGGGAGCGGTGGCCTTCAACCTGTATTTCCTCGTCGCCACCGGCCGCGGCGCCCGGCTCACCGACCTGACGCCTGACGAGTATGAGGCCCTCCTCGCCGAGCTGGTCGACCATCAGCGCCGCCATCGTGGACGCATGATGGTCCGCGCCAAGTGCGCGCCGCACCTCATGCGCCATCTGCATCGTGCCGATCCCGACTCGCCCATCCTCAACTATGCCACGCGATGTCCGTGCGGCGTGCAGTACTGTCGAATCACGCCGGACGGCAAACTGACGCCCTGCCCGTATCTCCCTGCGCAGGCCGGCGACCTGCGGCAACAGTCGTTCGGGGACATCTGGCGTGAGTCCCCGCTGTTTCACGAGCTCCGCTCTTCTCCGTTAGGCGGCAAGTGCGGCCGGTGCGAGTACCGGCAGCTGTGCGGCGGCTGCCGTGCCCGCGCCTTTGCGCTGGAGGGCGATGTCCTGGCCGCCGATCCCTCCTGCGCGTACGAGCCTGATGGAAGCGTAGCGGTAATTGGCAGCGCGCGTGCGGTGTCCTACGGCATGGCGGCGACAGCAACGATGACGTGGTCGCCCGACGCCCAGGCCCGCATCGATCGGATTCCGTCGTTCGTTCGTGGAGTGGTCATCACGCGGCTGGAAGCGTATGCGCGCGAGCGCGGCCTGCAGGAAGTCACCGTCGATCTGCTGACCGAAGTGCGGCGCTCCATGCCTATCGATTTCTCGAAACGCCTTCCTTTCTTCGCGAGAGATGACTGACCTTTCGGTGCTTCCGCTCCTGCAGGCGGTCGCCGACACGGCGGGCGCCTACCGGCATTTCCCCGGCATCGGATCCCGCGGCGCGGTGTGGATCGCTGCCGAGGTGCACCTGATGTTCGCCGCGTTCGTGCTCGGCGTTCCGATGTTCGCGGTCATCACGGAGCTGATCGGCATCGTCAGCAAGGATGAGAAGTACGACAAGCTCTCGAAGGAATTCACCCGGCTGCTCGTGTTTGCCTACAGTGCGACCGCGCTGTGGGGTGGGCTGCTGCTGTTTCTCATAACGACGCTCTATCCGCGCTTCTGGAGCCACATGGCGGATATATTCTCGCTCTCGATGTGGATCTATGCCGGTATCTTCTTCATCGAGTCGTTCACACTCTATCTGTACTACTACGGGTGGGACCGCTGGAAGCTGGGGCGTGCGAAATGGGGGCACCTGGGGCTCGGAGTGCTGCTCAACGTGTTCGGCACGATCGTCATGTTCATCGCCAACGGGTGGCTGACCTACATGATGTCACCTCCCGCCGGCGTGACCGCCGAGACACTTCCCGCGTCGGTGGGGCTCTGGAACGCGATGGCCAACATGACGTGGATGCCGATCAACATCCATCGCCTGATCGGCAACGCCGTCTTCGGCGGCGCCATCGTCGCCGGGTACGCGGGATATCGCTTTCTCGCCGCGACGACCGATGAGGAGCGCGCCCATTACGACTGGATGGGCTACGTCGGGAATTTCATCGCCATCTCCACCTTCATCGTTCTGCCATTCGCCGGCTACTGGCTGGGCCGCGAGATCTACCAGTACAACCAGCAGATGGGCATAACGATGATGGGCGGTTTCATGAGCTGGCTCTGGATCGTCCAGGCGATTCTGATCGGCGTCCTCTTTCTTGCCGCGAACTATTACCTCTGGACCGGGATGGGCCGGATTCCCGGCGCGGAGCGCTTCGCCCCGTACACGAAGTGGATGCTCGCCCTGCTGGTGATCTGCTGGATCGTATGGGCCACGCCGCACACGATGATTGCCAGCCGCGAAGAGTTGGCGGCGATGGGCGGGTCGCACCACCCGTTTCTCAACGTGCTGGGGGTGATGAGCGCCAAGAACACAGCGGTCAACCTGATGATTCTCACCACCTTTCTCTCCTTTCTTCTGTATCGGCGCGCGAACACTCGGCCGACGGTGGCGTGGGCGAAGACCGGGACGCTGGTGCAGGGTGCGATGTTCGTTATGGCCTCCCTGGTGGTGCTCTTCTACGGCATTTACGGCTACTTCGTGGAAGCGATCGTGCGCATCGGCTTCAGCGTCTACCAGGTCGCCGCCGTGCTGCTCTGCATCATCAGTGTGACGGTGATCGACATATTCATTGGCCGAGGGGCCGAGTCGCGCGGCGAGATCCAGTGGGGGAAGATGCCCGAACGCTCGCAGTACGCACTATTCGTCCTTGCGGTCACCTTCACCTGGCTGATGGGGCTGATGGGATTCGCGCGCAGCGGGATACGCCAGCACTGGCACGTGTGGGAGGTGATGCGCGACACCAGCGTCGATGCCGTCACTCCCGCGCTGGGCTACGCGGCCAAAATGATCAGCGTGTGCGTGCTGATTTTTCTCGGTATGGTCGCGTTCATCTTCTGGTTGGGCGGACTGGCGGAGCGCGCCATTCAGAAGTCCGCTGTAACGCATCCGGCGGAGGGCTGAGCCGCCATGTGGAAGATCAATCTCAAGGTCCTGGCGGTCACGCTGGTGGTGCTGGCCTTCTACACGCTGGTGGCCAACATCATTCCGCAGTTGCAGTCGGAAGTCCCCGAGGCGCTCGATCTGTCGTCAGGCGTGACGGCCGAGGCGCTGGTCGCCGCCGGAGAGCGGATCTACATCGGCGCTGGAGGATGCACGGCTTGCCACGGCCTGGGCACACGCGCCCCGAATCTCGTCACCGACCATGCCGGCGAGGGGGTGATCGGCGCACGGTGCGGCACCCGGGAGCCTGACGTCGACTGCAAGGCATACCTGTATGAATCGATGACGGCTCCGAACAAGTTCGTGGTCAGTGGCTTCGAACCGATCATGCCGGACGTGCGCCGGCAGCTCTCCGAGGACCAGATCTGGGCGACCATCGCATATCTTCAATCGCAAGGCGGAGAAGTGACGGTGACCGCAGACGACATCGCGCGCACCGCGCCCGCGTCATCTGCGTCTCCCGCCGGTGCGCCGGCCGCCGGCCCGGCCATGACCGCCACGCTCGATCCCGTCGCGCTGATAAGCGAGAAGGGATGCATCGCGTGCCATACCCTGGACGGCCAGGGCGGGCCCGTCGGACCATCGTTCGACCGAATCGGGGCCAACGCCACGAGGGAGTACATTCGGACTTCGATTCTCCAGCCTAACGCCGATACCGCCAGCGGATTCGAGGCGTTCGCCGGCACCATGCCGGCTACTTACGGACAGATGCTGACCGCGGCCCAATTGGAGGCGCTGGTCACCTACCTGGCGGGCAAGCGATGACGCGAATCCGGGAAGTGCTCGGGCATCCATTCTGGCAGGCGATCCTGCTCATCGTCGCCTCCTACCTGCTGATCAAGTTCGGCATTGCCTACATCCCGCCGCTCTTCGGCGTCGAGAGCGCGCCGGTTCCGTCGAGTGTGGTGGTTCAGTTCATGTTCATAGCGATCGTCGGGATCCTGATCCACGTGAGCAGCGACGAGGAGCGCTGGCGCCGCTTCAAGGAGCCCATGCTCGAGACGCTCGTCCGCGACGACCGGCGACGAGTGCGCCTCGGACTTCTCATCGTCGTACCAGCCCTGGTCGGTTTCGCGACGTACGAGCAGACGAGGCCCCGCGTCAGTGCACCGGTTCAGCTTCGTTCGATCCATCCGGCACCGCCGGGCGAGATCACGTTCCGCGGCAACCGCATGGCGCTCACCCGCCTCGAGAACCCGCTGCGCACGAGCGGCTCCCTCGCCGAGCATTACGAGGCAGGGAAGCGCTTGTACTACCAGAACTGTCTCGCATGTCACGGCGATCGCCTCGATGGCCAGGGTCATTTCGGGCACGGCTTCAGCCCGACGCCGCTCTCGTTCGCCGACAACCTCGCGCTGCTTACCGAGAGCTTCGTGTTCTGGCGGATCGCCAAGGGCGGCCCCGGACTTCCGCGCGAAGGGACACCGTGGAACAGCGCAATGCCGGTGTGGGAGGACTACCTCACCGAAGACGAGATCTGGGCCCTGATCATCTTCCTGTACGAGCAGACGGGATCGCAGCCCCGTCGCGTGGAGAGCGGGCACGGAGGAGGCCAGCCGTGACTGCCCTTCGAACTGCTTCGCATCGCCTAGCTGGTGGCGGACTCCAGCTCGGCTTGGTCTTTCTCCTGCTCATTCCCGGCCCGGTTCAGATGGTGTACGCGCAAGACCCGGCTCCCGGCAAGGCGACCTACGACAAGTGGTGTGCCGAATGCCACGGGGTCAACGGTGCAGGCGACGGCTCGGCCGCCACATCCATGCTGCCCCGGCCGCGCGACTTCACCAAAGGCGTCTACCAGATCCGCACCACGGCCAGCGGTGAACTACCCACCGATGCCGACATCCGCCGGGTGATCGACGAGGGAATGCCGGGTACCGCGATGCCGGGATGGACACCGCACCTGACGAGCAAAGAGCGCGACGACCTGGTTGCCTATCTGAAGAGCTTCTCCCGGTTCTTCTCCGGCCCTGCGCCCGCGGCGATCGCCATCGGTCGCGCGCCCGGCACGTCCGACGAGGCCGTTGCCAGCGGTCGGGAGGCGTACACCGTGCTGGAGTGCGCCAAGTGTCACGGCGAGCAGGGACACGGCGACGGACCTTCGGCGCCAACGCTGACAGACGACTCGGATCAGCCGATCCGCGCCGCGAATCTCAGCGCAAGCTGGAATTTCAATGGCGGCAGCTCAGTCGAACAGATCTACACTCGGCTGCGCACTGGCCTGGATGGCACGCCGATGCCGTCGTTCAGCGATGCGGTCGACGCGAACGTCGTGACGGACGAGCAACTCTGGCAGGTGGCGCAATACGTTCGCAGCTTGTCGCCAAGGGAAGCTCCGAGGGTGCGCGAGGTCGTGCGCGCCGCTTTGACGGACGGCGCGCTCCCCGCATCGCCTGACGATTCGACCTGGAACGCGGTGGAACGCTTCTGGGTTCCGCTGGTCGGCCAGGTCATTATCAAGCCGCGCTGGTTTTCGCCCACCATCGACGGCGTGTGGGTTCAGGGGATACACGATGGTCGTGCGCTGGCGCTGCGCCTCACGTGGCATGACCCATCGCGCAGTCCCGACCCAGCCTGGAACGAATGGTTGGAGCGCGTCGCAGCGTCGATGACAACCGCCGACGGACCGAACCCGACCGAGCAGGGAAGCGATCGTTTCGTGGTGCAGTTTCCCGAGCGCATCACCGACGAAGCCGAGCAGCCGTACTTTCTCGGCGGCGACAGCCGGCGTCCCGTCTACGCGTGGCGATGGAGGAGCGACAGCGCCGCGGTGCACGAGGTCCGCGGCACCGGCTTGGGCCAGTTCACCCCACACGGGTCGCCGTCGCTTGCGCACGCCGCCGTTTACGACCAGGGCGAGTGGCGGCTCCAGATCACGCGTTCGCTGGTTCCGGCTGACACGACCAGGGCACCGGTGTTCGCCACCGGGCGCGCTATTCCGATCGCATTCTTCGCCGCGGACGGCTCCAACGGCGAGGACGACGTGCGCGGATCGGTGAGCGCGTGGTACGCGATCTATCTCGATGTTCCCACGCCGCCGCGCGTGTATGTCGCGCCGGCGGCCGCGATGCTGCTCACCGCCGGATTGGGTTTCATGGCGGTGATGCGGGCCCAGCGCCGCGAACGCACATCCCGGCGCTCCACAACGGAGGAAACGACATGAAGCGAATACTGATCGGCGGAATGGTGCTCTCGCTCGCTGCCTGCGGCGGATCGGAAGAAGCCGGTACGGAGGGCGGCGACGCTGCGGCGCCGGCGGCGCAGGCTGCGCAGGCGGGAGGTGGCTCGGTGACCGGTGTGGTCGACTTTACAGGCACCGCACCCGTAAACCCAACGATCGACATGAGCGAGGAGGCCGTGTGTCAGGGCAAGTACGCCACCACACCGACCGATCCGGTGGTGCTTGTCACTGACGGCAAGCTGGCCAACGTGGTGGTATATGTGAAGAGCGGCCTCCCTGCTGGACAGAGTTTCGCCGTTCCGAGCACGCCGGCCGTCATTGACCAGGAAGGGTGCCTGTATCACCCACGCGCAATGGCCGTTATGGTCGGCCAGACGATTCAGATCAAGAACAGCGACGCCGTGCTCCACAACATCAAGGCCGTACCGTCCATCAACCGGGGCTTCAACATCAGTCAGCCGAGAGCGGGGATGACCACCGAGCGGTCGTTCACCAGCGAGGAGATAACGGTTCCGTTCGAGTGCAGCGTGCACGGATGGATGCACGCCAACGTCGCGGTGCTCTCGCATCCGTTTTTCGCGACCACCGGGCCTGACGGCTCGTTCACCATAACGGGACTTCCCGCCGGCACGTACGAGATCGAGGCGCGACACGAGGAGCTGGGCACCAAAACGATGAGCGTTTCGGTACCGGCGACCGGCTCGGCTTCAGCGAACTTCACGTTCACTGGTTCGACATCCTGAGGAGGATGCGCGATGAACTGGCTCCTGCCTCCGGGCGCATCGACCTTCGCCGGCGAGATCGACTGGTTGTACTATGTGATTCTCTGGGTCACCGGGATCGCGTTCGTGGGGACCGAAGTGGCGCTGGTCTGGTTCCTGATACGCTACCGTGCGCGTCCGGGCGTAAGGGCGCGGTACTATCACGGGAACAACAAAGCCGAGGTGATCTGGACGAGCGTGACGGCAATCGCCGTCCTTGTCCTTGGTTTGATGAGCGCAGGAGGGTGGAGTCGCATGAAGGGTCGCGACAGCGTCCCGCCCAATGCGATTCCGATGATTGTGCACGCCAAGCAGTTCGAGTGGGAGATCACCTATCCCGGTCCCGATCTCCAGCTCGGGACCTCGGACGATTTCACTGTACGGAACCAGCTCCACGTTCCGGTCAACCGTGCGATCAGCGCGACGCTCACCTCGGAGGACGCGATCCATTCGTTCTTCGTGCCGGCCTGGCGCGTCAAGCAGGACGCCGTCCCGGGCATGCGGATCCCGGTCTGGTTTCAGCCCACCCAGATCGGCCAATTCGAGATCGCGTGCGCCGAGCTCTGCGGACTCGGGCATTATCGGATGAAAGGCTCCGTGACCGTCCACTCGGAAGAGGAGTTCGATCGATGGCATCGCAATGGCGGGCAGCTCGCCCTCGGCCAGTGAGGAGGTGATCCATGGCGACGATCACCGCACCCGACGCGGGACACCTGGCGACCGGCGAAGCACCCCCGCACGAGATGAGCTTTCTGCGAAAGTACATCTTCTCGACCGATCACAAGATCATCGGGATCCAGTTCCTGATCATGAGCCTCGTCTTTCTCCTGGTGGGAGGACTGCTGGCGATGGTCATCCGATGGCAGCTCGGCTTCCCGGGGCAGGAGATGCCCGGCGGAGGCGTACTGCCTGACACGATGGCGCCTGACGGCATCGTTCTGCCGGAATTCTATAACGCGCTGGTGACGATGCACGGCACGTTCATGGTCTTCTTCGCGATCATGCCGCTGCTGGTAGGCGTCTTCGGGAATTACCTGATTCCACTCAAGATCGGCGCCCCCGACATGGCCTTTCCGCGGATCAACATGGCGTCGTTCTGGATCGCCGTGCCCGCGGGGATCATGATGATCGCCGGCTTCGTGGTGGAGGGAGGTCACGCCGCCGCCGGGTGGACGTCGTACGCACCGCTGAGCGAGCGCGCCGATCTGTCCGGCGTGAGCATGGGTCAGATCCTGTGGTGCATCAGTCTCATCATCCTGGGCCTATCGTCCATCCTGGGGTCCTTCAACTACATCACGACAGTCATCAATCTGCGCGCTCCGGGAATGCACTGGTTCCGGCTTCCGTTGAGTATCTGGGCGCTGTTCGTCACGGCGATCCTGGTGTTGCTGGCGATGCCGATTCTCTCGGGCGCCATCATCATGCTTCTCTTCGATCAGACGATCGGCACCCACTTCTTCGGTCCTGCGCAGGGCGGGCAGCCGCTGTTGTGGCAGCACCTGTTCTGGTTCTTCGGGCATCCCGAGGTCTACATCCTCATCCTGCCGGCAATGGGATTCGCGTCGGACATCATCGCGAACGGATCGCGCAAGCCGGTGTTCGGGTATGTCTCGATGGTCATTGCAATTCTCGCGATCGCCGTGCTCGGTTGGGTGGTGTGGGGCCACCATATGTTCATGAGTGGCATGAACCCGACGTTAGGCACATCGTTCATGATATCGACGATGTTCATCGCGGTCCCATCGGCGATCAAGGTCTTCAACTGGCTGGGCACCATCTGGGGTGGATCGGTGCGCTTCCACGCCCCGATGCTCCACGCGGTGGCCTTCGTGTCGATGTTCATCATCGGCGGACTGAGCGGCATCTTCATGGCCTCGACGCCGGTGGACATCTACATCCACGATACCTATTTCATCGTCGCCCACCTGCATTACGTGCTTTTCGGCGGCAGCCTGTTCGCGATCTTCGCCGCGATCAGCTTCTGGTACCCCAAGATGTTCGGGCGGATGATGAACCCGTTCTGGGCCAAGGTGCACTTCATCATAACGTTCGTCGCGTACAATGCGGTCTTCTTCCCGATGCACCAGCTCGGCCTGCAGGGACACATGCGGCGCATCTTCGATCCCAATGAGTACGAGTTTCTGCAGCACCTGCAGGGACTCAACACGTTCATCTCGGTCTCCGCGTTCATCCTCTTCACCGCTCAGTTCATCTTCGCGATCAACTTCATCGCCAGCTGGTTCGTCGGTGCCAAGGCGCCGGACAACCCGTGGGACGACAATGGCCTGGAGTGGACGGTGGCCTCGCCGCCGCCGCACGGCAACTTTGCGACGACCCCACGCGTCTTCCGTGGACCTTACGAGTACAGCTCGCCGCTGGTCGAGGAAGACTTCCTGCCCCAGAACCGCGAACTGCCACCGCAGCCGGCGGCTTCCGCCGCCCACACCTGACCGGGAGGCCCGGCGACATGACGCACGCAACCGCGACGCTCGACGACGACGTGATGGCACCGCCCCGGGGGTACGAGCAGGGAATGGGCGTATACAACGAGAAGCTCGGGATGTGGGTCTTTCTTGGCTCGGAGGTGATGTTCTTCACGGCCCTGATCGGTGCCTACATCATTCTCCGCGTCGCCCATCCCGATGCATGGCAGCCGCCCGGCGAGGTGCTCAACGTCCCGCTCACGGCCATCAACACCTTCCTTCTGATCTGCAGCTCGGTGACAATGGTGAAGGCCTTCGCCTCGATACAGGACGGTAACCTCGCTGGACTCAAGCGGTGGTTGATCGCCACGGTCATCATTGGCGCTGGGTTCGTTGGCGTGCAGATCTTCGAGTACATGCACCTCGTGAACGCCGGATTCGTGCCGAGCGAAGGACTCTACGGCTCCACCTTCTACACGATGACCGGATTCCACGGTTTTCACGTGACGGTCGGTGTCATATGCATGATCTACGTGACGTGGAGGGCCTTTCGAGGGAAGTACAGCGCCGCCGATCATCGCGGAGTCGAGGTGGTCGGGCTCTATTGGCACTTCGTCGATCTCGTCTGGATCATCCTCTTCACCATCGTCTACCTCATTTGAGCGGGAGGAGTGTCATGGAGAAGGAAAAGCACGCCCACCCGAACTACATCGGCATCTTCTTCTTTCTCGCGGGGCTCACCGCTGTCGAGTTGGGCGTCGCGTTCCTGCCGTGGCCAAAGATGGTGCTCATTCTGCTCCTCATCTTTCTTGCCGTATGGAAGGCGGTTCTCGTGGCGCTTTACTACATGCACCTGCGGTATGAGCCAAACCGTCTGCGCCTTCTGGCCATCGCGCCGCTCCCGCTGGCGGTGATTCTGGTGGTCGCGGTCACGAGGGAATTTCGTTGGTAGCACTGGCGCTCGCGGCGGTCGCGCCGTCGGATCTCCTCGCGTTGACAAAGCCGCGCATAACGCTGATGGCGGTGCTCACCGTGGCGGCCGGGTTCGCTCTTGCGGCACCCGCCTCGCTCGGCGCCTGGACGTTCGGCACGTGGAGCTTGTTCATTCACGTGCTGATCGGAAGCGCGCTGGTCGCCGGAGGAACGAACGCGCTCAACCAGGTGCTCGAACGCGATGTCGATGCGCTGATGCGGCGGACCGCTGGCCGTCCCCTGCCGGCCGGCCGGCTGGACCCGCGCGTTGCCGGTACGTTCGCCATCGGTGCCGGAACGCTGGGAGTTGCCTACCTCGCAGTGCTCGTCAACATGATGACGGCCTTTATCGCGGCCGCGACGCTGCTATCGTATGTGCTCGTCTACACACCGCTCAAGAGGCGCACGACGCTGGCCACGCTCATCGGTGCGGTTCCTGGTGCGCTGCCGATCGTCGGGGGGTGGACAGCGGCAGGTGGTGCGTTGTCCGAGCGCGCCGGCGTGCTGTTCGCCATTCTCTTCTTCTGGCAGCTCCCGCACTTCCTGGCGTTGAGCTGGATCTATCGGGAAGATTACGCCCGCGCCGGGCTCCGGATGCTGAGCGTTGGCGACACCGACGGGCGGGCGACTTTTCGTCAGGCAGCTCTGACCGCGGCAGCGCTCGTCCCCATCAGTCTGGCTCCCACTCTGTTGGGGATGTCGGGCGTGCTCTACTTTGCCTGCGCGCTTGTCCTTTCCGGATGGCTACTCGTCCAGGCTCTCCGTGCCGTCAGATCGGGAATGGTGCAACACATGCGCCGATTGTTCCTATTCACGCTCGCCTATCTTCCCGCCCTTCTCACCTTCATGATCGCGGACCGGATCCCATGATTTATTTCCACCGATTCCTGATCGGGACCGCCATATTATTCTGCGCTGGATTCTCGTGGTGGTCGTTCGAGGCATCCCGCGCTACCGGCGTATGGAGCCACAGGGTACTTGCGCTGGCATTCGCGGTCGCGGTCTTTGCACTCGCGTACTACCTCAAGAATCTCCAACGCTTCCTCCACCGATGAACCACGATGCGATGTCTCTCGCCATGTTCTGGACGGGAGCGCTCATGGTCTTCGTGCCGGTCATCTCCGCCGGCATCGTGATCGGCGTCTGGTGGTACGCCAAGCGAAAGCGTGAAAGGGATGGTTCTCCTCCGCGCTCCACGCCGGATCCGTCGCGGCGCTAAGCGCTGCTGGGCTCGTCCTCCCCGTCGTCGAGCGCGTGGCGCAACTCCCCGCGCAGTTCCGGGTGTGTACGCCAGAAGTACGCAGCCATTGTGATCGCGGCCACGATGTTCCCGGCCATCACCTGATACCAGGCGAGCGTGCCTAACGCCGTGGCACGCGCCAGCAGGGTGACGAACCCGAGGGAGCCCACCTGAAATATGATGAAGAGGATGAACAAGCCGCCCAGTATCGACGGCGTGGTCCGCGCGACCTGCACGATCACGGACAAAACGACCCCCGCAATGCAGAACGCGATGTAGTGAAAGAGGGTGTAGATCCCGATCAGGGCCGGCACGCTTTCGACGGGGACCGAATCCGGGCGGTCGAAGGCACCCATCAACGCGCTTCCCAGAAGCGTGGGCGTGAAGAACGGTCGTCCCGCTATTGTGTCGACAATCAGGAACCAGGCTGCGACCGCCGTGGCGCCGAGTACCCCGGCGGTGATTCCATCCCGATAAATGTCTCCTTCGCGAATCGGCACTGGCACCTCCTCCCATCATGAAGAGAGGTAGAACACCGCAGGCCATCGCCTCGACGAGTTGTCATGGGCCCGTCTAAGGTAGGGCCCCCAGCGAAGGCGTCAAGACTCACCTGGAGCCTGGGCCCGCGCTCGCTCCGCTCTCACCCCCCGCGTCCGGCCGCGAACCATGCAATCACACGAGGGTGGCGACCCAGTCCGAGGGGCTGCATCGCTTTCCCAGGTAGAACTCCCCGAACTCCGCGTAGTCCGCGCTCGCCGCATCGTAGCGCATGTCGGTGACCACGTACTTGATGTCGAGGGGATCACGCGCGAAGAGTGTGACGCCCCACTCCCACTCCTCAAAGCCCGTAGAAGCAGTAATGATCTGGGAGATTCGTCCGCGGTAGCGCTGTCCCGTTAGGCCGTGCCCCTGCATCAGTCGCTCACGCTCGACGAGCGGGAGCGCGTACCAGTTGTGTGGCGCGTGACGCCGCTTGGACATGGGATAGAAGCAGACGTACGTCATGTCCGGCGGAGGCACTGGATACAAACGGTGCTGGATGTGCGAAACCGTCCGCTCTTCGCGCAGTCGCAGAGCGAGTGTTTCGCGGTACGAAGCGTCCCCCACCTCTCCACCGCGCGATTGAGTCTCCTCGATCAACCGCGACGACAGTCCGTACAGCGCCACTTCGGTCACACTGAGAAACGAGAAGGTCGGAACGAGAGATTCCCACAGGGGCTCGCTTCTGAGAATGCGCTCGACTTCGGCGATGTCCTCGAGGGTGGGCCGCAAGTGAAGGAAAAGGACATCGCTCGTGGAGCCCACGAGCGTGACCGTCTCGGTCCAGCCTCCGCACGCGGGAGCCGACAGGCGCGCGAGCGCCTCATTCGCGCTCGAGCGTGCTGCCTGACGCGACACCTCGCTCGCGGATCTCCAGGCGCGGCGATCGAGCTGCTCGACAACGCACAGCGAATACCATCCTTCGAGCGTTGCCGGCGGATGCACTTTGGTGGTCACGTCGGATTCGAGGGCGCGTGTGGTGGGCAGAGATGGCCAGGCACTACTCAGCATCAGCTGCGTGCCGATGTCAAGTCTTCCGCGAAATCCGTGAATCGGTGGTTCGCGGTACTTGTCACTCCATGCGCAGCGTGATCGCCGGATCGACTCGCGCCGCACGGCGAGCCGGGATCCAGCTGGCCAGCAACGCGACCGGCATCAGTATGAGCACCGCGGCGGCCAGTGTAAGAGGGTCGATCGGCTGTACTCCGTAGAGTTGCGCGCTCAACATCCGCGCGCCGGCGAATGCCGCCACCAGCCCCAAGGCGATTCCCCATACACCGAGTCCCCAGCCCCGGCGCATGATCATGCCTAGCACATCGCTCTGCCGGGCGCCGAGTGCCATCCGAATACCGATCTCGCGCGTGCGCTCGGAAACGCCGTAGGAAATGACGCCGTAGAGTCCGATCGAAGCAAGCACGATCGCCGTAAAGGCGAACAGCGCCAGCAGCGTCATGAGAAACCGGGGCTGCGCGATCGATTCGGAGAACCGGCTCTCCATGGTTTCAACCCCGAAAACGGGAATCTGCGGATCCACCGTGGCGACCGCTTCACGCAGCGGCCCGGTGAGAGTCTCCGGCGCCCGGTTTGCCTGCACGACGAACTGCAGTGTGGAAACCGGGTATTGCGCGTGCGACAGGTAGAGCATTGGCCTCTGTGCGTCGTCGGCACCGAAGTCGCGGGTGTCGCGCACTACGCCCACTACCGTTCCTCCGGCACGCCCCCGTCCGAGCCCGAACGAGGTCCCGATTACCGCCTCATGACCTAACGCCTCAATGCCCGGGAACATCAGCTCTGCGGCGGACTCGCTGAGCACGATGGCGCCCGGTGCACCCATCCGGTCGGTGTCCTCGATCGCGCGCCCGCGCACTACGGGAATGCTCATCGCGCTGAAGAAGTCGGGCCGCACGATGCGAATCTGTGTCGCCAGGCGATCCTTTTCCTCTTCCGGGAGCTCCCGGCCATCGATCGAGTGCGCGGTGATGCCGAACGAGTTACCCGACAACGGCAGCGCCTGCGTGGCGCCGAGCTGCTCCACGCCGGGAATCGCGCGCATGCGCTCGATCACCTGAGTGTAGAACGATTCCACGCGCTCCGGCGTGTCATAACGGGCGTCAGGTGTCGCAACGGTAAAACTGAGCCGTGAGTCGGTGGCGAACCCCAGATCGGTGCGCTGGAGCGCGACGAAGCTTCGCATCAGCAGGCCGGCGCCGACGAGCAGCACGAACGCCAGCATCATCTCCGAGATCGCCAGCACCCGGCGAGCACGGTGCGCCTCGGCGGTTACCGAGCTGCCGCGCCCACCGCCAACGAGCTGTTGCGACAACCCGTGCGGGGGCACCAGCCGCAGCGCCGGGAAGATTCCGAACAGTAGCCCGGTGAACAGACTGACGGCCATGGTCACCAGCAGGACGCGCATGTCGATGGACGCGGCCTGCAGGAACGGGTCGTCGGGACGCAACTGTGCGAGTAGCGGCGTGCCCCACGCCGCCAGCAGCACGCCAATGCTCCCGCCGGCAACCGCCAGCACGAGACTCTCGGCGAGGACCATTCTCGTCAGGCGGCCGCGCGACGCGCCGACTGCCTGACGAAGCGCCAGGTCGCGGCGACGGCTGAGCGCCCGGGCCACCAGCAGGTTGGCGACGTTCGCGCATGCGATCAACAATACCAGGGCGACCGCCCCGAGCAGCACGTACAGCGCTGCCCGCACATCGCCGACCAGTGATTCACGCAGCGGGATGACGGTCCCGCTCGTCTCGCGATTCGTGGTGGGATACTCCGCCGCCAACCGCTCCGCGATGCCCGCGATCTCCGTACTGGCGCGTTCGACAGTCATTTCGGGAGCCAGGCGCGCCACGACGTCCAGGTAGTGAGCGCCGCGTTGCGTGGCGAGATCATCGGCGCTGAACCGTCGCGGAGTCCAGATGGCGGCACCGCGCGGATACTCGAAACCCGGCGCAGCGACACCGATCACCGTGTACGCCGAGCCGTCGAGTTGGACGCGCGTTCCGATCACCCGCGGGTCGGCCCCGAACTGTGTCCGCCACACCTCATTGCCGAGCACTACCGTCGGCTCGGCGCCCATTTCGGCGTCGGAGGCGCCGATCGCTCTACCGAGAGCGAGCGGCACTGCCAGCACGCCGAAGAAATCTCCGGTTACCTGGGCGGCACGAATCTGCTGTGGCTCGCCCGATTCCGTGAGCGTGTAGGAGTTGCGGTGAAAGGCCGCCATCGCTGTGAACGCCTTGCTCTCTGCACGCCAATCGACAAAGTCCGATGGCGAAGCAGTAGAGCGCCCCTCGGAGTGGGTCTGATAGACGCGAACGATGCTGCCTGCCGACGGATACGGCAGGTCGCGCAGGAGCGTCGCGTTCACCAGGCTGAAGATCGCTGTGTTGGCGCCGATTCCTAGCGAAAGCGTCATGATGGCTACAGCAGTGAAGCCCGGCGCGCGGCTCAGAGTGCGCACCGCGTATCGAAGGTCGTGGAGTAGCGCTGACATTGGTTGTCCGGCTCGGGAAGAAGGAGACGCCGTGCGTCTTCAGCGAATGGAGACAAGGGAAGGAGCGTGCCGCCGCAAAGCACGGCTAAGTGATTAAATCACAACCATTTAAGTTTACCTGCGCAACACCTCGCTGTTCGGAGTTGGGACGCGAGTGTTCGATGTTGGAGTCGCCGGCGGCGCGTCGCCTGCATTACCGCCGAATGTTATGTTCCCTTCGGAGCGGTCGGTGACCATCCAGTGGTCCGAGTGCACCGACGGCTGTGCGCCGTCGACGGCGAAAACGTTTCGGGAGGGAGGAGTCAAATGGCAACCACAACCGCGCCGCTGACCGATCAGGCGCACGATGTCTTCCCGATCAACGGCACCGATCACATCGAGTTCTGGGTGGGCAACGCGAAGCAGGCGGCGCACTTCTACCGTACGGCGTTCGGTTTTCGGCTCACTGCCTATCGGGGACCGGAGACGGGGACGCGCGACCGGGTGAGCTACGTGCTCGAGCAGAACAAGGTGCGATTCGTGTTGACGACGGCGCTCACACCGGATCATCCGGTTCAGCAGCACGTGAGCCGGCACGGTGACGGCGTGCGCGATCTCGCGTTATGGGTCGATGACGCGCGGGAAGCATTTGCCCGGGCGGTGGAGCGCGGGGCGCAGGTGGTATTCGAGCCCCAGGTGCTTCGCGACGATGACGGTGAAGTGGTGATCGCCGGCATCAGGACTTACGGCGACACGATCCACTCGCTCGTCGAGCGGCAGAACTACGCCGGCGCGTTCATGCCCGGGTTCAGGAAGGAACAGCACCGCTTCAATCCCGAGCCGATCGGATTGCAGTACGTCGACCACTGTGTCGGCAACGTGGAGCTGGGCCGAATGAACACCTGGGTGAAGTTCTACGAAGACGTCATGGGCTTCAGGAATCTCATATCGTTCGATGACAAGGACATCTCGACCGAGTACAGCTCCTTAATGAGCAAGGTCGTGTCGAACGGCAACGGGCGCATCAAGTTCCCGATCAACGAGCCGGCGGCGGGGAAGAAGAAATCGCAGATCGACGAATATCTCGAGTTCTACGGCGGACCCGGCGTGCAGCACGTGGCGATCACCACCGAGGACATCGTGCACACGGTGAGCGCGCTGCGTGACCGGGGGATCGAGTTTCTCCGAGTGCCGACTACGTACTACGAAGAGCTTCAGGGCCGTGTCGGCAAGATCGACGAGCCGATAGACCAGCTGGCCGAACTGGGCATTCTGGTGGACCGTGATCCCGACGGCTATCTGCTGCAGATCTTCACCAAGCCGGTGGAAGACCGCCCAACTCTCTTTTTCGAGATAATCCAGCGCAAGGGTGCCCGCAGCTTCGGGAAGGGCAACTTCAAGGCGCTGTTCGAAGCGATCGAACGGGAACAGGAAGCGAGAGGAAACTTGTAAAGAGGGATATGGCTGAAGGACAGAATTGTGAAGTGCGAATTGCGAAAGGAATCGCTTCGCACTTCGCACTTCGCACTTCGACGTGGAACCTAACAGAGACCCCCCCCATGCCCATCTATCACACCCTCGGCCAGATTCCTCGAAAGCGCCACATGGCATTCCGCAAGCCTAACGGCGGTGTTTATGCCGAACAGCTGATGGGGCACGAGGGGTTCACCGGAACGTCGTCACTGCTCTATCACACCCATCCGCCGACGACGATCAAGTCGGTCAAGCGGCTGCGTGGATTGTCGCTCGAGGCTGATGACGATGCGACGCTGAAGCACCGGCACTTTCGGACGTCCAAGGTGAAGCCGGGCGGTAGTCCGACGCTCGATCGGACGGCGCTGCTGTTCAACGCCGACATAGCGATGCTCTACTCCGAGCCTGACGAGCAGGATGCGCACTTCTACCGGAATGCACAGGCCGACGAGTGTGTGTACGTCGCAAAGGGTCGCGGCGTGCTGGAGTCGATCTACGGCGACCTGCCGTACGGCGAGGGTGACTATCTGATCATTCATCGCGGCATTCTCCATCGCTACAAGATGGAAATGGCGGCCGGCCCCACGAAGCTGGTGATCTTCGAGAGCCGCGGGCACGTACGGTGGCCCAAGCGCTACCGCAACGAGTTCGGCCAGCTGCTCGAGGGCGCGCCGTACTCGGAGCGCGACATCCGCCGGCCGGTGCAGCTCAATACGCACGACGAAATGGGTGACTTCCCGCTGCTCGTCAAGCAGTACGACGCCCTCAACGAATTCATGCTCGATCACCATCCATTCGACGTTGTGGGATGGGACGGATACTTCTATCCGTGGGCGTTCAACATTCGGGATTTCGAGCCGATAGTCGGACGCTACCACCAGCCGCCCCCGGTCCATCAGACATTTCAGGGCGATGGCTTCGTGATCTGTTCCTTCTGTCCGCGGCCGTACGACTTCGGGGAAGATGCGATTCCCGCCCCATACAATCACAGCAACGTCGATTCCGACGAAGTGATCTACTATGCGTCGGACGAATTCATGAGTCGCAAGGGCATAGAGTTCGGCAGCGTGACTCACCATCCGGACGGCATCCCGCACGGCCCGCACCCCGGCCGATACGAGGCGAGCATCGGTCAGAAGTTCACCAACGAACTGGCGGTGATGATGGACTCGTTCCGCCCCCTTCAGGTCGCCAAGGCAGCGCGCAAGATCGAAGAGCCGGGATATCAGGAGTCATGGATCGAGGCGCAGCATGGGTTGATTGCTCCGGAGCAGGGGCTTTTGACGGACTAGGGAATCGGGAATCGGGAATCGGGAATCGAAATGGCAGACAGGAATCGGCGACCGGGTACTTTCGGTCGCCGATTTTTTTTTTGGCGCGAAGCAAAGGTTGTGCGCCATCGTTCCGCGCGGCAGTATGTCCAACGTTTCCCCCTTACTCTATTTCGCTCCATTC
>CAZPCC010000235.1:0-10933 GCA_964584905.1 uncultured Gemmatimonadaceae bacterium | reverse complement strand
CGGGAATTTCGCGCGGCCTGGGTGGCGACCGTCGGCAACATCGACTGGCCGTCGCGTCCCGGGCTATCGAGCGAACAGCAGCAGGCGGAGTTGATAGCCATTCTCGACCGCGCCGCGGCGCTCAACCTCAACGCGATAATTTTCCAGGTGCGGCCGGCGAGCGACGCCTTCTACGAATCGGAGCTCGAGCCGTGGTCGGAGTGGCTCACCGGTGAAATGGGACGGGCGCCGCATCCCTACTACGATCCGCTTCGCTTTGCAATCGATGAGGCGCATGCACGAGGCCTCGAGCTGCACGCGTGGTTCAATCCCTTTCGTGCGCGCGCGGCGAGCGTTCGTCCGAGCGTCGGACTTCACGTGACACAGCGCATGCCGGAGTCGGTTCGCCGTTACGGAAAAATGCAGTGGCTCGATCCCGGCGATGGGGCAGTGCAGACACACGTGCTGAAGGTCATCGCTGATGTCGTCAGGCGATACGATCTGGATGGGGTGCACATCGACGATTATTTCTATCCGTACCGGGAGCGTGATGGACGCGGTCGCCTCATGGATTTTCCCGACGATGTCACCTATCGCCGGTATGGGCGTGGCGGCGGCACGCAGGTACGCGATGACTGGCGCCGCGGCAACGTCAACCGCTTCGTCGAGCAAATGTACGCGGTCGTAAAGGCCGAGAAGCCCTGGGTCAAGGTCGGCATCAGCCCGTTCGGCATCTGGCGTCCCGGATATCCCGCCGGCGTCGCGGGCCTTGACGCGTACCGGGAGATCTACGCCGACGCCCGCCTGTGGGTGAATGAAGGGTGGCTCGATTACGTGACACCACAGTTGTACTGGCGTGCCAGTGCTCCGGCGCAACCTTACGACAGGCTGCTCGAATGGTGGATCAAGGAGAATCGACACTCGCGGCACGTGTGGCCGGGCAACTACACCAGCCGGGTTGGCAGTCCCGAGGCACAGTGGCATGCCGGGGAAATTCTCGAGCAGATTCGCCTTACGCGCGCTACACCTGGTGCGCTGGGCAACGTGCATTTCAGCATGCGGGCGCTGATGGAGAATCGCGGTGGCCTCAGCGACTCGCTCTCCGCCGGACCGTACGCGCACGCCGCGCTGGTCCCTTCATCGTCGTGGTTAGGTGAGAGGGTGCCGGCGGCCCCCTTGATCGAGGTGGGTGCCGATGCGGAAGGTTCCTGGATAAACATCATTCCTCGAGACGATGCCCCCGTGCGCTTCTGGATGGTCAACCTTCGCATCGGCGGCGCCTGGCACCTCCTTCCACTTTCCGGCGACCGCCGCCGGGTGCCGCTGGCGCCCGGTACCGACCGCGCCGTGGTCTATGCGGTGAGCCGCACCGGCGTAGAAAGCGCGTGGGCGTCCGGGGACATTCCGCGCTCGGTGGGGGGCGCTGCGGCCGCGAGACCTTGACCGGAGGCCGCACGGTGCGAAAGTCAGTCCACCGCATCTTTCGCCTGTCGATCGCCTGTCTCGCCGTCGTAATGATCCCGGCGACGGCGTCAGGCCAGCTCCCCGCACAGGTCCGACCCCATCTCGACTGGCAGAGTGCGGAAACACGCCACTTCGTCTTTCACTACCCGGCCGAGATGGAGCGGTGGACGCTCGACGTCGCCGAGCGCATGGAATCCGTACACGACGCCGTATCGCGCTTCGTAGGCTGGGCGCCGCAGCATCGCGTACACGTCATCGTCGATGACCCGACGAACGTCTCGAATGGATCGGCGTGGCCACTGCTCGGAATGCCGGCGATTCTCCTCTGGCCCACGCCTCCCGATCCCACCTCCACGATAGGTCATTCGCGCGACTGGGGGGAGCTGCTCGCCGTTCATGAGTACGCGCATCTGGCGCACCTGACGAGGCCGTCTCGCAATCCGCTTCGCCGGTTTCTGTTCTCGCTGCTGCCGGCTACTCCGGGTCCGCTTACGCTTGCCGCGCCGCGCTGGGTATTCGAAGGCTACGCCACGGTGGTGGAAGGCGCGCTGACCGGAAGCGGCCGTCCGCATGGCGTACTTCGTCCGGCGCTGCTCCGCCAGCGCGCGCTCGAAGGGCGGCTGCCCTCGTACAGCCAACTCAACGCCACGGAGGGATTTCAGGGAGGGAGCATGGCCTATCTGGCAGGCTCCGCCTATCTGGAATGGCTCTTGGCGAGAAGCGACGATTCCGCGCTCGTTCACCTGTGGCGACGGATGAGCGCCCGTCAGAGCCGGGGCTTCGGCGAGGCGTTCGCCGGAGTGTTCGGTGACGCGCCTCAGGCGCTGTACGGAAGGTTTACCGCAGAGTTGACGGCCAGTGCGTTCAATGTGGAAGACACACTGAATTCGGCTGGCCTCGTCACCGGCGATACGCTCCTCTCCCTGAGCCACGCCACCGGCAGTCCGACTGTCTCGCCTGACGATTCGCTGATTGCCGCGGTGGTGCGCTACCGCGATCGCCCTTCGCGGATCGTCGTGTGGCAAACCGCCGTCGACACCGCGGTCCTCCGTCGGCGGTCGGAAGAGCGCGAGCGGATGCTCGCCGCCGATCCGGAGGACGTGCCGGCCGTCACGACCGGTCCGCCGCCGCGGCGCACGGTGGCTGCGCTCGATCCTGCGCTCGGCTCGCGATACGACGCGCCGCGCTTCTTTCCCGATGGCCGCCGGCTGCTCGTGACGCGCCTCGAACCACTCGGCGACGGCGCCTGGCGTGGGGATCTGGGCATCTGGTCACTCGAGGATGGGTCCGTGCGCCGTGTCACGCGAGGTGCGGGTGTGCGCGACGCGGCGCCAACGAGCGATGGCGCGCGGGCCGTCGCCGTGCGGTGCGCGAATGGAATTTGTGATCTGGTGGAGATCGCGCTGGGGACCGGATCGATCACCGTGCTCGCGCCAGGTACGACCGAATCGCCATGGGCGCACCCGGCATCGCT
This sequence comes from uncultured Gemmatimonadaceae bacterium, assembly GCA_964584905.1. GTDB lineage: Bacteria > Gemmatimonadota > Gemmatimonadetes > Gemmatimonadales > Gemmatimonadaceae > JALZIF01. The sequence continues at coordinate 8,016 of CAZPCC010000235.1, read as the reverse complement.
GCCTGACGATCGGTGGATCGTGGCCAGCCGGCCCACACGCGGCGTGTGGGAGATCGTAATCGTCGAACGCATGGTCGAGTCCGATGGCAGCGCGCGCGCCGGCCGCATCCGGCGGCTGGCGGTGGGCGATGGCGCGAGCCGCTATCAACCGGCCTGGCTTGCGGCCGGCCCGTTAGGAACGGGAGTCGTCGTCGTATCCGAGGCTGGCGGCGTCGCAAACCTCGAGTTCATTCCCCTCGTCGCACCCGATGGACCGATGGGGGTCCCACGTACGCTTACCAGGGTAACCGGTGCCGCTGCCGCGCCGGCGATTCCACGCGATGGGAGCGCAATCTACTTTCTTTCAATGCATGCGTCGGGACTCGATGTGAACCGCCTCGGGCTCGCCGCCCCCGCCGATTCGACTCGTGCAGGTCCGGCGCTGACGCCCGCCGCCAGTCTCGTCAGGCTGCCGCCCGAACGAGTGTTCGTGGCCGCACCGGATCCGGTGATGATGGATAGCTTCGCGCGCGATGCCGTTCAGCCTGCCGGTGGCTACGGCGCCGGCCCGAGGCGTTATGCACTGTGGCCGATCGGCGCCGGAGGAGCATCAGGCGGTTACGGCGGGCTCGCTCTCGTCAGCTCCGATCCGGTCGGCCGGCTTACCTGGGCATTGCAGGGTGTATACGGCGGGCGCGAGCTGTGGCGGGGTGCCGCGCTTGCCGCTACATGGCGCGGCACGCGTCCGTCTTTCAGCGGGAGCGTGTTCTACTCCGAGCAACAGCCGTCCAGACAGGGCCGCGTGCAGCCGGCCGGGCTCGACGTGAACTACGCCGGCGCAGCAATGATTGCCGCTCTGACCCGACAGGGGAACGGATGGGTGTACGGGATCAGAAGCGGCGCATCGGCGGGATCGCTGGAGGCCCCGGGCGCGGCGGGGGATGCCACGCGCACGCTGGGATTCGCCGAGGTCGCGGGTCAACTCACGCTGCGAAGCGGCACTCGCGTACTTGCTTTCGGCGCGACGCTTCATGGCTCCACGGGCCGAACCGGTGGCGCCAACTGGCAACGCGGGATTGGAACGGTAGCCGTGACTGCCGCGGCGGCAGGGCGCTTCATCCGCGCAAGCATTACGGGAGGCGCGCTCGGTGGAGATGCGCCGGCGTTCGAAGCGTTCACGATCGGCGGCGTTGCCAATCCGCTCATCGATGACGCCGTGCTTTCGCAGCGGCTATCGCACCTTGCGCTTCCACTCGGCATAACGAGCGGTACCGAGGTGATCAACTGGCGGGTGGCGACTCGTCTAGCCGGATCGGAGCTCTACCTTTCGAACGCGAGTGCGCTGGGTTGGCGCAACGAACAGCACCGTCTGGTCGGGCTCGAGCGCCAATTGGCTGACATGCGGCTGCCGATCATCAACATTCCGGGGGTGGCCGCGATTGTGGGCGCCGCGTATTCGATCGATGCGCCCTTTCGGAGAGAGCTGCGGGCATATGGAGGCGTGACGATCGCACCATAGTGGCCTTGCCAGGCACCCCCGGACAGCCGTAGCGCTGCCGGTTCTCGCTTGCTGCTACTGCTTGCTCGCTCCGCGCATGAGCGTATTCACGATCAGCCACGACGCGACGATCCCGAGTACCAATAATACCGCACTGAGCATGACGAAACGCCTCAGTCGATGACCGTTTGCTCGCGTAGTGTCCGACCCTTTGCCGGACGGGCGGGATGCCGCGTTGCCGTGCTCGCGAGCCAGGCGATCCCGACATTGCGTTCCGATGGCACGCTTCCACGGCTGAACGTTAGGCGCGCGGTAGCGGGTCGGATGCAGGCGGCGGGTCGACCTCGTTTTTCGATAATGGCGCTGCGCGGGCGTCACGACAAGGGGCAGCATGTCCGGTCCCGGTAACAACCACGGCACCTTCGTGCCGGAGGTGGCTGGGCCGGGCGCCGTCCGGATTGGCAGGAACTAGCGCGAATGGTCCATTCGGTCGGTCACCGACAGATCGATGCCGAGTCGACCGGGACGCTCACGCTGGTCGGCTGGTTGTGAGCGAGGAACCCTGATCCCGCCCTCGACCGCCACCGGGATGGCGATTTCGATTTCGTGTCTCTTGCCGGGACGCACCGTGCGCTCTGCCCCAATCGCCCGGCTGAGCAGAATAAACGAGCGGAGCATCATCGCCACTCCGGCGAATGCGGCTACGTCCGCCAGATTCATGACTATCCGGCTGCGCGCGCTCGTCTGGACCGCGATGAAGTCGGCAACCCCCGCAGGTGGCACGAGCATGCTTGCGAGGTTTCCAATCGCGGCACCCGCAATGAGTCCGAGCGCGATAGGTGCGCGATCGTCGATCCTGCTGAGCGCCCGGACCGCGGCTCCGGCGAGCCCGAGTGCGGCAAGTGTAGCCAGCGCGTTGACCTGCCAGGGGAAAGCGCTGAACGACCCTCCGAACGCAGAGCCGAGATTGTAGGTGAGGGCGAGGTGTATCGGTCCCCCAATCGGAGTGCCGGACGGCGGGATCGACACGCTCGCCCAATACTTCGTGAGCAGATCGACGAGGGTTACCAGCGCTGCGACGACGACGAATCGTTCGATAGTGCGATTACGAACGGTCACCGGCTTTCATCGGAAGTGTGAACGTCACACCCTCCTCGGCGACCGGGCCGTCTCGTAGAGACCCCTCGGTTTTGCGGACCGGCCTCGCGGCCGGGGTGCCTGTAGCGGGAAGGAACGGCTTGCTGGTGCAGCTTTCGGATGCCGGTGACGCATGTCACATGCCGAAGAGCTCGCCTGCGAAATCAACTTACAGCGCGGGGAATTGCGCCGCCAATCTGTTGCGTTGAGGCGACAGGCTAGGGGCTAGGGGCTAGGGCCTAGGGGCCAGGGAAATTGAACAGCCCGGATGATGGGTAAGGGCTGACCGGGGAGATGGGTAAGGGTGAGTGCTCGGATTCCTGATTGAATCTCTAGTTGAGGCCGGGGGTGAAGGCGTCGGTTTCCGGATCAATCATGCCCAGCATAAGGGGGACGAATTGAACCGACCAACTCCCGGTTTCGCTCTCCTCGAGTGCAACTACCAGCGCCTCAGATCGACGCACACATTCCCTAGCCCCTAGCCCCTAGCCCCTAGCGCCTAGTCCCTAGCCCTAGCCCTAGCCCTAGCCCCACGGCCGCTTCCGCCCTACCTTTACCAGTCTCTACCCGACAACCTCTACTTCGGGCCCAGCCCGATTGTCATATGCATGCCTTTATTGAAACGCAGAAGGAATATCTGCGCACCCTTCCGAACTTTCGCCCGGGCGACACCGTGCGAGTGAACGTGCGCGTGAAGGAAGGGGAGAAGGAGCGGCTTCAGGCGTTCGAGGGGGTGTGCATTGCGCGGCGCGGAAGCGGTGTCAGCGAAACGTTCACCGTGCGGAAGATCTCGAATGGAGTGGGTGTCGAGCGAATTTTCCCCGTTCACAGCCCCATGATCGGCGATGTGGCGGTTGTGCGAAGGGGTCAGGTGCGGCGCGCCAAGTTGTATTACCTCCGCCAGCTGTCCGGCAAGGCGACGCGCATTCGCGAGCGGAAGCCGGCACCCCGGTCCCAGGGGTAGTCAAACTCGTGGGGGAATCAGCGGAGCGGCGCCGAAAGCCTCGGCGCCGGTGGAGCGCAATCGAGCGCGACCTCCGCACCGGTGGGCAATCGCTGATCGCTGGAGTCGATGAAGTGGGACGGGGCTCGCTTGCGGGTCCCGTCGTCGCATGTGCGGTCATCATGCCGCCTGACGCTCGCGCGATCGCTGGCGTCGACGACTCCAAGCGCCTCACCGCGGCGCAGCGTGAACGACTCTCCCACCAGATACGCAGCCGCGCACTGGCGCTCGCACTCGGCGCCGCATCGTCACGTGAAATCGACAGGTTGAACATCTTTCACGCGACCGTACTCGCGATGCGCCGTGCGCTGCGCCGGCTCAAGGTTCCGCCGGACCATGTGCTCATCGACGGACGGCAGCTTCGCACGCTCGGCATTGCGCATACCGCTGTAGTCGGCGGCGATGGCCGGTGCCACTCCATCGCTTGCGCGTCGATCATCGCGAAGGTGACTCGCGACCGACTGATGCGATCGCTGGCTGCCCGTCACCCGCTTTACAGCTGGGAACGCAACGTCGGCTACGGGACACGCGTGCACTGGGCGGCAGTGGAGAGTAACGGAGCGTGCTGCCACCACCGCCGCACCTTTCTCGTGTCGCGCCAACTCACGCTCGAGCTTGGCGACGACGAGATGCTTCTCGACAGCTAGCGCGGTCCGTCTTGCGGAGAGGGTTATTGGCCGCACGCGACCCTACCTTCGCCGCAGTCCGATTGCCTTGGGCGGTGCTCGTGCGGATTTTGTGCAGCGGCCGCGGCGCATCGCACCGCAGGCGATCACGGGGGTGTCGCTCTGCGGAGCGCGGTGCGCCCGGCCGTGCAACACTAATCATCGGAGGCACTCCATGCGACGGGTGGCGAGTTGGGTGGTGATCTGTGCGGTGTTGGCATGCTCCGACGGTGCGCCGACCGCGTCGGTAGATGATGCATTTGACCGTGAGTTCCGAACCGAGGGCGTGGCTCGGACGAGCAACGGGGTCGTGCGCTACAATCTGATTCTAACCGGCGAAGAAGAAGTACCGCCGAGCGGGTCACTGGCTTACGGTGCGTTCGTCATTCACGTCGTTCCTAACAACGTGATCGAGGTGGTCGGCCGAATCTGGAATCCGGGTTGCGAGACGATCGTGGCCGGTCACATCCATCGCGCGGTGGCCGGCGTGAACGGTCCGGTCGTCGTACCATTGTTCAGCGGGTCCCTCACCGTGCCGCGCGAGTCGTTCCGCACCCGCGCGCAACTCACTCCGGAACTCGCGCAAGAGTTGCGCGATACGCCGGAGGCGTTCTACGTCAATTTCCATTCGACGGTCAACCCCGGCGGCTTCATCCGTGCACAGCTTGGGACGGATTATCCGGCACCCAACCCTCCGGCGGCCGGCGACACGTGCGCTTAGCAGCGCCCATCCTGTCCGCCTCCTGGTGAGGCTGCCGCAACACCGTAGAGGCTGCTGCTAGACCGTCGAGGCCGCTTCCGGGTGCCAAGGGTCGCGTTCGTTATGAGCGCGACCCTTTGCGTGGCCGGCGGGCACTACTTTGGATCGTGTCCCCAGTTGAAGCGCTAGGCATGTCCATACCACCGCGCTCGATTCTTGCTCTAGCATAATAGCCTGACGGACTGCGTTACACGCCGTCCAAACGCTTGGTGATTGAAGTCACATCCTAACTACGTCGCATGCACTTGATATGGCGGCACGATTCTTTCACCTTTCATGCAGGACGGGACGCCAGTGGTTGGACCAACGCATACAGAACCGGAGCGATTATGAGCAACAAACTGATGAGAGTAACAATGGGGATCGTGGCGCTGCCGCTGCTGGCGGCGTGCGCGACGAAGGGCTACGTCCGCGAGCATGTCGCGGAGGTGCGCACCGAGATCGATTCTGCGACCGACACGAAGATCGCACAGGAGCGGCAGGAACGTATGGCGGCGGATGATGCGATCCGTACCGACGTGCAGGCGCTCCGCGGCGCGCTGGATTCGCTGCGCACCGAGTTCGACGTGCGCATCACGCAGGTCGCCGAAGGCCTGAAGTTCATGATGCCCGTGCACTTTGCGTTCGACGACGCGACCCTTCGCGAAGAGGACAAGCCGTCGATCACGCGGTTTGCGCAGGTAGTGCAGCAGCATTACCCGAATGCCAAGATCACGGTTGAAGGGTTTACGGACCCGGCCGGAACGCGGATGTACAACCAGCGTTTGTCCGAGCGTCGCGCCGAAGCGGTCAAGCAGTACCTGTCCGAGAACGGCATGATGGGCGACATGGTTGGTACCGTTGCCTACGGCGAGACCCGTCAGGTGGTGCCGGGCGCCGAGCGCGATGACATGGGCGCCGATAAGAACCGCCGCGTCACCTTCGTGATCGAGGGCGTAGATGTGAACACCGGTATCGCCACGCTTCCATAAGTAGTTGGGCGGCGATGGATGAATGAACAGAGCGGGAAGCGACGGTGTCGCTTCCCGCTCTTTCTAATGTTCGAGATGAGAATTGAGCCTCTCAGCGCGTGCCCCCGCTGCCCGTCCGCCGCATCTGTCCGCGAAGCACCTGTCCCGGGCGAACGCCGGTGTATTCGCCGTCCTTCACCGCGATAACGCCGTTCACAAGGACATGCTTGACGCCGGTGGCCAGAAGCTCCGGCTCCTCGAACGTCGATAGGTCGCGGATCGTTGCCGGATCGAAGACGATCACGTCGGCAAACCAGCCCTCGCGCAGCTCGCCGCGCTCGGCCAACCCGAACTGCCTGGCTGTGATCGAGCTCGAGGCTCGAATCGCCGCGGGCAATGTGATCACCGGCTCATCGTAGACGTAGCGGCGCAGCTTGCGCGGAAAGGTGCCGTACTTGCGCGGGTGGCCGCCAGAACCGTCGGAACCGGTGGCGACCCAGTCCTGCTTCATGAACGCCTTGATGTCGTCCTCGTTCATGTTGAACGACGCGACCCCTGCGCCTCCCGCCAGAATGATGTCTATCGCGGTTTGCAGCGTGTCGGTGCCGCGCGCTTTCGCCACGTCGAGCAGCGTCATGCCGCGAATCGAGCTGTCGCGCGAGCTCGTGATGAGCAGAGACGCCGCGCCGCCGCGCCGGCGCATGTTGTCGAGCATCTCGCGCTCGATTCTGGGGCGAAGCGCTGGATCGGCGAGCCGCGCACGGACCGAATCGGTTCCGCCGCTCTGCGTCCACCGGGGAAGCATTGAGGCACCGATGCTCGTCCCCGAAGCGATGTATGGATACTGATCGGCGGTCACTCGCACGCCCGATGCGCGGGCGGCTTCGACCAGCTTGATGACTGAATCGCTCTTGCCCCACACATCGACGCCGAGCGCCTTGATGTGCGAGATGTTGACCGGCGCGCCCGACTCGCGGCCCACGCGAATGGCTTCGGCAACGGATGCGACGACTCCGATTCCGTACGAGCTTTCATCTCGCGTGTGCGAATCGTACAGGCCGCCGTACGCGGCGGCGACCTTTGCCAGCTCAATCACTTCCTCGGTCTCGCTGAAGGAGCCCGGGGCATAGAAGAGGCCGGACGAGAGCCCGACGGCACCGCTCTCCATCGCATGCCTGACGAGTGAACGCATCGAGTCGAGCTGCGCGGCGGTCGGCTTGGCGCTGGACATTCCCATGACATTCCGGCGCACCGCCCCGTGGCCGACGAGAAGTGCCGCGTTGGTGCCTAACTTGTGCCGTTCCCATTCCGTCATCAACCGGCCGACGTCATATGTGCCGTGCCCATCGTTACCGGTAATGACGGTTGTCACTCCCTGCATTAAAAAGGGCAGGTTGCCGGCGTCGGCGCTGTCCGACAGATCGTCCGTCACGTGAGCATGTGGATCGACCCCGCCCGGGGCGACGATCATCCCGCTGGCGTCGATGGTCTGCGCCGCCCGCACTCGGTTACCCGCGTTGCCAATGAAAACGATTCGGTCACCGCGTACCGCGACATCGGCCTGGCGAGCCGCGCTGCCGGTGCCATCGACTACCGTTCCGCCGCGAATCAGCAAATCGGCCGCGATCTCCTGAGCATGAACCTGGGGAGCGGCCACGCATAGCGCGGCGCCGAACGAGAGAAACAGGGGATATCGCATACAGGGGGATGAAGAGGCGAGGAGTGGTACGACTGACTGTAGGAGATACGCGCGGACAATGAGAGGTGCTGACGATGGGGGAGCGAGCTACCCACCCGCCAGGCTGGAGTTGTACTCCCGGACGCTACTTGTCTTGCGGGCGTGAGCGAGCGCGCCGGCCGACCTTGTCGTCTATGTGAATCCCGAACAGCAACGTACGGAACGAGACTGGATCATCCCTCGTACCCATCAGCGGGTCCACGCCCTTGATCATCTGCCCGGCGCGCTCATACAGGCGCACGTCGTACTCCGAGCCCTCGGGGAGCAGGATGCGAAATGACCCGTG
>CAZPCC010000234.1:0-1760 GCA_964584905.1 uncultured Gemmatimonadaceae bacterium | reverse complement strand
AGGAAGGCTGGTATCTGCTGCTGCGCGCGTTTCATTTCGAGCTCGGCAATTTCCCGAAAGTCGTCGAGGTGCTGGAAAGCCTGCTGCGCAGCTATCCGAAGAAGGAATACTGGACCCAGCTCGCCGCGATGTACGGCGAGATCGGCCAGGACGAGAAGCAACTGGTCAGCTACGAGCTCGCCCATTTGCAGGGATTGCTTACCGAGGGCAGCGAGATCGTTCTGCTCGCGCAGCTCTATCTGCAGGAGGACGTGCCTTTCAAGGCCGCCACGGTGCTCCAGCAGGGCATGGAAACCGGCGTCGTGGAAAAGAATGCGGCGAACTGGCGCTTGCTGTCGCAGGCCTGGACGCTCGCCCAGGACGACCGAAAGGCAATAACGGCGCTCACCGAGGCCGCGCGCCTCTCCGGCGATGGCGAGCTCGATGTCCGTCTCGCGCAGGCCTGGCTGAACCTCGGCGAGTGGGCGAAGGCCGCAGACGCGGCCGGCTCGGCGCTCGAAAAGGGTGTCGAGCGCGAATCAGACGTACAGATCGTGCTCGGCATGGCGCTGTTCAACCTCGACCGCTTCGAGCAGGCGAGAAATGCGTTTCGTCTCGCGCAGGACGATTCCCGCAACGGCGCGGCGGCACGGCAGTGGATCGATTACATCGAACAGGAACAGGATCGGCTCGCTCAGCTCGAGCGCGCCGTCACAGATCGATGATGTTCTTGTAGCCTGGAATGCTGCGTATTCATCAATCGGCAATCCCAGTGTAACGAATCCTCAACACTGAATGCTTAATCTTCCCGCTCGTTGAGACAGCAATCGTCGGCGGGGGAATGAAAAGAACCGATTCGCCAGCGGCGCGTGCGCGACGCTCGAAACATTCCAGACCCTCGAAGCTTTCCGACGGGACGACACAGGTACCAGCGACCATGACCTATCAGAAAACGCCACGCTCTTTCCTGCTGGCGCTCTCGCTGATCGTTTTCGCAGGCGCGAACGGCCAGGAACCGCCTGCGGCCTCGCCGGCCGGGCTGCTGCAGGGACGCGTGGTCGCGGAGGGCAGCCGCTTGCCGATTGCCGGCGTGCTGGTCACCGTGACCGACGGAGACCAGGAACAGTTTGCGCGGACCGATGCCGACGGGGAGTTCGAGGTAGAGCTGCCGGAGGGCGGCTACGACATCCGGCTTTCGCATCCGCAGTTCGGAGAACGCGAGGTCGGCGCCGTCGAGATCGCCGGCGGCGCGACCCAGGAAGCGACCTTCGAGCTGGCTAGAGAAGCCGGGCCGGCGACCGACGATGCCATAGAAGAGGTGCTGGTCACGGGCACCTACACGGAAGGCGATGCGGACCGCGAGCGATACTCGGCGTCGGTGATCGACGTCATTGGCCGCGAGGACTTCACGGTGACCGGCGACACCAACGCGGTCGATGCCCTGAAGCGGGTGACCGGCCTGACCGTGGTCAACGACCAGTTCGTCTATGTGCGCGGCCTCGGCGAGCGCTATTCGAATACGACGTTCAACGGCGCCAGCCTGCCGAGTCCCGATCCCACCCGGCGCGTCATTCCGCTCGACCTGTTTCCCACCGGCGTGCTCGAATCGGTGGACATCCAGAAGACCTATTCGCCCGATTTGCCCGGCGACTTCTCGGGCGGCGTCGTGCAGATGCGCACGCGCCAGATCTCCGACGAGCCGACCTTCAGCCTGTCGGCCACGGTCAAGGGCAACACGGAAAGCACGGGCGAGGACGCGCTGGTCTATCAGCCCGGCGATC
>CAZPCC010000233.1:0-2786 GCA_964584905.1 uncultured Gemmatimonadaceae bacterium | reverse complement strand
CTCAAGTCGCCGATAAAGGCAAATCCACTTCGGCAGCCGGGACAGTCGATTCGCGAGCAGCAGAACGATCTGCTGTTCGACAAGCTTTTTCCGCTCGGCACCATCATTCTCGTCCTTTGGCTCGTCGCGGGCTTCGAATGGATGTGGATGTTTCGCGGCGTAAAGCCCGATCCGCTTTATCTCACCGTATTTGCCGGGCTGATAACGTTGTACGGATTGGCGCGCTCGTTTCCTTTGCTGCGACGACTGAAGTATCTGCACTCGGGTTACAAAGGTGAGCGAGCCGTCGGCGAGTACCTCGACCGTCTGCGCGTGTTCGGCTATCGGGTGTATCACGACGTGCCGGGCGAAGGCGGCAACATCGATCACGTCATTATTTCAACGCGCGGCATTTACACGATCGAGACAAAAACCCGGAGCAAACCCGCGAAAGGACAATGCACGATTCTGTACGACGGCGAGACCGTCTCCCTGAACGGAAGCCCCGCCGATTCCGCGCCCATCATCCAGGCCCGGGCCCAGGCGGCGCATCTCAAACGGCTGCTCAAGGAAATCACCGGGCGTCAGCTCGCGGTGCGGCCACTCGTCGTATTTCCCGGTTGGTACGTGAAACAGTCCGACGCCGCTCGGGAATCGGCGGTGTGGGTACTCTCGGCAAAAGGTCTCTACAAGTGGATTGAGCGTGAACCGGAAACCGTACCGGCCGAAGCCGTCCGGCATGCCGCCAGCCAATTAGCCGCGTACATACGCAAGCAGAAACACTCAGGAGTTCGGTTGCGATAAGCGATACGCATCGCTGTAGCGGATGATTCGGCGCGTGCCCAGCTTGTCCCCGTTTTCGAACTCATCTCCGCGTGCGGCAACCTCGAGCATGGCGCGGCCGATCTGCGTCGCCTCGACGGCGGCGCCGACCGAGGCGAATACCCAGTACAGCAGGTTCTGCCCGAGGTGTCTCTCGGCCGCTGTCGGTCGAATGTAGTCCGGCCGATAGGCGATGACCCGCAAGCGCGTGCCGCGTGCGAGGTCGAACAGCGCGTTCTCGGCCTCGACTTTCACGCGGGCCCACATCATCCGCGAGTCTGCCGAGATGTCGCTCGAGCTGACGTAGTGAAACGAGATAGCGGTCCGGTCGGTGACGCTCAGCCACTCCTTGACGAATTGCCGCGGAAACGCGACGTGAATCTCGCGGTAGCTCTCCTCATCGACGCCGAACGAGCTTAAGCCGATCGCCCAGAAGACAGCGTCGACGTCCGTGAGTTGCTCGCGAACGGCGGCGTAGTCGAGGTAATCCCTGTGAATCGTGACTTCGACCTTGCCGGCCGCGATGCCTTCCTCCATGCGCGGCGTAATTCGCCGCGTGACAACGCGGATTGTCCCGACATCGGGATCGGCGAGCGCTGCCTCGAGGATGCCGTCCCCGGCCGTGCCGCTGGCGCCGAGGATGGCGAGCGTGGCCAGCGGCGCCCGCACGGCCGCCGGTTCCGGCACGGCCTCGCCCTGCGTAGCGACATAGATCGCAATCGCGGCCCAGGCGAGCGCGACCACAACCAGTGGCGCCAGCAGGACGGTCCGCAGTCTCGGGAGCTCAGGCACGCGGCACACGCGGGCGTCCCGGCTCGCAGTCCAGCGCAGCGCGGTCCCAGTTCCCGCAACCGGCTGCGGCCTCGTAGGACGTGCGCAGGAACCGCAGCAATTGCGCTTCCGGATCGGCGGAGGCGCGAACGGCCTCGTACGGCAGCAGAAACTCCCCGAGCGCTGCGTCAAAACGCGCGTCCCCGGGTTCGACCAGCGCCTCCCGGAATCCCGCCGGTTCCGGCCAGGCATACGAATAGAACATCGCATCCTCCGCACCGCTGCCGCCCGGCCAGAAACCGGCGGACGACACTTCGTGACTGTAGGCTTCCCGGGTCACCGCATCCGGCAGGCTGGGAATGCCGCCGGGATGGAGCGGCGCGCGACGCCCGGAAAAGCGCGTGACCGCCAGGTCGAGCGCACCCCAGAACAGGTGCACCGGGCTCACCTTGCCGAGAAAGGAGGTGCGAAATTGCCGGAAGACAGGGTCCATCCGCAGCAGCGCCTGGTGATATCGCGCAACGGCATCAGCGTCGTAAGGCCGGGGCTGCGTATCCCGCGCAAAAGGAATCGGTTCCGGAATTTCGCTCGGTACTCCGTTAATAGTTGCCGTACCGCCGACGCCGGCGATCGCCTCTTTCGTGCGATCGAAAAAAGCGGCAACACTCATCGACTCGAGCGCGAAGCCGCCGGCCGCACCGCTCGCCGACCGCGCCACCAGCCGCCGGTCGAAGAAATCGAAATCCAGCGTAATGCCACCGGCATCCGGCACCAGCCCGGTCGTCAGGCCGCGCGGTGTCACGTAGAGGGTCGCATGCCACGAGTGATTGACCCACGGCGTATGCGCGAGGCGGTACTTGCCGACGATCTGAGTCCAGAGGTGCAGCGCCGAGCAAGTCTCGTGCCAGTCGCGGTAGCGGATTACCGGCCACGATTGCCGGGATTGTTCTGGTTTCCTGATCATTCGATGCACCTTGCCGAAGTACTCTTTTGTACGGGTCACCACTGGCAAGCCAGAGTGAAGCTTATCCCGCTACCCGAACCTTTGCTTCCAGGCTGGCGGACGCCGTGAGCGAACGTGTGATCAGGCAGTTCTGCTCGGCTTTCTCGAGCAGGCGATTCGCACGGGATTCCTCCGTGCCCGCAGGAACATCGAGCTCGGCACGAATGTGGAATTTCACGAACCGCGTCACCTTGTCTTCGCGATCGAGCAC
>CAZPCC010000232.1:0-3906 GCA_964584905.1 uncultured Gemmatimonadaceae bacterium | reverse complement strand
ATCGCCGCGTTGGCCCCGATGCCGAGTGCGAGCGACAGAATCGCTACCGCGGTGACGAACGGGGTCTTGAAAAGGGTGCGAAACGCGAACTTGATGCTGCGCATGATTCCTCTCGAGAGCCTCTGGGGTCAAATCCGGCCTTGATCTGCGCACCCTACGCCGGTCGGGTAGTCGAGGTTTCCGCGCGGACTTCCTCGCGAACCCGAGCCCCCCTGGAGGTTCCTTGACGAGGATTCGCCGGGCGAGCATGATCCGCGGGTAGGGCAACTGGTCAGTCGGGTGAATGAAGGAGCGGGAAATGGGAAAGGGAAACGGTTCCCCTGCCCTCACATTTCCCATTTCCCGATTCCCGAAATCATGAGCTAACACTCGCGGGGGAAGTCGTCGAACGCGTCACGTCTCGGAGAGAAATCGCATGGCCATCGAGCGGCGGGAGTTTCTCAGGCAGGGCGCGACGGCGGCGGCCGGAGCCGCCTCGGCCCGGCTCGGCCGGGTAGTTACGGCGGAGGAGCCGGTGCCCCTCAGCCCGCGCCAGCCATTCAAGCTTCGTTATGCGCCGCACGCCGGCATGTTCCGGCATCACGGCGGCGAAGACGTGGTGTCGCAGATCGACTTCATGGCCGAAACCGGATTCACCGCGTTCGAGGACAACGGCATGCGCGAGCGGCCGGTGGCCGAGCAGGAGAGGATTGCAGGCGCGCTCCGGCGCCACGGCATGCACATGGGGGTGTTCGTCGCCAACTCCAATGGCTTTGGCCAGCCGAGCTTCACAAAGGGCGACTCGGCCATGCGTGACAAGTTCCTCGCCGACTGCCGTACATCGGTCGAGGTGGCGAAGCGCGTCGGCGCCAGGTGGATGACAGTCGTTATGGGCGATCTTCATCCGCGCCTGGAGATGGACTACCAGACGGCGAACGCGGTCGAGAGCCTGCGCCGCGCGGCTGAGATCTTCGAGCCGCACGGGCTCATCATGGTGCTGGAGCCGCTCAACCCGTGGCGCGACCATCCCGGGATGTTCCTGACCAGGATTCCGCAGGCCTACCTGATCTGCAAGGCAGTTGACTCACCCGCGTGCAAGATCCTGTTCGACATCTACCACCAGCAGATCACCGAAGGGAACCTCATCCCCAACATGGATCTTGCGTGGGACGAGATCGCCTACTTTCAGATAGGCGACAATCCGGGCCGTAACGAGCCTACGACCGGCGAGATCAACTACCGGAATGTGTTCAGGCACATCCACGGCAAGGCTTACGATGGCGTGCTCGGCATGGAGCACGGGAATTCCATGGACGGCAAGGAGGGAGAGGCGGCGGTGATCGCTGCCTATCGAGCAGTCGACTCGTTCTGATCGGGCGCGGAGCTGGCGCGAGTGCCGCGGCAGGCGCGCCTGCCAACAGACGTCAGTAGGCAACGGCGTACCGGGAGAAGCCGTTGAGATCCGCCGTCACCGCGGCGGAATCGAGGTTAAGGCTGCCTCCGACCTCAATCCATTTTTCGCCGGGCTTCCCCTGCCGCCAGATGCGCAGGCGCTGCTCAATGGCAGCATCGTCGTCATCGACGCTCCCGTCATTGTTGTAATCCGTATCCGCTTCGCCGTAGCGCATCTCTAGTTCCGCCGGCTCGCCGGGCGCGAACTGGAGGCCGGCTGGCTGCAGTTCCACCATCACCCGCCCCACGTCGACCACATTGACGGTGATCAGCAGCGAATCGCCTACGGCAAGGGGCAATCCGCCGGGAAGACTGACGAGCGATCCCGCTCGAATGCGCAGCCGCAGTAAGTCGGTGGAATCCGCCATGCCCGAGCGTGGCCGGTGCGCGATCCGCAGCTGCCGCTCCTCGCCACGGACTGCCCAGAAGCTGTCCGAGGTCCGTACGAGCGGAGGCGCGCCCGGCGAGGTCCGCAGGAAGCCCAGATCGGACTCGTTGCGCTGCACCTTGGCGCCGGTCGAATCGCTGCATGCCCAGAGCGCAGTTACGGCGGCCAGAACCGCCAATCGTCGCAAGCTCATGTGTTTTCCGGTGGGTCCAGCACGTCAATCGGTTAGGGCGGGCGCGTCACAACCGCGGCGCCGTCTGTGGAGAGGACAGGAGGGGAGTTAAAGCGTCACTTCCTGGGGGGCCGCAACCTGAGTTTGTGATAGTGGCTGCCTTGGGCGGGCAGCGCGGCGCGGCCTACGAACGCCTACGAAGGCGCACCCTGAGCCCGATGGGTGACATGGTGAACGAGAACGCCTCTCGCACCGCCTCCCCGTCGCCGACCCGCTCCACATCGAAAGCTCCGTAGAGCATCGCCAGCAGCATCTTCATCTCCGTCAGCGCGAGCGAACGCCCCGGGCAGATGCGCGGACCGGAACCAAAGGGCATGTGAGCCGACGGATCGTGAGCGCCGCCGGTTGCGCCCAGGTCCAGCCAACGTTCCGGACGAAAAACGTCGGGATCTCCGAAGTTCGCACGATCGACCGCGGGAGGACGGGTGAGCAGCATCAGCCACTGCCCCTTGGGGACCGAGATGCCGCCCACCACCGAATCGTGATTCGCCTCGAACAGGAGCAGCGGTGCGACCGGACGGAGACGCATCGTCTCATTCGCGACCGCACCGGCGTACGTAAGGCGATTCACCGCTTCAATGTCGCCCGGTGCGGCCTCGCTGCCTAACGTAGCATCGGCCTCCTCGCGCAGCCGCGCTGACGCGTCCGGAGCATCGCACAGATGATGGACCGCCCAGGCGAGCGTGTAGGCGGTGGTGTCTTCTCCGGCAAGGAGCATTGTAAGCAGATTGCCGAATATCACTTCGTCGGGGAACGGCCGTCCCTCCGCGTCGCGCGCGGTAATCATCGACTCCAGAAAGTTCTCCGGTTGCGCGGCGCGCGCCGGATTCGCTGCCAGCCGGACACGCGCGTCCTCGAGCAGATGCCGCAGCCACACCCGCAGCTCGGCGACGGCGCGGTCGAGTTTGCGATCGTTCGGCGTTCTGAACCAACGCCAGGTGGGGAATATCGCGAAGAGCCGGCGGCTGAGTGCCGGGAAAACGTGCTCGAGCTTGCGCTGGATCACGTCGTCGTCCTTGCCGATCGTGTTCACGTCGTGGCCTAACACCAATAACGTCGTGCTGTCCACCGTGAACCGTTTCAACTCATCGGCGATGTCGAGCACCGCGCCCGCCCGCGCCTTGCCGACCCAGCGCTCACGGAGCCGCACCATGATGCTTGCCAGCGTAGGGTAAAAGCCGCGCAGGTGCCGGTGCGACAGTGCCTGCATCGAGAGCTTGCGCTGGCCGCGCCACTCGCCGCCCTCGGCCGAGAAGAGTCCGGCGACCCCGATCTCACGGAAGATCGGCTCGAGCGTCGATGCCCGGCGAAAGGTCTCCGGCCGTGCGCGCAGCACCTGCTCGTTGTGCGCCGGATCGGACAGCGCCAACACGCGGTGGATGCCCACTCGATAGGTGAACGGGCCTCCGAAGTCGTGCGCCCACTGCTCGAGGATTTCGTGAAGGCGGCCGAGCTGGAGCTGGTGGACGTTGCCGAGGAGGGGGAAGTTGGGCTTGTGAGGCAGGTCGTCGAGCGAGACCAACTGCGAAGGGCGAATTGCGAAACTCTCCGCCGGCTGCCTATCGTGAACGAGCGGAGAGGTATCGACCCACAATTCCTCGCCCCGTCGCTCGACCGGGCAGGCGGTGAGGCACTGCGGGCCACCGAGGCGTCGTCCAGTCTCGGCCGAGAAACGCCAGCGGTGGTTGCGGCAGACCAGGTTGGTGCCTTCGAGCTCACCCTCGCCTAGCAAGGCACCCTGGTGCGGGCAACGTCCTTCGTAGGCCTTGAAGCCGGCCGGTGTACGAATTACGACGAGGTCTCGGCCATCGAGGGAGAGCGCAAACGGGCCATCGCCGCGGAGGTCGGCGAGGCC
>CAZPCC010000231.1:0-1653 GCA_964584905.1 uncultured Gemmatimonadaceae bacterium | reverse complement strand
CCTCGCCGAGCGTCATCAGCTTCTCCTCGACGCCCGCGATGTCGCGCAGGAGCGCACTCATTGTGGCGGGCCGCTGCGCAACGGCCGCACTTACCAGTGCGTGTGCGTCGACAGGTGTGTCAGCGGCGGCACCAGCCAGCGTGAACGCCAGGACGGATGGGATGATCGTTCGCATGGGGAATGCTCCGTGTGAGGGTGTGAATGTCGCGGGGAACATTCACGAGCCGGCGCTCCACAGCAAGCCCCGGATCATGGCCCCGGTCAGCCGCTTCTGTTTCGACCGGTCCGCACCTCACGCGGACTGGCGGGTACCCCAACTGACGCACCCCGTGACAGGGTGCACGCGGCCGTGCAACCTGCACGCTGCGTCATCTCCGGACCGGACGAATCAGATGTTCGCCAGGCTCGCGCTGCTCTTCATTACGATCCCCATCGCCGAGCTTGCGCTGCTCGTATGGCTCGGGTCCCTGATGGGATTCTGGCCAACCATGGGCCTGGTGGTGATCACGGGCATCGCCGGTGCTGCGCTGGCCCGCGCGGCGGGCGTCAGGGTGTTCCACCAGATCAGGACCGAGGTCCAGGCCGGGCGCATGCCCGTCGATCACATGCTGGACGGAATGCTGGTCCTGGTCGGCGGTGTCGTGCTCCTCACGCCGGGCATACTCACCGACCTCTTCGGCCTCGCCCTGCTCCTGCCGGCAACTCGATCGATGATCAGGCGCCTCGTGCGTCGGAAGCTCCAGATGCACGTCGAGTCGCGCCGCGTCGAGATGTTCGGCTTCGATGGCCGCCGCATAGACGTCTGACGACCGACTGCGCGACGTATGCCGGTCCCGCCGCGGAGACAGGTTTCGCGCTCCACACTACAGGTTCCTATGCATGATCTCATGAGAATCGGCGAGGTCGCCGCCCGCAGCGGCATCGCGGCGTCGGCACTCCGTTACTACGAGCAGCGCGGCCTCATCGCCGCCGAGCGCGCGCCCTCCGGTCACCGCTGCTATCCACGAGCGGTCCTCCGCCGCGTCGCCTTCATCGTGTTCGCTCAACGCATCGGCCTGAGCCTCGAGGAGATTGCAGGCGAGCTCGCAAGACTCCCCGGCAATCGTGCGCCGACCGGCGACGAGTGGTCCCGCCTCTCCGCGACGTGGACCACCCGCATCGATCAGCGAATTGCCGAGCTCGAACGCCTGAAGCGCGGTCTCGATCAGTGCATCGGGTGCGGCTGCCTGTCGCTGGACCGCTGTGCGTTTGCCAACCCGCGCGATCAGGCAGCCAGTCACGGCGCCGGACCCCGCTACTGGATCGCCGACCCGCCCTTCCCGGCCTCTTGACTTAAAGTGCACTTGAACAACTAGACTCCTCGCGTCGTCACGCCCGCAGCGTCGGCTTGGGGTGCGGATCGCGAGGGGATGTCTAATTCGGGGGGTCCCATTCGTCGTATGTTCAGACACTGGACGGCTTCTGTCGACGCTCTTGCGCGCAGCCACCGGCGAATGCAGTATACCGAACAAATACCGAAGATGCGGACGGAGTCGCATGGGAGACTCTGAGGATGAGCCGCGGGGCAGGATCAGGAAACAGTGAATCCAACGAGGTCGACGTGCATACCGGTGTCAGTGCCGAGGAGATGGTCGTCCTGCGGCGGAGCGGAGC
>CAZPCC010000230.1:0-23687 GCA_964584905.1 uncultured Gemmatimonadaceae bacterium | reverse complement strand
TTCGCTCCGGTCATCGTCGATCCGCCCTACGGTTACTACAACGTGAACGTGCATTCGGCCGAGCGGACGCAGACATCGCTGTTGCGCTGGATGCGGAGGATCATTGGCGTCAGGCGGACGTCGAAGGCCTTCGGCCGCGGAACGTTCGAGTTCCTGATTCCGGAGAACCGCTCGATACTGGCATTCATCCGCCAGCACGAGGACGATACGATCCTGTGCGTGAACAATCTGTCGCGATTCGTGCAGCCGACGGAGCTGAGCCTGGAGCGGTTCAGCGGGTGGCGTCTCGAGGAGATGTTCGGAAAGGTGCCGTTCCCCATCATCACCGATGCACCCTACTTCCTGACGCTCGGGCCGCACACGTTCTACTGGTTCCGCCTGGTAAGGCCTGACGAGGTCCCGCCCAAATGATGGCGGTGTTAGTGCCCGTGCTGCACGCCTCCGATCCCGCCCAGGTACTCTCGGCAGCAACGCTCGGCTTGCTCGAGTCCAATGCGCTGCGCACGTATCTCGGTGGGCGACGCTGGTTCGGAGCCAAGGGGCGAGCGATGCGGTCGGTCGAGGTAGAGGCGGCGATTCCGGTGACATGGGACTCGGCGCCGCGGGAGCGCTATGCGATCGCGCTGCTGCGCCTGGAGCTGGAGGACGGCACCGTGCTGCGCTACCAACTGCCGGTGGCGACCGTTCAGGCCACCGACCCGCTGGCCGAGCAGGCGCTCGCGTTGGTCGATTCGGGGGGATCGCAGACCCAGGCAGTGATCGATGCGACGCTGGTACCGGCGTTCCGTCGGGGGCTCGGGGCGGCATTCCGAACGGGAGCGGAGTTCACCGCAGCGGGACGGACGTGGCGCATCGAGCGGGTCGGCGACCCCGGAATGGAGCTGCCTGACGAATCGCGCATCGTAGGCGCCGAACAGAGTAATACGTCGATCATCTACGGCGGGCATGCGATCTGCAAATTGTTCCGGCGGCTGGAGCCCGGTGAGAATCCGGATGTGGAGATCTCGCGCTTTCTCTCAACCCGCACCGGCTTTCGCAACACGCCGCACTTGCTAGGCGTCATGCACCTCGAAGATTCGAATGGCCGGAGCGTTGCCGGCATGTTGAGCCGGTTCCAGCCCGAGTCGCAGGATGCCTGGGAGTACGCGGTGGCACGCGTCAACGCCTATCTCGGCGCCGAGGAAGAGGCAGAGGGCGCAGGTGCGTTCGCCAGCGATGCCCGCGAGCTCGGTGTAGTAACGCGGGCGCTGCACGAGGCGCTCTCCTCCGACGAAAACGACCCGGAATTCGCGCCGGCGTTCGCCACCGACGAGGATGTGGAGCGGTGGACCGAGAACGCACTGGCGCTGCTCGCCGACGGCATGACGATACTCGCTGCACGAGTAGATGCGCTGGAAGGTCAATCGCAGGCTCATGCGCGCGCGCTCGTCAAGCGGCGTGAGGAGCTCGAGAACCACATGCGTGGGCTTGCCGACCGGGTGATCGATTCGGGTGACCCCGGCATGCGGATCCGCCATCACGGCGACTACCATCTGGGACAGGTGCTGCGTACGCGCGAGGGTGGATGGATGATCATCGACTTCGAGGGCGAGCCGGCCCGTCCGCTCGAAGCGCGCCGCGCCCGGCACAGTCCTCTGCGCGATGTCGCGGGCATGATGCGCTCCTTCGCCTATGCGGCGGCGACGGGCGCGATGAACACCGGTGGTGTCGGGCGCGATCCCAGGGTGGAGATCCGCGCCGCACGCTGGGAGCGGGAAGTGCGTCAGCATTTCATGAGCGGATACCTCGACGGTGCGGGTGCGGGAGCGGATGCTCTGCTTCCGGCCACCGCCGACGGCACGGCTGCGCTTCTGGAGCTGCTCGAGGCGGAGAAGCTGTTCTACGAGTTAGGCTACGAGCTCGACAATCGGCCGGCATGGACGTGGATTCCGCTGCGCGGGATCGCCAAGCTGCTGTAACTGAAGCATGGGGAGGGGGATGTTCGTGGAAAGCGTGGTGCAGGATTCGGTGACTCGCGGAGCTACCGTCCGTTCCGGGGGCGGTGCGGAGTTCCGCGTGTGGGCGCCCAGGCAGGATCGCATGGCGGTCCGCGTTTCCCGCGGCAGTGTGTGGCAGGAGCATCCGATGAAACGCGACGGTGACGACTGGGTCGCGCACGTGGCCGACGTACCGCCGGGCGCACGTTATGGATTCGTGCTGTCGAATGGAGTCGTACGTCCCGACCCGGTAAGCCGGCGCCAGCCTAACGGCGTGCACGAGCCATCCGCCGTCGTCGATCCATCGGCGTTCAGCTGGACCGACTCGGGGTGGCGCGGTCTCGACATGGCCGACCTGGTGATCTACGAAATTCACATCGGCACCTTCACTGCCGAGCGAACGTTCGACGGCGCCATTCGAGAGCTGCGGCGACTGCGTGAGCTCGGCATAACCGCGATCGAGATCATGCCGGTGGCGGCCTTTCCGGGCTCGCGGAACTGGGGTTACGACGGTGTCCTCCTGTACGCCGTCCACGAAGCGTACGGCGGGCCCGACGGCCTGCGACGGCTCGTCGACGCCGCTCACGCACTTGGAATGGCGGTGATCATGGATGTCGTGTACAACCATTTTGGACCCGAGGGGAATTACCTGGATGATTTCGGTCCGTACTTCACCGACACGTACACCACACCATGGGGGCGCGCAGTCAACTACGACGGCGCGGATAGCGAGCCGGTTCGGCAGTACGTGGTCGACAACGCGCGCATGTGGATAGATGAGTACCACTGCGATGGGCTCCGGCTCGACGCCGTGCACGCGATCTACGACTTTGGTGCGCGTCATTTGCTTCGAGACGTTTCCGATGCCGTTCATGAGCTGGGCACCTCGCTGGGGCGGAGGACGCTGGTGATTGCAGAGAGCGACATGAACGACCCGCGGATCGTGCGCCAGGCGCCTATCGAGGGATACGGGTGCGACGGTCAGTGGAGCGACGACTTTCACCACGCCGTGCACTCGGCGCTGACGGGGGAGCGCAACGGCTATTACGCCGATTTCGGCGGAGTGGAAGCCGTGGCGGCAGCGTTGAGACATTCGTTCGTCTACGCCGGGCAGCGCTCGGAGTACCGCCGCCGGCGCCATGGAGCGCGGGCGGACGACGTACCCTTCCATCGGTTCGTGGTGTGCATTCAGAACCACGATCAGGTCGGCAACCGCGCGATGGGTGACAGGCTCGACACGCTCGTCACCTTCGAGCAGCGCAAGCTGGCGGCGGCGCTGCTGCTGCTGTCGCCATTCGTGCCGCTGCTGTTCATGGGCGAGGAATATGGCGAGCGCCGGCCGTTCCAGTACTTCGTGAGCCACGGCGATCCCGAGCTGGTGCGCGCGGTGCGCGATGGACGGCGGCGCGAGTTCGCCGCCTTCGGCTGGGATGCCGAGGTGCCGGACCCGCAGGCCGAGGCAACTTTCGAGCGCAGCACACTCGATCCGTCGGTGGCGGGCACCGGTACGCACGCGCAACTGCTCTCGCTGTATCAGCGACTGCTGCGTCTGCGACGGACGGAGCCCGTGCTGCGTCCGGGCGTGGCCGAGGTTCGAGTCGATACCGAGCCGGGTGAGAACTGGATTCGCATGCGCCTGACGACGCCTGGCGCGCGGGCGCTGGTCGCTGCGTTCAACATGGCCGGGGCCTCCCGTCTGGTGCCTGTCGGGGAGGGTAGCTGGACGACGCTGTTGTCGACGGAGGAGGCCGCGTTTGGTGGAAGCGGTAAGGACAGCGGACTGGAGAAGGGACCGGGTGGTGAAGCGATGGCGCGCCTCGCGCCTTACGCGGCGGAGCTGTTCGGGGAGCACGCATGAGCACGCGCGTCTGGCCGGGCCAGCCGTATCCGTTGGGTGCGACCTGGGATGGGGAGGGCGTGAACTTCGCGCTCTTTTCCCAGCACGGCACGGCGGTCGATCTGTGTCTGTTCGAGCGGGGTGAGAGTGGGTCGGAAACCGAGCGCATCCGAATGCCCGAGCGTACCGACCAGATCTTTCACTGCTATTTGCCCGATGTGCGTCCCGGACAGCTCTACGGCTACCGGGTGCACGGACCATACGATCCGCATCGCGGATTTCGGTTCAATCCGGCGCAGCTCCTGATCGATCCGTACGCCAAGGCGATCAGCGGCACCATTCAGTGGAGCGACGCGCTGTTCGCGTACAAGATCGGCAGCCCGAAACAGGATCTGGAGATCAACCATCAGAACAGCGCGGCCGGGATTCCAAAGTGCATTGTGGTCGATCCCGCATTCACGTGGGGTGACGACCGGCACCCGCGCGTGCCGTGGAACCGGACGATCATCTACGAGACGCACGTAAAAGGAATGACCGTGCAGCATCCGGACGTGCCCGAGCGTTTGCGCGGCACGTATCTCGGGCTCTCGTCCGAACCGATGATCGACCACTTCCTCTCGCTCGGCGTGACGGCTGTCGAGCTTCTACCCGTTCATCACTTCATCGTGGACCGGCACCTGGCCGAGCTCGGACTTACGAACTATTGGGGCTATAACTCAATTGGCTTTCTCGCACCGGACGTGCGCTATTCGACTGGCGGCCTGGCGAGCCAGGTGTACGAATTCAAGACGATGGTGAAGAAGCTGCACGCCGCCGGCATCGAGGTGATTCTCGACGTGGTCTACAACCACACTGGAGAGGGCAATCATCTCGGCCCGACACTATCACTGCGCGGGATTGACAACACTGCGTACTACCGGTTGGAGCCTGACAACCCGCGCTACTATACCGATTTTACCGGGTGCGGCAACAGCCTCAACATGCTTCATCCGCGCACCATCCAGCTGATCATGGACAGCCTGCGCTACTGGGTGGTCGAAATGCACGTCGACGGCTTCCGCTTCGACCTTGCCCCGGTGCTGGCCCGCGAGCTGTACGAGGTGAACCGGTTAGGCACTTTCTTCGACATCATCCAGCAGGATCCGGTGTTGTCGCAGGTGAAGCTCATCGCCGAGCCCTGGGACGTGGGACCGGGCGGTTACCAGGTGGGGAACTTTCCCGTCGGCTGGGCCGAATGGAACGGCAAGTATCGCGATACGGTGCGGGAGTTCTGGAAGGGCTTGCCGGGCGTGATTCCCGATCTGGCCAGCCGTTTGGCCGGAAGCAGCGACCTCTACAAGTGGAGCGAACGTGCGGTCTATGCCAGCATCAACTTCGTTACCGCGCACGATGGCTTCACGCTGCACGACCTCGTCAGCTACGAGGAGAAGCATAACGAAGCCAATGGGGAACAGAGCCGGGATGGAAGTGACGACAACATCAGCCGCAACTGGGGCGTCGAAGGTCCGACCGATGATCCGGCTGTGATGGAGCTGCGTGAACGGATTAAACGCAACTTCATTGCGACACTGCTGCTGTCGCAAGGCATTCCGATGCTGTCGCATGGGGACGAGATTTCCCGGACACAGTGCGGCAACAACAACGCCTACGCCCAGGACAACGAGATCAGCTGGGTCGACTGGGACCTCGATGAGCCGCGCAAGGCCCTGCTCGACTTCACGCGGCACGTCATCGCGGTACGGCAGTCGAGTCCTACCTTGCGGCGGCGCCATTTCTTCCGCGGGCAGGCGATCGATGACAGCGGCAACAAGGATCTGACGTGGATCGCGCCCGGTGGCGGAGAGATGGCAGGTGCCGACTGGCGTGATGCCGCTGCTCATGCGATCGGCATGCTCATCGCCGGAGATGCGACCGACGAGATGGACGCGCGCGGCCGGCCGGTGAAAGGCGATACGATGCTGATGCTGCTCAATGGCGGACCACATCAGGTGCACTTCCGGCTTCCCAGGCGCGACGAGCCGGGACAGTGGCTACCCCTCATCGACACCTCCGTGTCATCCCAGCAGCTCGGCGGCCACACCGCGGCAAAGGAAGTCACGCTGGCGCCGCACGCCCTGATGCTGCTGCGGTTCAGCAGCGAACGCCGCGCGTCCCGCGACAGTACGGCGACCGTTGCGCGCGCCGGAACGGATCTGGCGGGAGCAGTATCCAAATGACTCTACTTGATACCAGCACGATCGACCGGCTGATCGCCGGCGACCACGACGATCCGCACAGCATACTCGGCGCCCAGCCGGCGCCCGGCGGACGAGGACTCGTTGTTCGCGCCTACCACCCGGATGCCACCGCCGCCGAATGCCTGTTCGATCGCCGGAAGGCAGTGCCAATGGAGCGGGAGAAGGACGGATTGTTCTCCTGCGAGCTGCCCAAGGCCAAGTTCCCGCTGCGCTACCGCCTGCGATTCCATTTCGAGGGCGGTCAGACGTGGGAACGGGGAGATCCGTATCGCTTTGAACCTACGTTAGGTGACGTCGATCTCCACCTGTTCAACGAAGGCACCCATCGGCGGCTGTGGGAGAAGCTTGGCGCCAATCCCGCGACCGTCGACGGCGAAACGGGCACGGCGTTCGCCGTCTGGGCGCCTAACGCGCGACGCGTCAGCGTCGTCGGGGACTGGTGCCGTTGGGATGGCCGCCTGTTTCCGATGCGGCGGCTGGGGAGTTCCGGAGTCTGGGAGCTGTTCGTTCCCGGAGTGGCGCCCGGTGCCCTATACAAGTACGAGATCCTCACTCGCGAGGGCGTGCCGCGCACAAAGACAGATCCGTTCGCCACCGCCATGGAGATGCCGCCGGAGACGGCTTCGGTCGTCTACCGTTCGGAACACCAGTGGGGCGACGACCAGTGGATGACACAACGGCCCAAGCGCGACCACCCGCGCGAGCCAATGCTCATCTACGAAGTGCATCTCGGCTCATGGGCACGCGTTCCGGAGGAGGGCGACCGCTTCCTCACATATCACGAGCTCGCCGAACGGCTGGTCGCGCACTGCACCAGGCTGGGATTCACGCACATCGAGCTGCTCCCCGTCTCCGAACACCCGTTCTACGGGTCGTGGGGCTATCAGGTCTCGGGTTACTTCGCCCCTACCGCCCGCCATGGCTCGCCTGACGACTTTCGCCACTTCGTTGACTATTGTCACCAGCACGGTATCGGCGTCATCGTCGACTGGGTGCCCGCGCACTTCCCCAAGGACGACTACGCGCTTCGCCGGTTCGACGGAACCGCCACCTACGAGCACGAGGATCCTCGACAGGGTGAGCATCCCGACTGGGGCACCCTCATCTTCAACTTCGGAAGGACCGAAGTACGCAACTTCCTCATCTCCAACGCGCTGTACTGGCTCGACGAGCTTCACGTAGACGGCCTGCGCGTCGATGCAGTCGCTTCGATGCTGTATCTCGATTACAGCCGCCGCGAGGGAGAGTGGGTGCCCAACCAGTTCGGCGGGCGCGAGAATCTCGAGGCGATTTCCTTTCTGCAACAGCTGAACGATACGGTGCGGGCCGAGACGCCGGGATGCTTTACCGTCGCAGAGGAAAGCACGTCTTGGCCGGGAGTGACCCACGCCGTGCGCGATGGCGGGCTGGGGTTCACGTTCAAGTGGAACATGGGATGGATGCACGATACGCTGAGCTACTTCGCGCTCGACCCCATCCACCGCCGGTTTCACCACGACCAGCTCACCTTCGCGATGATGTACGAGCATAGCGAGCGCTTCATCATGCCCCTGTCGCATGACGAGGTGGTACACCTCAAGGGCTCGCTGCTCGAGAAGATGCCTGGCGACTTGTGGCAGAAATTCGCCAACCTGCGCCTGATGTTCACCTACCAGTACACCCGGCCGGGAAAGGCCCTCCTGTTCATGGGCTCCGAGTTCGCGCCCTATCGCGAATGGAACCACGACCAGAGCCTCGACTGGCATCTCGCCGAAGATCCGATTCGGCGGCAGATGCTCACCATGTTCGAGGACCTGGGCCGCATCTACGCCGAGTACCCATCGTTGTGGCGCGGTGACCCGGAGCCGGCGGGCTTTCGCTGGATCAGTGTGAACGACCGCGAGAATTCGGTGCTCGCCTACGAGCGCCGCGACGGCGATGCGCACGTGATCGTTGCGCTAAACCTCACGCCGGTGCCGCGCGATGGCTATCGCATCGGCGCGCCCGCAGCTACGACGTACACCCGGCTCCTCTGCACCGATGACCAGAGATACGGGGGAAGCGGCTATCCCACGGACGAACGCCTGACGACCAGGGCGGAGCCGCTTCACGGCTACGATCAGTCCATGGAACTGCGGTTGCCGCCGCTCTCGGCGGTCATACTGGCGCCGGATACTCCGGCTGGCCGTATCGCGCGCTGAATTCGCGGCATCAACGCATGAGCGAATCGCAGACCGCGCTCCGCACGCTCGCCGAGCGCGCGGGCATTCTACCGAGCTACGTGGAACAGAGCGGCCGCGATGTGCGTCACACCTCCGACGCTACGCGCATCGCTCTCCTCGCCGCGATGGGATTCGATGCCAGTAACCCGCAACGCGCTCGTGAGGCGCTCGAGGCATGGGATGCTCGCGACAGCGAGCGGCTGATGCCTCCGGTGCGCGTCGCGCGCGCCGGGGAGGCGACGCACATCGAGGTAAAAGTGCCTGGCAAGCACGGCGGCGCGGTGGGTTGGAATCTCGCTCAACGAATGCAGTCGGGCGAAGACGTGGAGCGCGCGGGCCGCGGCACGCCTGACGAGCATGGCATACTGCGGCTGCGTCTCCCGGTGGTGCCCGAGCTGGGATATCACCCAATCCGGGTTCGCCTGCACTATGAAAGCCGGCATCCCGCCGCCGAGCAGCTCCTCATCGTCGTGCCGCCGAGCTGCCCGTCGCCCCGGGATCGGCTCGGTGGCCGCAAGGTGTTCGGGCTCGCCGTGAATCTGTACGCCGTGCGGAGCGACCGAAGCTGGGGGGTGGGTGATCTCGGCGACCTGACGATGCTGGCCGAATGGGCGGCCGCCCAGGGCGCGGCGTTCGTGGGGCTGAATCCCTTGCACGCCCTTCGAAACACCGGCGGTGATGTGAGTCCCTACAGCCCGCTGAGTCGCATCTACCGCAACCCCCTGTATATCGACATCGACGCCGTCCCGGAGCTGTCCGAAGCTCCGGCGGCCCGGGCGCTCATCCAAGCCGGGGATACGGCTCGCACCCTGGCCGAGCTCCGCGACGCGCGCTGGCTCGACTACGAGAAGGTGTGGACGCTCAAGTCCGCCGTTCTGGAGGCGCTCTACGGTGCGTTCCGGAACACGCAGCTGGATCGCGGTACCGAGCGAGCGCGCGCCTTTCGAGACTACCTGGCCCGCGAGGGTGGCGCACTCGACGACTTCGCCACTTTTCAGGCGCTCGAGGAATCGCTAGGGGGCTCACCTCGGGAACGCTCGTGGCAGGGTTGGCCGGCAGAGTTCAGGGATCCGCGCTCTGCGGAGGTAGCGGAGTTCCGGGAGCGCCATGCGGATCGTGTGGATTACCACCGTTGGCTTCAGTTCGAGTTGGACCGGCAGCTGAGGCACGCCGCGCGCGGGGCGACAGACGCGGGACTCTCGCTGGGTCTTTACCAGGATCTCGCGATCGGCAGTTCCGGTGACGGCAGCGACGCTTGGGCAAACCAAACTTTATTGATAAATGGCGCCAGTTTAGGATCACCACCAGATCAGTATAGCGACAACGGCCAGGATTGGGGGCTACCTCCAATTAATCCCCATGCCCTGGTCGAGCAGAAGTATGCCTACTGGATTGCGGTGCTCAGGGAAGGGCTGAGCCACGGCGGCGCGCTCAGGATCGATCACATCCTCGGCATGTTCCGCCAGTTCTGGATTCCTCATGGCCGACCCGGCAGCGAGGGGGCGTACGTCCAGTTTCCCACGCGTGATCTTCTGGGAATACTTGCGCTCGAGGCAACACGCGCGGGAGCGATTATCGTCGGTGAGGATCTGGGAACAGTGCCCCCGGAAGTTCCGGCCACACTCCGCGAATGGGACATCCTGGGGACGAAGGTGATGTACTTCGAGCGCGAAGAAGAAGTCGGCTTCACGCCGTCAGCCGATTACGAAGAGTTGGCGCTCACGGTGGTGGCCACGCACGATCACGTGCCAATCGCCGGATTCCTGACCGGCCGCGACATCGAGCTGCGCCGGGACACTGGCCTGTGCACCCCCGAGGCGGCGGCGCTGGCCATGGTAAGCCGCGATGCGGAGCGTGCGGCACTGGTGGCCCGGCTCCAGGCCGAAGGGCTGCTGCTCGAGGGCGAGCCCGACAGCGCGACCATTTGCGGAGCGGTCAATGCCTTCGTCTGCGCCACGCCGTCGCTCATGGTTGCGCTGTCGCTCGAGGACATCATGGGCGAGCAGGAGCCGGTAAACGTGCCGGCCGTGAGCCAGGAGTCGTACCCGAGCTGGAGTCGGCGCCTGGCGATGTCCGTCGAAGCGCTGATGAGCGAGCCTGACCCTGGCGGGTTGCTTCGCATCTGCGGCGCGCGGCGAAAATGACCGCTCCGGTGCCGTTCACCGGCACGTACCGACTGCAGCTTCACGCCGGCTTCACCCTCGCCGACGCCCGGGAGCTCGTTCCATATCTGGAGGCGCTCGGCGTCTCGCATGCGTACACGTCTCCGGTACTCGCGGCGCAGCCAGGTAGCCAGCACGGTTACGACGTAATCGATCCGTCGCGCCTCAACCCCGAGCTCGGCGACCAGCAAACGTTAGGTTCGCTTGTCGAGGCGTTGCACAGCCGGAAGATGGGATGGCTGCTCGACATAGTGCCGAATCACATGGCGGCGAGTCCGTTCAACGGCTACTGGGATGATGTGCTGCGGCTCGGCGCACGGTCGCCATATGCTCACTGGTTCGACATCGCCTGGAATGCGCCGGGGCCGCTGCACGGCCGTGTAATGCTGCCCGTTCTGGGCGATGAGCTCGATGCGGTTATCTCGCGTGATGAGCTTCGCGTGTCGTATGAGAGCGATCAGTTCCGCCTTCGCTACTTCGACCACTCGTTTCCGATCGACCCTTCGACGCTTCTCCATCTGATCGGTGCGGCGGGTGGCGACCCCGGGGCAGCGGCGCAGGACCCGGCGCGGATCGTGAACGCATTTTCGTCAGGCGACGCCGCACAAGCGAAGCTCCGGGCATTGGTCGATGCCCAGCCATATGCGCTCTCGTTCTGGCGCCGGGCGGCAACGCAGATCAACTACCGCCGGTTCTTCGAGATCAGCGATCTGGCGGCCGTGCGGCAGGAAGACCCGAGGGTCTTCGATGCAACGCACTCGCTAATTCTGGAATGGGTGGAAAAGGGGCTGCTCGACGGCGTCAGGGTGGATCACGTCGACGGGCTGTTCGATCCGGCGGGATATCTCCACCGGCTTCGGGAATCGCTCGATGAGCGCGCAGCGGCGCGAGGCGCTCATCCGCCTATCTATGTGGAGAAGATCCTGGAGCATAATGAGCGGCTGCGCGACGACTGGCCAGTGGCGGGCACCACCGGCTACGAAGTGCTCAATGACATAGAAGCGGTGCTCATCGACGCACGCGGCAGCGAACGGATCGAACACATCTATCGAGAGCTGCTCGGACTCGGTGAACGGGGTCCCCACTTCAGGGATGTCGCGCGGCACGCAAAGCAGTACATGCTTCGTCACTCGTTCGATGCCGACATACGGCGCGTCGCACACCTCATGGCACCGGTGCTGCGCCGGCGGGATCCGCACGCTCTCGCCAGCCAGCGAGCACTGCGCACCGTGATGATGCAGTTGACGGCGGCGTTCCCGGTCTACCGGTCCTATCTAACCGGGGGCACGGTTGCTCATGAGGATCGGGCGCTCGTCGAGCGTGCCGAAGCCACTGCGCGTGAAGTGGGAATCGTCGATGCTGCGCTGCTCGCGCGCGTCACCGACGTTCTGTTGCGTGAGGATCCCTCGGATACGGGAGACATCGCGCAACTCCGTCGAAGTGCGATCGCGCTCTTTCAGCAGACCACCAGCCCGGCGATGGCGAAAGGCATCGAGGACACTGCGCTCTACATGTATGCGCCGCTCGCTTCGCTCAATGAAGTTGGCGGCACCCCCGACCGTGACCTCTCCATGGCCGTCAGGCGGTTGCACAAGGGTGCATCCGAGCGCCGTGCCGCATGGCCGACTTCGATGGTGTGCACCTTCACGCACGACACCAAGCGGAGCGCCGACCTGCGGGCGCGGCTCGATGTGTTGAGCGAGATCCCGGAGGAGTGGGGCAAAGCCGTGGCCGCATGGCAGCGCATGACGCGGGGAGCACGCCGCAAGGTTCGCGGCCGCTTCGAGCCCGACTCCAACACGGAATATCTCCTCTATCAGGCCCTGCTCGGCACCTGGCCCCACGACCTGCCTGACGATGAGACAGTTCTGTCCTCGGACGCGCGTGAGGTACTCCGGGAGCGGCTGGAGGAATACATCGTCAAGGCGGCGCGCGAGGCAAAGATGCGGACCAGCTGGATTGAGCCCAGTGCACCCTTCGAAGATGCCTTGCGGGCCTATGTGGCGACGCTGCTCGGCGACGAAGGGCCCTTCCTTTCGTCGGTTGCCCGCCTCGCCCGGGAGGTGACGCGCCCGGGAATGTGGAATGCACTCGCGAGAATAGTCGTTCACCTGTCGACCCCCGGAGTGCCGGACATATACCAGGGAGGCGAGCTGTGGAGCTTTGCGCTCGTCGATCCCGACAATCGCCGTCCGGTCGACTACGCACTGAGGAGAGAATTCCTGAAGGAGCTGCAAATCCGGTTCGATGCTGCGTCACCCGATGCGCGAGCCGCTTATGTTCGTGAGCTTCTGCACGGTGTGGAGGATGGCCGGCTGAAGATGCATCTGACCCGGCAGCTGCTCCGGCTGCGACGCTCCAATCCGGAGTTGTTCCTCGAGGGGAACTACGCGCCGATCGAGAGCGCCGGCGACCAATCGCAGCATCTGATAGCTTTCGCACGCGCATTCTCGGGCCACGCCGCGATCGCGGTCGCCACGCGGCTATCCCGCACCTTGTCCGGAGGCCTGGCGCCGCCAGTTGGAGACATTTGGGGGGAGACGCGCGTCTTTCTTCCAGAACCCCTCACGCCGATCTCCCGCTGGACATGCGTGGTCAGCGGGCATAGCGTTGAGGTTGCTCGTAACGCCGCAGCCGCAGGGTTGCGGGTCTCCGATGTGCTGCGCCACCTGCCGGTTGCGGTACTTGTGCGGGCCGATTAGCCCTCCGCGCCTGACTCACTGCTGATGTCCCAATCGATCGTGATCTCGAACGGCTCCCCTCAGACTGTCGCATACTTCTCCATGGAGATCTGCCTCGAGCAGATGCTCCCGACTTACTCCGGCGGACTCGGCGTTCTAGCCGGCGACACCATTCGCGCGGCGGCCGATCTGGCCGTGCCGATGGTCGCCGTGACGCTCGCGCACCGTAGAGGGTATCTGGTGCAGCACCTCGACGGGGAGGGCAAGCAGACCGAGACGCCGGCCGCCTGGCATCCCGAGGAGCGGCTCGAGCCATGTGGGCCGCTCGTCACCGTGGAGGTGGAAGGGCGACAGGTGCTCGTGCGGGCATGGCGCTACGAGGTAAAGGGGCACGGCGGTCACGTCGTGCCTGTCTTTCTTCTCGATACGGCGATGAACGAGAATTCGCCGTACGATGCGACGCTCACCGACACGCTCTACGGCGGCGACGCGCATTACCGCCTTTGCCAGGAGGTGGTGCTCGGCATGGGTGGCGCAGCGATGCTTCGCGCGCTCGGCTACGAGCACGACGTCTGCCATCACATCAATGAGGGACACGCGGCGCTGATCATGCTTGCGCTGCTCGAGCGGCAGCTCGATGGCCGGACGCGTTGGGATCTGGAGGAAGAGGATCTGGAAGCGGTGCGGCGGCAGTGCGTGTTCACGACGCATACACCGGTGCCGGCCGGCCACGACAAGTTCCCACTCGACCTGGCACGCACGGTGCTCGGCGGCGAAAGAGTGGCCACGCTCGAGGCGGCGAAGGCGATCGAGCGGGATGAGTTGAACATGACCTACCTGGCGCTCCGGCTTTCCCGTTATGCGAACGCGGTGGCCCTCCGTCATCAGCAGGTATCACAGGAGATGTTCGCCGGTTTTCCGATCACCGCGGTCACCAACGGCGTGCACGCCGGCACCTGGACATCGCCGTCGTTTCGGGCCCTGTTCGACCACCATTGTCCCGGCTGGCGCCGGGACAATTTCTATCTGCGCTATGCCTCATCCATAGCGCTCGACGATATTCGCGACGCGCACGCGCGATCGAAGAATGAACTCTTCGCCGAGGTAGAGCGGCGCACCGGCACGGTGCTCGACCCCGCTGCGTTCACGATCGGCTTTGCCCGTCGGTCGACGCCGTACAAGCGGGCCGATCTCATCTTCTCGGACCTCGAGCGGCTGCGGAGAATGGCGCGCCGGGTTGGCCCACTGCAGATCATCTTCGGCGGCAAGGCGCACCCGCGCGATGAGTGGGGAAAGGCGCTGATCGGCAAGATCTTCGCGGCGGCAAAGGCGCTCGATGGTGACGTCACCGTTCTCTACCTCGAGAACTACGACATGAACCTCGGCGGTCTCATGACCGCGGGCGTGGACGTATGGCTCAACACGCCACTTCGCCCACTCGAGGCGTCAGGCACCAGCGGGATGAAGGCGGCCCTCAACGGCGTGCCGTCGCTGTCGGTGCTCGATGGATGGTGGGTCGAAGGTCACATCGAGGGTGTCACCGGTTGGGCGATAGACGGCGACCCGGAGCTTCCGACCGATCCGGCGATCGACATCAACGCGCTCTACCTGACGCTGGAGCGCACGATCCTGCCGCTGTACTACGGCCTGCCTTACGCGTTCGCCGAGGTGATGCGCAACGCCATCGCATTGAACGGCTCGTTCTTCAATACCCAGCGGATGGTGATGCAGTACGTGCGGAACGCGTATCAGGCCGGTGGGCAGCCGACGGCCGAGAGAGTTGCGATAGAAGGGTGAGGGCTTTTGTAGCTCTCCAGGCATCCGGAGGCTTCAGGGATTCTCTCCGTGCGCTGTTCTGAGCTCATCTGAGAGCAGAACACACCCCTCCGAGGAGAGGCACTTGTAGTTCAAAGTTTCGCATTTTTTACCGCAGAGAACGCAGAGGATCGCAGAGAACTGCAGAAAAGATAAGCGAACGCCCTTTTTGTATTCGCCCAGTGAGCGAGCCGCATCCTCAATCCTCGTGAGGTCCTCTGCGCTCCTCTGCGTCCTCTGCGGTTCAAATGCTGTTGACTTAACCTTCTGAGCGTTAAGGCTGGCCGACGCGTCGTAGCATCGCCCTACGACCCGGAGCCGGAACGTTAGCGCCACCTCCAGAGATCAGCTTTCTGCGACCGCCTCAGGCTGCCGCTTCGAAGTACCGCCTTCGTCCGCCGAGTCCTCGCTCTCCGCGGCGTCCTCCGCCTGGCCTATCTCGCCCGCGCGCGCCAGCGCCATGCGGCCGAGGACCGGGCCCACGAGCTGGTTGATCGCAATCACGGACAGGATGAGCGTCTGCATCGCGGCACCACGCTCGGGATAGTTCTCGGCGATCACCGCCACCAGGCCTATCGCAACCCCCGCTTGGGCGATCAGCCCCATCCACGTGTAGCGACGCTCCATCGGTGAAGCCCGCGCCAAGCGCGCGCCGATCTGCACGCCTCCCCAGATGCCGGCGGCGCGCACGATCACGATGCCAACCGCCAATGGCCAGATCGTCGCCAGCGTCTGCAGCGAGATGCTGGCGCCGGCCAGCGCGAAAAACACGACGAATACTGGCGCCGCCGAGCGTTCCATCGCCTTGAGCAGCGCCTCAGCGCCGTGCCGCGTTGTGTTCTCCGCGACAAAGCCCGCCACGAGCAGCGTGAGCAGCGACTCTACGTGCACCAGACGCGCGATCTCCGAGCCGAAGAACGCCACGATCAGTGCGAACATGATCAGCTCGCGCTCGACGAAGCGCAGGTAGAGCGCCACAGCGCCTCCGAGCAACGCGCCGACGATCACCGATCCGCCCAGCTCCCACGCCACCGCGCCGGCCGAGAGGGCGGCTGCCGTATCGCTCGGAACGACAGCGCGCGCGACCGCCAGCGTCAGACTGAACGCGAGTACCACCACCACATCGGCGACGAGTACGATGCTGAGGGTCGTGCGCGTCACCGGGCCTTTTGCAGCGGTCTCGGTGAGAAGGGCCAGCACGACGGCCGGCGAATGGACGATGGCCACCGCCGCGAACAAAGAGCTCAGGGCGACGGCCTGGATCAACTCCGTTCCCGCCAAAAAGGGGACGTACTGCCTGAACAGGAGCAGCGTGCTGACGATCGCAATGAACGTGAAGAGGAGCTCGCTCGTAAGGATCGCCAGCAGCGTCTTGAGATTCTCGCGCAGTTCCTTCCAGCGAAGCTCCGCCCCCGCTAGAAAGGCGATCAGCGCTATGGCCAGGCGGTTCACCGGCGCCAACTCGGCAATCACGTTGGCGTCCACACTCCCCAGTACCGACGGCCCGAACAGGATTCCGGCGAGCAGAAAGCCGGTGATGCGCGGCAGAGTCAGCGGCGTGACCAGCTCGCCGACCGTGTATGCCGCGAGTACCAGGAAGCCGAAGATGAGCAGCGATTGTGCGCCCGCTCCGTGTGCGCCCTGCTGGATCGGGATGATGAGCGACATCCCGAGAAAGAGCAGCAGCAGGACCGCGGCCCGGCGCACCTATCGCTCCTCCGCCGAGGTGGATTCCGGCAGCGCGGCAGCGGAAGAGGAGCGTCGCGGTGCGCCCAGCAGAGGCGCCAGCACCGACTGGACAAGGCGAGCCGACATTACATCGGTGAGCAGCACCGATGCGATCGCCGCTGTGAAGACGATGTTGCCTAGCGCAGCCCCTTCGAGGCTCATGTAGTCGAGAGCAAGTGCAAGCGCGAGCCCTCCCTGCCCTAGCAACGCCAGCCCCCAGTCCTTGCCGAGTACCCCCGTCTGGCCGGTCGCGTACGCACCGATGCGCGCGCTCCAGATCTTTCCCATCACCCGCGCGACCAGAAAGACGGCCACCGGAAGCACCCACATCCGCAGGCTCGGCGTCCACGATGCGCCGGCCACGATCAACAGCACGAAGTAGAACGGCCGCTCGGCGTTCGACAGCGTGCGCGCAATGATCTCACGATGCCTTGACGTATTGGTGAGTGTGGCGCCGAATACCAGAGCAGCGAGAAGCGGCGAGAGGTGCAGGTAGGCCGCCGCGCCGGATATGAGTATCAGCGCTCCACCGAGCGAAATGAACAGACGGTCGACCGTCGCGTCTTCGCCGAGGAAGAGATGAAACAGTGCTCCGCCGGTGATGCCTATTCCGAGCGTGATTACCACCCATTCCGTCGAGGTGATGCGGTAGCCGGGGGCGAGCTCACCGGGGTGATACAGCGACAGGAGAAGGCCGAGCGTGGCAATGCCGACCAGGGCATCGATCGCCGTGGCAACCTGAAGCTGCCTGACGACAGGTCCGCGCTGCATGAGGCGCCGTGCGACGACCTCAATGCCGGTGGGCGCCGACACCGCGGCGATGGCGCCGAGCGCGACCGCCGGCACGATCGCCACCTGCCAAGGGATATCGAACACGTACCAGAACAACAACAGCTCCAGTCCGGCTACGAGCGCCAGCGTTCCCAGTGCCTCGCCGAACGCGAGCCTGTACATGACGCCGGAGATGCGGACCAGTCCGGGCAGGTAGAATTGCGTACCGACGATGGCGCCGATCCATCCCAGCGCGAGCGTCGTCAGCGGCGCAAAGCCTGCCAGCGTATCGACCGAGAGCACCCCCGAAACGCTGGGACCGAGCAATATTCCCAGAATTAGGTACTCGGCGCCCGACACGAGCAGCAGTCGCCTTGCGAGCCAGTCGAAGGCGACATGAGTCGCCAGATAGGCGACCGCGACGGCGAGTACCAGAATGAGTCCGGCGCTCATCGGGGGTCAGGTTTGACGAAGTGCCTGGCGCGCGCTCCCTGCGGGGAGCGCGCGCCGACGACTGATTAGCCAAGCATTGTGAACGCCCAAACCGTGACCGCCGTGAGAACCACCAGCATTGCGGCGGCAATCAGCATTCGGCGCCGGCGAGCCCTGCGCTGCCGCTGGCTCATGCGGAAGCGGTTCGCGGCGCGTCGCCTGGCGAGAATGCCGCGCGCCTGTTCCTCCGCGCGCGGCTGCGGCATGATCAACTGAATCGTGCCCTGTCCGAGCTTGGGCCGCGCTACCGCAACCTGAGTCACGCGCGCCGGAGGCACGTCCGGGACGTAGTTGGTCCACGGCACGACCGACCGCTTTTGTCCATCGGGGAGCAGTGCGCTGTCGTCCGCAACCTCGAAGAACGGAAGGAACCGCTCCGACTCGCCGCGGTCGCCAGAGCGGAAGAAGCCACCCGCCACGCGGTCGGCTCGCGGCGCCAGAATCAGCCCCACCTGCCATGGATCCGGGAAGTGCTCGGCGTGCGCGTGAACGTCGCGCAGTGTTGGAGCGGAGCCCACGAACGCGGCGCTGTGATACCATCCAAGGAGCTGGAGTTTGCGGCGGCGCGCTTCCAGATGGCCGGAATGCCAGGCAACTTCGGCGATGACTTCTTCCGAGCCTTCGGGAATGACGTAGCTGCTGCGGCTCGTGGCGCTTATGTGCAGGTAGCGCACCCCGGTTTCGGGGGACTCCCGCCTTTCGCCTAGCAAGAAGCCGAGCAGTTCCTGGTTGGGCTGAGACCATACGTGCCGGCTCACCTCGCGTAGCGCGCCTTGCGTGACGAAGACTGTGTGCTCCCCCATTCCTGCCGACATGCCCCCTTCGGGGGTCCAGAGAATGGAGCGCAGGATCGGCGGGGGGGCCTGAACGAGCGGCTGCTCACGCGGTATTCGCGCGAGCGTCGGCCGGCCGACCCGAATCGGAGTGGGGCGCTGCGCACTCGTCACGGAGAGCCTCTCTCGAAGTGAGGTGCCGTCTTCTCGGTCGTTGGACGGCTCTGGAGAGAGCGGATCATCACGAGTCACAGGTGCGAGTACTTCGGGCCTCGAGCGCAATGTCGATTACGCGCCCGGACTGAGCACGCTACCGAGGCCGAGGGGCGAAGGCAATAGGCGAACCATTAGGCGCTTGATTGATGGCCATGGAAAGCCGGGGCTATCCTTTGAGACGGATGGGACATCTGCCGGTCACCGAAGGGCAGGAACAGGAAATAAGAAGTGGGAAGCAGGGTCCGGAAATCCGGGATCGAGTCGGGTAACGAGAAACAGCCCGCGCGGTGCGCGGGCCGTTTCGAGCCTCTCCAGAGAGCGACCGCGCTCTTAGAAGCGCGCCTCGATCTCACGGTTGCCAATCCGCGCCGCATCCGCTGCCCTTCTCGCTTCCGCCCCCCGCCGCCCGATCTCGGACATGTGAGCGCGATTGCTGCTGACTGCCACGCCGCCCTTCCGTCCCGCGCGACGAGCTTCATCTGGGGTGAACTCGTGCGCCGTTCCCTTCTCGTGTGCCGCTCGCCCGCCCTCGCTGGCGATTGCGCGCTGGCGCGCGCGATCCATCGCCGCGAATCCCCTGCGCTTGCCGCTCTTGCGTTCCTCCATGGATCCTCCCGTGCGAAGCTCCAACCCGAGCCGGTCGGGGCGGGGCGCCCGTGCGCGCCCATACGCCGTACACGACTCCAGAGCGTGCCCAACAATGTGCAAGTCACGCGCCGCCGATGGCAGAGTCTGCCAAGTATGATACTAACGGGGTGAGGGGTGCGCGACGAGGGAAGCGGGAGGCCGGGGCTCTAAACGGTCCCGAAATGCGTGGCGCGCTGGCGGACCTTTATTGGCCGTTAGGCGGTTGAATAGGAGCCTGTTGCTCGCGCCTGGTGGCATGAACATCCTGCCCATCTCCCATGGTACATGAGCTGTACGGCTTGAGGGGCGTGGATCGGGGCGGTATCATTCACGGTTCCGGCGCGGTAGCCAAGTGGTAAGGCAGCGGTCTGCAAAACCGCTATTCGCGGGTTCGATTCCCGCCCGCGCCTCTGATTCAGCCTGCCGGTACAAAGCGTAGTCGCGCACCGACGCCTCAGCGCTCGGTAATGGCGTCTTCCGCTGCCACGGCCTAGCTTGTCGCAACACGGAGGCGTCGCGCCTCGGGGCCCACTAGCGCCACTGAACATGAGCGATCCTGGACAAGTGACCGAGCTTCTGCGCCGGTTCCAGGGCGGCGACCGGCAGGCGCTCGACCAAGTCTATCCGCTGGTCTACGACGAGCTACGCATTGCCGCGCGCCGGGCGCTCGCGCGCGAGCGCGATGGCCTTACCCTCCAGGCCACGGAGCTCGTCGACGAAGCCTTCCTCAAGCTCGTCGGCACGGACAACGTCGAATGGCAGGGCCGCGCCCACTTCATTGCCATCGCCGCGCGCGCGATCCGTCAGATTCTGGTCGATCACGCCCGGCGAGTGCGTGCCGAGAAGCGCGGTGGCGGCGCGGAGCACGTCACGCTAGGCGATGCCGATGCCGCGGTGACGGTCCCCTCCGAGGAGCTCATCGCACTCGATGAAGCGCTGGGCCGCCTCAGCGAGCTCGACCCGCGCCTCCGCACGGTGGTCGAGTACCGGTTTTTCGGTGGACTGAGCGAGCGAGAGATCGCCGGGGTCCTGGACGTGAGCGAGCGCACGGTGCAACGGGACTGGATCAAGGCTCGCGCCTGGTTGCATAAGGAGATCTACCCCGTGGCAGGGCCTGAATCGTGAGGTGGGCCCGCGCCCGCGGCGCCTGACGCGATGGCCACCGAACCGCGCTGGACCCGCCTGGAGCGGCTGTTCGACGGCGCTCTCGACCTGTCCGAGGCGGAACGCGCCGCGTTTCTCGCCCAGGCCTGCCCTGACGATGCGTCGCTCCGTGAGGAAGTCGCACGCATGCTGGCGGCGCACCGTGGCCCCGGCGGCATTCTCGACAAACCTCCGCTGGCGCCACCGGAGCCTCTGCGCGGAAGGGTCGAACGCGCGCTCGAAGATCGTTATGCGATCGAGAGCGAGTTGGGTGCCGGCGGCATGGCGACCGTCTTTCTCGCCCGCGAGCGAAAGCACGCGCGCCGCGTGGTGCTCAAGGTCCTTCATCCGCGGGCGGCGGCGCATTACGGCGGCGCCGAGCGATTTCTGCGCGAGGTGCGCATCGCCGCCACGCTCGCACATCCGCACATCGTGTCGTTCATCGACTCCGGCGAGTCGGATGGACTGCTGTACTACGTAATGCCGCACATCGAGGGCGAATCGCTGCGCGCTCGGCTCAAGGGAGAGGGCAAGCTAGCCGTGGCGGAAGCACTCACTCTGTTGCGCGACGTGGCAAGCGCTCTCGCCTACGCGCACGCTTCCGGAGTGATTCATCGGGATTTAAAGCCGGAGAACGTGCTCGTAGCCGGTGCGCACGCCTATCTGCTGGATTTCGGCGTGGCCAAGGTGCAGTCGCCGCTCCTCGAGGATGCGAGCCTTACGCAGGAGGGCATGGCCGTCGGCACGGTCGCGTACATGGCTCCGGAGCAGCTGGAGGAGGGTCATACCGTCGATCACCGCGCCGATCTCTTCGCATGGGGGCTGCTGGCGTACGAGATGCTGGCAGGCCGGCGGCCTGACGATATGTCTTTAGATGGCGGCTCTAGCGGTGCCGCACTTCGCCGCCACCGGCCCGACGTTCCGCGCGGTCTGGCCACGCTCATCGCCGCGTGTCTTGCCCGCGATGCCGGGTCTCGTCCCTCCAGCGCGGAGCAGGTGGCCGCCCGGCTCGGGCGTATAGCGGAGGGTGGCCCGGCGCGCCCACTTCTGCCACGGCGACTGGCGATCGCCGGCGTCGCGGGATTGACTGCTTTGACGCTGGCCGCGCTGGTGCTCGTCAGGCGCGCACCAAACGCGACGTCGGCGCCATCCGCCGAAACGCGCCTGAGCGGACCGATCGCCGTCGCGGTGCTGGCCAACGAGACAGGCGATCCGGCGCTCGATTCATGGGGGCGCATGGCCGGCGACTGGATCACCCAGGGGCTGCAGGACATCGGCCTGGTGCCGGTCGTCCCCTGGCCTTCGGCGCTGCACGCTTCCGAGGAGTTGGAGCGCCGCGGTGCGGCCGGCGAGCCGGTGAATCCCGTGACCTTGCTGCGAGAGGAATCGGGCGCCGGTACGGTGGTGACCGGGTCGTACTATCTGGTCGGCGACTCCCTCGCGTTCCGGGTGGAGGTGGCCGACGCAATCGCGCAGCGGGTCATCGTCGCCCCGCCGCCGGTAGTCGTCGCTCGCGACTCGGCTCATGTGGCCGTCAGGATGCTGCGCGACCGGTTGATGGCCGCGGTGGCGATCCAGTCGGACGACCGCTTCGCCACTTCCCGCGACCTAACCAGCCGGCCTCCGACCATCGACGCCTATCGACAGTTCGATCGCGGAATCGAGCTGCATCTCGCGCAGGAGTACGGTGCAGCCGTGCCGGCTTTTCTGGAGGCGCACAGGCTCGACACGATGTTCGTTCCGCCGCTCCTCTATGCGACCAACGATCTATGGAATACCGGTCAGTTCACCCGGCTCGATTCGGTACTGGCCATCCTTCAGAGCCGGCAGGAGCGCCTCGATCCGTATCACCGGTTCTGGGCCGAGTTCATTGCCAGCCTTCGTCAGGGCGAGGGCACGCGCGCACTCGCCTCCATTCGACGTGCGGCGGAGCTGGCTCCGGGCTCGCGGGCCTGGTACGCGCTGGCCCAGACGGCGCTCGACACCGACCGGCCTGACGAAGCGCTGGCCGCGCTCGAACAGATCGACCCCGATCGCGGCGAGCTGCGGGGCTGGTCCTCCTACTGGACCCAGCTCGCGCACGCGCTGCACTTGATGGGATTGCACGAGCGGGAATTGATCGCGGCCCGCGCCCTGCGGGAGCGGTATCCTGATCGTCGCGTGGGCCTCGTACTCGAAGCCCGGGCGCTCGGTGCGTTAGGCCGGGCCGGGACCGTGGACTCGCTGGTCGACAGCGCCGCGCCGCTGCCCCCCACTACTTACTGGTCGCAGGGTGCGGCACTGACGGTCGCCGGTGAGGAGCTCCTGGCACACGGACATCGCGATGCCGGTACACGAATGCTCGCCCGCGCCGAGGAGTGGCTGCGGCAGCAACTGGCTGTCGTGCCTGACGATCGCGCGCACCGCTTCTGGATCGGGAGCGTGCTCTACCACCGGCAACAGTGGGCAGAAGCCGCTCGAGTGCAGGCTGCATTGCGGCGCGACTTTCCGGAGCGGCTGGATTACCGCGGCCTGGCGGCGCTGAGTGCCGCGCGGGCCGGTGACCCGCGCGCCGAGTCGCTGCTCGGCGATGCTGAGCCGCAGGAGCGAGGGGAACACGCGCACTTCCGCGCCCGGCTCGCGGCCATCGTCGGGGATACGATTCGAGCGGCCGCCCTGTTTTCCGAGGCTGCACGGCTGGGGCTCGATGGTCTCCCGTGGCTTCACGCCACTGCCTATCTTGATCTACTGCTGCTCGACGGTGTACGCGAGTCGCTGCCGCGGTCGCTGCGCCTATCCGACATATCGAGCAACGCTAAATGAACGGGAAACGGGAAATGGGAAATGGGAAACGGCGAAACGGAACGATGAGGGGAACTGGGATCCGACTTGACGATTGACTTTGCCGTTCGCCCTACGCACTTCGAATCTCGCACTCCCGACGTTACTCCCCGTGGCGCGCACCTTTCTAATTCCCATTTCCTACTTCCTATTTCCTGGTATATGAATCCCGTCAATCTGACTCGCGCATTCGCTCGGATAGAAGA
The DNA here is from genome assembly GCA_964584905.1 of uncultured Gemmatimonadaceae bacterium. Lineage (GTDB taxonomy): Bacteria > Gemmatimonadota > Gemmatimonadetes > Gemmatimonadales > Gemmatimonadaceae > JALZIF01. The sequence goes on along the minus strand of CAZPCC010000230.1, from coordinate 2 downwards.
TC
>CAZPCC010000229.1:0-36373 GCA_964584905.1 uncultured Gemmatimonadaceae bacterium | reverse complement strand
AACGTCGTGATCGACAAGAAGTTCGGCTCGCCGACCGTCACCAAGGACGGCGTGACCGTTGCCAAGGAAATCGAGCTTAGCGATCCGCTCGAGAACATGGGCGCGCAGATGGTGAAGGAAGTCGCGACCAAGACGTCGGACCTCGCCGGCGACGGCACCACGACGGCCCCGGTGCTGGCCCAGGCGATCTTCCGCGAAGGCTTGAAGAACGTGACGGCCGGCGCCAATCCGATGGCGCTCAAGCGCGGCATCGACAAGGCCGTCGCCGCCGTCGTCGAGGAGCTAAAGACGATCTCCGTTCCGACCGCTGGGCGCAAGGAAATTGCCCAGGTCGGTTCCATCTCGGCGAACAATGACAAGGAAATCGGCGACCTGATCGCAGAGGCGATGGAGAAAGTCGGCAAGGATGGCGTGATCACGGTCGAAGAAGCGAAGGGACTCGAGACGAATCTCGAGACCGTCGACGGTATGCAGTTCGACCGCGGATACCTGTCGCCTTACTTCGTCACCGATCCCGAGAAGATGGAAGCGGTTCTCGAGGATGCGCTGGTTCTCATCCACGACAAGAAGATCGCGTCGATGAAGGACCTGCTCCCGATCCTGGAGAAGGTCGCCCAGCTCGGCAAGCCGCTGCTCATCATCTCCGAGGATGTGGAGGGTGAGGCGCTCGCCACGCTGGTCGTCAACAAGCTGCGCGGCACGCTGCGGATCGTCGCGGTCAAGGCCCCCGGCTTCGGCGATCGTCGTAAGGCGATGCTGCAGGACATCGCCGTGCTTACCGGCGGCCAGGTGATCTCCGAGGAAGTCGGCTTCAAGCTCGAGAACGCCGTGGTCACCGATCTCGGCAAGGTCAAGCGGATCGTCGTCGACAAGGACAACACGACGCTGATCGATGGCTCAGGCGACCAGAAGGCGATCGAGGGGCGCATTAGTGAGATCCGCGCCGCGATCGACAAGTCGACGTCGGATTACGACAAGGAGAAGCTTCAGGAGCGGCTGGCCAAGCTGGCCGGCGGCGTCGCCGTGATCAACGTTGGCGCAGCTACCGAAGCCGAGATGAAGGAGAAGAAGGCCCGCGTCGAGGATGCATTGCATGCAACGCGCGCCGCGGTCGAAGAGGGAATCGTTCCCGGGGGCGGTGTCGCGTTCATTCGCGCTCAGCGCGTGCTCGATGCGATGAAGCTGGAAGACAGCGACGAGCACATCGGAATCGGAATCGTGCGCCGCGCAATCGAGGAGCCGATGCGGATGATCGTCCTCAATGCCGGTGCCGAACCGTCGATCGTAGTCGAGAAGGTGCGCACGACCAAGGACAAGTCGTTCGGCTATAACGCCATGACCGACACCTTCGAGGATCTGGTTCAGGCCGGCGTGATCGATCCGACAAAGGTAGCCCGTACGGCACTGCAGAACGCGGCGTCGATTGCCGGGCTTCTGCTCACGACGGAAGCGCTGATCGTCGAGAAGAAGGAAGACCGCCCGTCGATGCCGGCCGGTGGCCAGGGCGGCGGCATGGGTGGGATGTACTAGGTCGCACCATCCGCAGCAGCAGGCTTCGCGGGGACCCGGAACAAGCGGGTCCCCGCGTTGCATCCGGGGTGAGCGAGGGCGGCTTGCCGCCGTCCGAACAATGGAGTATGTCCCCAGTGATCCCCGACAGGCTGCCCGGCTTCTGCTGGGTGAGAACCATCGAGGAGTGACCGCGTCTTACCATTGCCGTGCCCGCACCACGGGCTGACGCTTCACCGAATCGCGAAACGTGTCTCGTCTCCCCCCCGTCACGTTCGCCATCCTCGCTTTCGTGCTCGCCAATCCGGCGGAGGCGCAGCACTCGCCTGCGCGCCTGGCGGTCGAACGCGCCATTCGTGCCGTTGAGACCGATTCCACGCATCCGCTTGCATCCGATCTCGAGGCGCGCCTCGCCCGCTCGCCTGACGATAGTGCGGCCGCGCTGGGACTCGCCACGCTGGCGCTGAACACCTATCGTTTCGACGAAGCGGACCGCTACTTCGAACTGCTCATCGACTCCGTACACGCCCCGCCCAGCCGGTTCGCAACGCACGCAATGCTGGGCCGGGCCCGAATGATCATCGCCCGCGATGCCGCATTGCGGCCGGCTGCTGCCTGGTATCGTCGGGCCGCGACCGACGCGCGCGTGCTTGGCGACTCCGCGACGGCCGTCGAGGCGCTGCTCGGAGTGGCGTCGACTGTATCACGAACCACGTCGGATGCGGCCTCGGACGGCATCTTCGCGCTAGTCGCTTCGCTCCTGCCGCGCGACGACATGGCGATTCGCGCCCGCTTCCATTGCGCCAGGGCCGGCCCGCCCGTCCAGAGCGAGTACGGGGAACTGCCGGAACGGGAAGAGACGCGTGCGGGAGCGGAGCTCGCACGCCTGTCCGGCGACGACCGTATTCGCGCCAGCTGCCTCCTTGGCATGGCCAAGGCTGCCTATCGAGATGGAGACCTGACTGCTGCGCTGCGGGAGAGCGAAACAGCGGCTGAGCTCCAACGCCGGACGCGCGACCGGGCAGGGCTGGCCGTGACGTTGCAATGGCGCGGCTATGTGCTCGTCACATCCGGCGCGTATGGACAGGCCTGGCGTGCGTTGGAGGAAGCGACGCGGGAGGCGACCGCGTCAGGTGCCGACGCCACCGCTTCAATGGCGTCGATGTTTCTTGCTTCGGCGTCGCTGCGCCTCGGCGACCTGGCTTCCGCCTCGGCCTACGCAGTCCAGACCGAGTCGATGCTCGTCAGACAGGGAAACGAGCGCGCGATTACCACGTTGCGAGGCATTCAGGGAGACATCGCGCGGGCTGCCGGCGATACCGCCGCGGCTCGAGCGGCGTACGCGGACGCGTTGGATCGCGCCGGGGACTTCGGAGGCTATCCGACCATCGCCCCACGGAGAGCGCTGGCGGCAATGGCGCGAGGCAAGGGCCAGTGGAGCGTCGCCACCGCTGAGCTGGAGGCGGCGCGCACGGCGGCCCGGCAGGTAGGGCTCGACGAATGGGAGCAGCGCCTTACCTACGACATGGCGGCACTCGCACTGGACAGCGGCGATCTTGACGCGGCTGAAAGTGGCTTTGTGGGCTACCTCTCGCGCTTGACCACCGAGGAACGTGGCCGCGGTTACCCGGCGCGCGCACGGCTCGCCGAAATCCACGCACGCAGAGGCGATCTTTCGCGCGCCTCGAAGGAGCTCATCGCCGCGACCGATGAGCTCGACGCATGGCGCGCCGCGCTTGATGCGAGCCAGATTCGCCTGCTCGCATTCCAGCGTACGGACGACCCGGTGGATCCCGACCTCGGCATCGCCACGATTCTGTCGGCGCTGGCGCGCGGTGGCGAAGTGGATGCTTCCTTCGCTCTGGCCGAGCGCCGACGGGCGCGCGAGCTGCGCGACCGTTTGGTGCGTCACGAAGCCGCACGACAGGGGCCTTCACCTGCGACACCGCCTATCGACTCTGGAGCGGCGCCGCCGGCGCGCGTCACCGCCTCCGAGGTATCGCTGGCACTCCCCGATCACCGAACGGCGTTGGTCTCTTACGTAGCCGGACGCCGCGGAGAGCCAACCACGGCCTTCGTGATCACCAGGGCCGGAGTGCAGGTGATTCCGCTGACGCCGGTCGACTCATTGACGGCGGTGGTCAGCCGATTCGTTGGACTGCTCGAGGCGGGGGGACCGGTCGAGCAGGTGGCGAGGGAGCTGGGCCGGGCCGTACTCGATCCGGTCGAGCGTGCTCTGCCCGAAACGGTGACCAACTTGATCATCGTGCCTGACGACGTCCTCCACCGTGTTCCGTTCGATGCGCTGCGCCTGGCCGAGGGCCGCTATGCGCTCGAGCGCTTCACCATTGCGACGGCACCGTCCGCCGCCGTCGCCATGGCGCTCTGGAACCGCCCCGTACGAGGAGGACCGGTGCGGCTGCTCGCGTTCGGGGATCCGCGCTTCGCCGCGCCCGAAGATCCGGAGGCAGTTCCCGCGGTTCGAGCCGCGCTCGAGCGCCGTGGCGGATTGGCGCGCCTTGCCGCGTCGCGCGGTGAGGCGCGCACCGCGGCGCGCTTCGCCACCGAGGGAACCGTTCGTCTGGGCGCCGATGCCACCGAGCGCTTTCTCAAGGCTTCTCCGCTGCACGGTTATCATGTGCTGCATTTCGCCACCCACGCCCTCGTCGATGACCGCAGCCTGACGAGTACCGCTCTGGCGCTGGCGCCTGGAGACGGCGATGATGGCTTCGTGTCGTCTGCCGACATAGCGGCGCTGCCGCTACGCGCGGAGCTGGTCGTGCTGTCGGCCTGCCGCACGGCAGGGGGAGTGCTGATCAGTGGGGAAGGAGTGCACGGCCTGGCTTCGGCGTTCATTGGTGCGGGCGCTCGGGCGGTCGCCGCGACCACATGGCAGGTAGAGGATGAACGGGCGGCGCGCCTCGTCGGCGATTACTATCGCGCCCTGGCCGGCGGTGCTCCGTTAGGTGATGCGCTGCGCGAGGCCAAACTGGCCGCGTTGCGGCGTGGGGCGCCGGTGCGCGAATGGGCGGCATGGACGCTGATCGGCGATCCCCTCGCAATCGTGCCGCTCCGTGAACGAAAAGGCGGCGGCGTCTGGTGGTGGGGCGCCGGAGCTCTCCTCCTGGCCGGCGTTTACGGTTCGCTCACCGTGAAGTGGACGAAGCGCGACGTTCGTTCGGCTCCGTCGGGATAGCGGATCCGCACCCACCAGCCGTATTGGGCTCCGGCGTGGGTGCCGACCGTATCCGGCAGAGAGAGCACCGTATCGCGCAGCTCGGCGGAATACAGAACCGAGTCGCCGGACATGAACTCCACCAGATAGCGTGAGGCGCCGGGCGCCGAGCCCCAGATGAGCGTGCGCGCGGCCTCGGGCGCGACCGCATCGCTTGGGGAGTGGATGACGAGGGCACTAGCGGAATCCCGCATGGGCCGATCGTCCTCGCCATTCCGGCGCCAGACCAGCGTGCTGGTCAACACCAATCCCGCTATGGCCGCCGCGGCAAGCCAGCGAAGCGGCAACGAGACACGCGGCGCCGGCCGCCCTTCGCGTAAGGCACGCAGCAGCTCGAACTCGGTGGTGCATGGTGCGCACTGCATTATATGGTCGAGCGTGGCGAGGCGGTCGGCCTCGGGGGCGGTGCGCTCAACCAGGGCCTGCATCGACTCGGCTGCCGGGCACGAGACACGGGCCTCGCTGGCCCGTGCGGCGATAGCGTCCGCGTAGGCGGTCCGCAGCTCGGCATCGGTCATCGTACTCCCTCCGGACGAAAGCCGCGTTCGATCAGCCGTTCGCGAAGGTCGGCCAACCCGCGATAGAGGAGGTTGCGCGTCTTGGCTTCCGTCCAGCCTAGCAAACGCGCTATCTCGTCCCGGGAATAGCCTGCAAGATACATTCGCACGACGGGCCGGCGTGACGTCCCCAATGATGCGACTGCACGTTCCACTTCGGCTCGTACCTCCGCTTCCTCCACCGCGTGCTCCGGCGTGACGGGTTGCACCAACGCCGTACCGTAACTGTTCTCGATCGTCGCAAGGTCCTCTCCGCGACTGGCACGCCGCCGCCGGATCAGATCGAGCGCTGCTGATAGCGCCGTGCGATACACGTACGACGTTCCGACGGCCGCGATGTTCTCACCACTTTCGTGTGCACGCCACAGCCGGATGCGCACGTCCTGAAACACGTCGTCCACATCGGCGTCATGAAGCCCATGCGTGCGTCCGATGTGCCGTACCATCGCGGCGTAACGAGTGAGCAGTGCCTCGAGAGCCGCTGAGCGCGCGTCATCGGTCATGCGCGCCAAGGTAGCCTGAGCGGCAATGAGCGGGAAGCGCGGGGAAGTGAGAATACCGGTGCGGTCGCCACGTAGAACTTGGCGCAGGACATTGCCGGTGCCTGCCATGCCTACCCACCGGAGGACCAATGAACACAAGGAAAGCGATACGGACGGCGTTGTGCGGCGCCGCTGCATTCGCGCTCGCGGCCAGCGGGCCCTGTCCGGGAGACACGGGAGAGGGAATTCTCTACTGCTTCGTCGTGAACTCGCTGCTCGGCGAGGGCAGCGGCGCCGCGGGTTGTTACGACGACTACTCGCCGGGCGAGTTCAGTGCCGTCGCGCAGTACGCCGATGATCTGCGCGCCTATCAGGAGCTCGAGCGCGGGCAAAGCGCCGTCGGTCCGGCGATGCCGACGCCGCTGCAGTTCATGTCGGCACGGTATCCTGATTGGGCCGAGCGTTCCGGGCGGGTGCGAATGGAAATTTCAGCCATCAGGGCCGCGCGGCTCCCGACCGAGGTGACCCCATGAAAGCGATCAGGCGGCTCACCGGCCACGCAGGCGCGGCTTCGCTGGCCGGAGTGGTATGCGTATGGGCGCTTTCGGCTGCCCTTGTTCCTGCTGCCGCGGCGCAGCGGCCGTTCGAGCTCACTCCGACGGTCGGGGTGCTCGTGCCGCTGTCCAACGTCATGTCGCAGAACGATGCCGAAGTGAAGCAGCAGCCCAGTCTGGCTGTCGGCGTGCGGGCATCTCTGCCTAGCGCGCGCCGGATGTCCATCGAGGGAGTTCTCGCGGTGGCGAGTGGCACGGCGAAGGCCACCCAGGGCAGCTCGGAAGCGGAAGCCGAGGGCAGGTTGCTGCTCGCATCCGTTCGCGCCGTATGGGCGTTAGGCGCGCCGGCTGCGGCGGGGATGTCGTGGCACGCAACTACCGGGGTAGGTCTGGTGTCCCGCGGATCCGATGCCTACGACTTTCTCGACGGGACCACCGACATCGGTGCGGTGCTCGGTATAGGCATGCGGACACGCGTCGGTACCAGGTGGACGCTGCGCGCCGACATCGAAGATCACATCTCGTCCGCGGAATTCGAGGGGGGCGGCGCATCCAGCGGATCGCAGCTGCAGAATGACGTGTTGATCAGCGTCGGACTGGTGTTTCCTTTCGGTGATCGTTAGGACGAAATGCGACGAAGCTGTCGGACGGGTTCGCTGCCGGTACTCTCCAGGGCCGCAGCCGCGCGGGGGGTGCCGCGCGCCGTCCGACAGCCCGGCGCCCCTGTCTAAAGAGCGAACTGCAGCTGCCGCGCGCGATTAGCCGCGCTTCTCGGCCCGAACGGACCACAAGGCTCCCGTTGGGTCGCCAACGTGAGGCGGCCGGTGAATCGCGTTCCCCGCAGAGCCGCAGTCATGGCGCGATGAGCCGCTGCCGGAGTGTTGTTCTGTTCGCTCAAGTGCGCGAGGACAACCTCGCGAAGTCCCGCATGTGCGGCCCCTCGCGCCAGCCGCCCCGCCACCCTGTTGGCGAGATGGCCGCGGGCGCCGGCTATCCTCGCGCGGAGAAACGCCGGATACGGTCCCGTCCGCAGCATCTCCTCGTCATGATTCGACTCCAGCACAAGCATGTCCACCCGATCGAGTGCACGACGCAGCGCGTCGCTGGGACCCCCCAGATCGTGGGCGACGGCCGCCCTGATGCCGGTACGCTCATCGCAGGCGACGATTGCCACAGGATCGGCGGCATCGTGGGCGATCCGGACCGTCTGCACCTTCAGGTGCCCAATGCTCACCGTATCACCGGCGCGAAATGGATGCGCGTTCGCCAGCGCCAGGCAGGCGCGCACCGTGCCTGCGCTGGCATGGGTCTCCCACCCCCATCGTGAGGCAGCGGCCGCGGCGCCGCGCACATGGTCCGCGTGTTCGTGGGTGATGATCAACGCCTGCACCGATTCGGGCGATGCACCGCACGAGCGCAACCGCATTGCAAGCGTACGAGGAAAGAATCCGGCGTCGATGAGGATGCGCGTGTCCCCCGCCTCCAGCAGTATGGAGTTGCCGCTGCTGCCGCTGCCAAGAACCCAGAGCCGCATCAGGCGCCTGCCCGGGCAAGCTCGTGCGCGGCTGCAAACTGGCGGCGCGCCGACACGCCTAACGTAATACCGCGCCGGCCCATCGCCCGCTCCGCGGTACGCACGAACTTTTCGATGTCATACACGCCCAGCGAGCTGCCCTCGCCCCAGGAGAATGGCGCCACGTTTTTCGGCGGCATTGCCGCGCCATGGATGCTGGAACCGGCCCCGATCACCGTCCCCGTCGTCAGGCGCAAACCGATGCCGGTCTTGACGTGATCGCCGAAAAAGGTCCCCAGCTTGACGAGTCCCGTATCCCGCATTCCGGCCGGGGTGGCCAGTGACACTGGCCCGTAGGTGTTCTTCAGGTTGCTCGTCGTGGTTCCAGCCCCGAGGTTCACCCAGCGGCCGAGCACCGAGTGGCCCACGAAACCCTCGTGCGCCTTGTTCGCGTTTCCGATCACTATCGTCTCGGAGATCTCGCCACGGATCATGCACCCCTCACCTATCGAGCAGCCGGACACGCGATCGCCCAGGATAGTACTGCCGCCGTCTATCACACACGGGCCAACCAGCCGGGTGAAGCCCCTGACCGTTGCTCCTTTTCTGACGAGCACTGGACCGGTCGTCGCATCGTACAACACGAATGGCTCAACGACAGCCCCCTGCTCGAGGTAGACTGGATGCGCTCCGAGAACCGCATTCGGATCCGGCGCGGTGCATTGCAGCTCTGGGCCCAGCCGGAAGATGTCCTCGGTGAGTTGCTCCTGGAGGCCGGTGATGAGTCCCCACACCTCGTCCAGCCATCGCCCCGGAACCGCCGACGTTCTCGCGTTCGCAACGCACAGCGATTGCAGAATCGAGGGCTCGCCCTCGAACATCCCTGCGTGCAGCGGCAGCGCCGTGCGGACCGCCGCCACTCTTCCATCACACATCCATACGTCCGCATCGAGACGAGACCAATCCACGGGCACGACACATCGTGCATTTGCGAGCACCGAGCCTGCGGGAATCTCGCCACGCGTCGCTGTTGGCGCGCCCGCCTCCTCGAAGTCCGTCAGGTGAGCGGCCACGAGGAGGCCCGCTGCCGGCATCCCGAACGCGCGTTCCCATCGATGGCGAATGAGCATGGCGCCGGCACGCAGTTCGGAGACCGGGCGCGTGAGGGAAAACGGCATGAAAGTGCGCGCTACATCATCGTCGACCAGGTAGAGTGCCGTCATTCGAGGTCACGCACCGAAGCCGGCAGCGTCTCCAGCAGCACCTTGAGATCGGCGGCGCGGTCCACCGTCGTCACCAGGGTGAGACCGTCGCGGGCCACGACGACGAGATCCGACACTCCATAGAGAACGACCGTCCCGCTATCCGCGTGTACGACGTTGCCTGACGACGCAACGGCGTGCACGTCGCCCGCCACCGCGTTACCCGCATCGTCGCCGGCGCGCACGCGGCGGAGCGCGGCCCACGTACCCACATCATCCCAGGCGAAGTCGCCGGCCAGCACCAGGGCGTGCGCACTGCGCTCCATGACCGCGTGATCGATCGAGATCGGTGTCACCCGCGAGAAGAACTGTTCGATCGTCGCGGACGCGGCGAGTGCGGGTGCGATCTCCGGCGTATGCTCGTCCATCTCACGCAACAGATCGCGAACGCGCCAGACGAAGATCCCCGAATTCCAGAGAAATCCCTGACTAATGAACTGCTCCGCGGTTCGCGCATCGGGCTTTTCGACGAATCGCGCGACTCGCCGCGCACCGTTCACCGGCGCCCCGGGCTGGATGTAGCCGAACCCGGGATCAGGACGCGAAGGGACGATCCCGATCGTGACCAGCGCGTCGTGCCGCTCGGCCGCGTCGGCAGCCGCGGCGAGCGTTTCTCGAAAGCGCTCGGGCTCTCCCACGGTCCAGTCGGCGTGCACGGACAGCATAACGGCACTGTCACCCGCTCGCCGGGCGATCTCCCGCGCAGCCCATGCCAGTGCCGGGCCGGTACCGGCGCCTCGCGGCTCGACAATCACGTTCTCGTCAGGCAGATCTGGCAAAAGCTGACTCACCGCCTCGCCGAGTGTGGCATTGGTGAGTACCAGCGTTCGCTCGGCTGGAATGAGCGGACGCATTCGATCCGCCGTGTCCGCGAGGAGCGGACGCGTACCGACCAATGGAAGAAGCTGTTTGGGACGCTGCGGCGTGCTCAGTGGCCAGAAGCGGGAACCCACGCCGCCGGCCAGAATTACTGCCCAACGCGTCATGGCTGCCGGGCGGAAGTTCCCCCCAACTGCGCGCCCGACAGTTCTGCCACGCGCAGGAACAACTTTTTTGGACTGAACGGTTTGGTGAGGAACTCGCTGGCGCCGAGCGAAAGGGCCTTCCGTTGATACCGCTCTTCACCCGCCGCCGTCAGCACCACGGTGGGAATGCGTTCCCAATCCGGACGCGCCCGCATGCGTTCCAGCACCTCGAGCCCATCGAGAAAGGGCATCATTAGATCGAGTACTACCAGGGCCACGTCATCGTGCGCCTCGAGCGCATCCAGTGCCTGCTGCCCATCATATGCGAGAGTGACCCGGAACGGCCCATGTTCCAGCTTGGTCTTGATTATTCGCCCGATGTGCGGCTCGTCATCCACGACAAGCACGTGCCGGGGCTCCGCAACGGTGGATGAGCTCACACCAGGCTCGCCAGGCGACCGCGATTGCGCCGCAATTCGTAGAGCAGCGGACCGACTTCTTTCAGGCTGGCGAGAACGAGTAGAATGGCATCGCCGCCAATTGGTGAGATGACTGCAGCTCCCTCAGTGTACTCCAGCACCGCCGTGGCGAGATCGTGACGCCTCGCCTGCGATCCCAACTCCTCGGCTGCACCCACCACCAGCGGTACCAGCGCCGCGAGACGCTCATTATCGATGCCCGGCGCACCAAGTGCATCGACCAAAAGCCCGTCGCGTCCGAGCAGCACTACTGCCTCTACCCCATCCCGTGCGCGCAAGGCACGCACAAGTTCCTGAATCGTGGACACGCCCGGCTCCCGCCTCATGGTTTTCGAAGCATAAGGCGGGGTGGAGCGAAGTCAAGCGAACCTGTTTCGCTTGAACTCGCTCAGCACCACACGTATCGTTCGCGGCAGCGTTCGCTCCTTCCTCACGACCATATTCGCTAATGATTCGCATAGTAATCGCGCTCACACTTTCAGTGGCCGCGCTCGCCGGTTGTGGCGATCCGCTCAGCATTCGCGCGCAGTTCGACACCGTGGCTGACACCGTAACCGTCTTTGCGCTGACAGGAACTCCCGTCATCGCTCCGGCTGCACTCAGCACCATTCGTCACGAGGCCGTCCGTCTCGACCCATCACGCGACTTCGACATCGTCTTCGATATCAACGCCCAGGGACGGGCAGTCCTCTATCCCGTGCAACTGGTGGGCGGCAGTCCAGGGAATACCGGAATCCAGCTGACCACCGAGAGCTACGACGCGATTCTCGAGGCGCCGACCGGCGGCTATGTACGCGACAGCGCGACGGTAATGGATGTCGGCGACGTGGCGCTGATCGAGGCGGAACCGGCATTTTGCGCGGCGAGCCTCTATCGGACGATCCATTCCAAGATCATTGTGGATGAGATCGACGTCGCCAACCGCAGCATTCAGGTTCGCATTCGGGTCGATCCCAACTGCGGGTTCCGCAGCCTGGCTGAAGGGCTGCCCGAGCGCTGACGCGTGCACGACATCAAGCTGCTACGAGAGCAGCTCGACACCCTGCGTGCCGGCATGCGCCGGCGCGGAAAGCTCGAGGAATTTGCGCCGCGACTGGACCGGATTGCCGGGCTCGACGTGGAACGCCGGCGCCTGATCGGTGAAGCCGAGCAGCGTAAGGCAGCGCGAAATGCGGCGAGCCAGGAGGTTGCCCGCCGCAAGAAGGCCTCCGAGCCGGCCGACGAGCTGATCGCCGAGACCCGATCGCTCGGCGAGACCATCTCCGCACTGGAGGGCTCGCTGCGGGAGGTCGAGAACGAGCTGGCCGGCGCCGTGCTCGAGATTCCCAACCTGGTGCTCGACGAGGTTCCGGAAGGCGGGGAGGACGATGGAGTCATCCTTTCCACCTGGGGCGAACCGCGCCAGGACGGCGGACTCGCGCCGCATTGGGAGATCGGTGAGCGGTTAGGCATCCTCGACCTCCCCGGAGGAGTGAAGATTGCCGGCTCCGGCTTCATCACCTTTCGAGGGCTGGGGGCCAGGCTCGTCCGGGCGCTGATGGGATGGTGCCTCGACGTGCACACGCGCGAGCACGGCTACGAGGAGTTGTGGGTCCCCGTCGTCGCCAACCGCCAGACGATGACGGGAACGGGGCAGCTCCCCAAGTTCGAGGAGGAACTGTATGCCATTCCGCGCGATGGGCTGTTCCTCATTCCCACGGCCGAGGTCCCGATCACCAACCTCTTTCGGGACGAGATTCTCGACGCCAGCCGGCTGCCGCTGGGGCTGACGGCATACACACCCTGCTTTCGACGGGAAGCCGGTGCGGCAGGCAAGGACACGCGTGGCCTCCTGCGGGTCCACCAGTTCGACAAGGTGGAGCTCGTCAGGCTGTGTGCTCCGCAACAGGGGCCGGCCGAGCTGGAGCTGCTCACGCGGCACGCCGAGACGCTGCTCGAGCGGCTCGGGCTCGCCTATCGACGGAAGCTGCTCGCCGCCGGCGACACGGGCTTTGCAAGCGCCATGACGAATGACCTCGAGGTGTGGGCTCCGGGAGTGGAGAAGTGGCTGGAGGTGAGCTCCTGCAGCACGTTCACCGACTTTCAGGCACGGCGCGCCAACATCCGTTATCGCCCGGAAGGCGGTGGAAAACCACAGTTTCCATTCACGCTGAACGGCTCGGGTCTGGCCTTTCCGCGCATCATCGCCGCCCTTCTCGAGACCTTTCAGAAGAAGGATGGCACGGTGACCGTTCCCGAAGCGTTGCGATCCTATCTCGGAACGGACCGGCTGCGGTAGTCGGATGCCTCGCCGAGCGCCGGTCGTCGTTCTCCTGGTCGTCCTGGCGCTGCTCCTCGGCTCCTACGTCGTATACACGCGTACGGTCGTGCAGCTCCTGCGGGCGGACGCGGCGCGGCTGGGACAGATGTACGCGCAGGTTTTCAACGCTCTTGCCGATACGTCCGCCGGCGACGAGACCGCTGTTCTGCTCGATCTCGTCAGGCACATAACCACACTGGGCGTGCCCATTGTCGTCACCGACACGGCGGGACAGCCGACCGCGTTCGACAACCTTCCGTTCGGCGACGTGCCGCTCGATGATCCGCGCATACGCGAGTACATCACGCGGCTCGATGCGCAGAACCCGCCGGTCATCGAGCCGGGCGTCGGCGAGGTGCATTTCGGTGACAGCCGGCTGGTACAGGGACTCCGCTTCGTTCCGGCAATCCAGGCGATCCTGCTGTTGATCGTCCTCGGCACCGGTCTGTACATGCTTCGCATGCGCGGACGCGCCGATCGCGAGCGAGTCTGGGCCGGGATGGCGCGGGAGTCTGCCCATCAACTGGCTACTCCCCTTTCGAGTCTCAGTGGTTGGCTGGAACTACTCGAAGATCGGGGCGAGACCGATCCGGCGATCGCCACTGCAATTCATCATATGCGCGGCGATCTCGGACGCCTCAATCGGGTGGCCAGCCGGTTCGAGCGCATTGGCCGCCCGCCACGCACCGATGCCGTGGATCTGGCAGCCCTCGTCACACGAATCGCCGATTACTTCGCCGAGCGCGTTCCCTCGCTGGCGCATCGGGTCACGATTCGCCCCGAGTTGGGCGAAGGCTCGCTCGTCGTGCGCGGAGATGCGGTGCTCATCGAATGGGCGCTGGAGGCGATCGTCAAGAACGCGGTCGATGCCCTCGCCGGTCGCGGCGGAACCGTGGTGATCGGGCTCGAGCGCGGCGCGCCCGACGAAGTACGCATTCGTGTCGCAGACGATGGTCCCGGAATTCCCGCCGAGCTTGGGCAGCGTATCTTCGAGCCCGGATTCTCCACGAAGCAGTCGGGGTGGGGAATCGGATTGTCGCTGTCCCGCCGGATCATCGAGGAGAATCATCGCGGACGTCTCGTCAGCGTCCCCGCGGACCGCGGCGCGACGTTCGACATTATACTTCCGGGATGACGCTTCCGAGTACCGAAGACACGCAGTTGACGCGGCTCAACCCGGCCCAGCGCGAGGCCGTGCTGCACTTCGAAGGCCCGCTGCTGGTGCTCGCGGGCGCCGGCTCCGGCAAGACGCGGGTCCTCACCACACGCATCGCCCGGCTGATCGAGGAGCACGGTGTGGATCCGCAGCGAATTCTGGCCGTCACGTTCACCAACAAGGCGGCCGGCGAGATGCGCCAGCGGGTGGAGCGCGCGCTGGGGGAGACGCCAGCCGGCATGTGGGTCGGGACATTTCACAGCATCGGCGCGCGACTGCTCCGTCGTGAGGCGCCGCTCGTCGGACGCACACCGTCCTTCACCATCTACGACGCTGATGAGAGCCTCGCCGTGGTGAAGGGGATCATGGAGGAGCTCAGGATCCCGCCCAAGCAGTTCGCTCCCAAGGCAATGCACGCGCTCATTTCGGATGCCAAGAATGCGCTCGTCTCGCCTGACGAGTATGCCGCGGTGGCGCGTGATCCGATGAGCCGGGCAGCGGCGCAGGTATACGGTGCCCTCGAGCCGGCCCTTCGCTCCAATAACGCGGCCGACTTCGACGATCTGCTCCAGCTTCCTGTACGAATTCTGCAGGACAATCCGGAGCGCCTCGAGGCGTGGCGCGGGCGCTTTCAGTTCATCCTCGTCGACGAGTACCAGGACACGAATCGCGCGCAGTACCGCTTCATAACCCTGCTGGGCGGCGCCCATCACAACGTCTGCGTCGTTGGCGACGACGACCAATCGATCTACGGTTGGCGTGGGGCGGACATCCGGAACATCCTCGACTTCGAGAAGGATTTTCCTCGAGCGCGGGTCGTTCGACTCGAGGAAAACTATCGTTCGACGCCGCAGATTCTCGACCTGGCCAACGTCGTGATTCGCGCCAATACCGAGCGGCGCGGCAAGACGTTGCGCGCTACGCGCCCCGACGGTGAACAGGTCACTGTCGTCGGCTGTCTCGATGAGCGCGACGAGGCCGAGACGATTGCAGAAGAGGTGCTTGCCAGGCGGAGGGCTGATCGCACACTGGCGCTCAACGATGTCGCGATTCTTTACCGCACCAACGCGCAGAGCCGCGCGCTGGAAGAGTCGATGCGCCGCCATGGCATTCCCTACCGCCTCATTGGAGCCGTGCGGTTCTACGATCGACGCGAGATCCGCGATCTCATGAGTTACTTGCGGCTCATCGCAAATCCGTCGGATGACGAGGCGTTTTTCCGTGCGATCACAGTGCCGCGGCGCGGACTGGGCGAGACGACGCTGGCCCTGCTCCGCGAGCGAGCGAGAACGGCGAGCGTGCCGATGCTGGTTGCCTCGATACGGGGCGACCTCGTCGAAGGGCTGCGCCCGTCGGTGCGCACGGCATTGGGAGACTTCGCTCGGCTGATCACCGATCTGCGAGCCCGCGCGGCCGAGGAGCCGGTCGACTCGGTGCTCCGGGA
The DNA here is from genome assembly GCA_964584905.1 of uncultured Gemmatimonadaceae bacterium. Taxonomy (GTDB): domain Bacteria; phylum Gemmatimonadota; class Gemmatimonadetes; order Gemmatimonadales; family Gemmatimonadaceae; genus JALZIF01. The sequence goes on along the minus strand of CAZPCC010000229.1, from coordinate 20,918 downwards.
ACTGATCGAGCGAATCAAGTTCGAGGATCTTCTGCGCGCGGAAGGACCGGAAGGAACCGAACGGCTCGAGAACGTTCGCGAGATGGTGGCCGGAACGGCGGAGGTGGTCGTCGATGATGGCGGAGAACTGGGCCTTACGCCCCTCGATCACTTTCTGCAGCGTGCCGCCCTCATCACCGACGCCGACCGTCAGCAGGCCGATGCGGATGCAATCACGATGATGACCCTGCATAACGCAAAGGGACTCGAGTTTCCACACGTGTTCATTTCGGGGGTGGAGGAGGGGTTGTTCCCGCTCAGCCGGGCGATGGACGAGCCGCGCCAGCTGGAGGAGGAGCGACGGCTCTTCTACGTGGGAATCACCAGGGCCGAGCACATGCTGACGATCACGCACGCCCGGAGCCGCCGAAGGAATGGCGAGCTGATGCCGTCGGTGCCGTCGAGCTTTCTTGCACCCATTCCGGCGGACATGGTTCGGACGCGCGCGACGATCAGGCTGCAGGCTACCGGGCGCGGAGCAATGCTTCAGTCGCCCTCGTCCCGGCGGCCGGGCAGCCCGGTGCGAATGCCGGTGCGGCGCGAATGGGACGAGCAGGCGTCGCAGGACGTGCCACGCTTCGTGAAGGGTGAGCGTGTGCGGCATGCCCGGTTCGGCGAGGGGGTGGTGACGGAGCTCGCCGGCGCCGGACGCGACGCGAAGGTGACGATTGATTTCGATGATGAGACGATCGGTCGAAAGCGATTGGTCATTGCTTACGCGGGACTCGAGCGGGGGTGGGAATAAATGGCAGTGACGCCTGACGATGTTCGTCACATCGCGCAGCTCGCGCGGGTGGCGGTCGATGATGAGCGGATACCGGCGCTGGTGGTGGAGCTGAACGGGATACTCGAACACATGGATGCGCTGGAGCAGGTGGACACCACGAGCGTGGAGCCGACCGCGGGAGTCGGGGACGCGGGTCTTGCGCTCAGGGAGGATGCCGGACCGCCGCTGCCGCTCGCGCGCCCGCTCGAGGGTCTTGCGCCGGCGATGCGCGATGGATTTCTGCTCGTGCCGCGACTCGCCACTCACGCGGGCGACGGTGAGGAGGATCCGGAATGACGGTGCCTGACGAGCGGCGGAGCGCGCCCGATCCGGTCGGCGCCATCGACGCCGCGTTCGAGCGGCTTGCTCGAGCCGGTACCGGCGCCGATGGGATGAATGCCGTCCTCTGGTCCGATCGCTCGCATTCACTCGGTGAGGCCCAGGCGCTCGTCGGGTATCTCGATGGCGGCGGAGTGCCCGGTCCGCTGGCCGGCGTACCCATAGCGGTAAAGGACAACATTGCCACGCTGCACCTGCCGACCACCTGCGCGTCGCGGATCCTTCAGGGGTACATCTCTCCCTACGAGGCGACGGCCGTCATCAGGATCCGCCGCGCCGGCGGCATCGTGATTGCCAAGACCAATTGCGATGAGTTCGCGATGGGTTCGTCCAGCGAGCACAGCGCATACGGACCGGTTCGGCATCCGATGGACCCGACCCGCGTCCCCGGCGGCTCGTCAGGCGGCTCGGCTGCCGTCGTCGCGGCGGGGGTGGTGCCGGTTGCGCTTGGATCGGAGACGGGGGGATCGGTGCGCCAGCCCGCGGCTTTCTGCGGGATCGTGGGCGTCAAGCCGACCTACGGGCGTGTATCCAGGTTCGGCCTCGTCGCCTTCGCGTCGTCCCTCGATCAGATAGGTGTGTTCGGACGCGACGTCAGGCACGCGGCGCTCGGCATGGAGGTAGTGGCGGGGCGGGATCCGCTGGACTCCACCAGCGACGAATGTCCAGTCCCGGCGTACGGCGAAGCGGCCGGGCGCGACATCAGCGGCATGGTGATCGGCAAGCCACGCGAGTACTTCCCGGATGGACTCGACCCCAGAATTGCGCGGATGTGCGACCGGGCTCTCGAACGCCTCGTCGACGCCGGCGCAACGGTGAAGGACATCTCGCTGCCGCACACCTCCCTGGCGATTCCCGTGTACTACATCATAGCGCCGGCCGAGGCGTCGTCGAACCTGGCGCGCTTCGATGGCGTTCGGTACGGGCTTCGGATCGAAGGCGACGGCCTGCGCGCAATGTATGAAGCTACCCGATCTCGAGGCTTTGGGCCCGAGGTCACGCGCCGGATTCTGCTAGGCACTTACGTGCTGTCGGCCGGCTATTACGACGCATACTATCGTAAGGCACAACAGGTGCGCACGCTCATCACCGAAGATTTCCGGCGCACGTTCACTGACGGCGTGGACGTGATCTTCACACCGACTACGCCCACTCCGGCGTTCGAAATAGGGAGCAAGACGAGCGACCCGTACGCCATGTATCTCAATGACATCTTCACCGCGACCGCCAACCTCGCCGGTGTGCCCGCGATGTCGGTCCCGATCGGACGGTTGGACGGCCTGCCGGTAGGAGGGCAGTTCATGGCGCCGCACTTCGGGGAAGAAATCATGTTCGCCGCCGCCTTTGCGCTCGAGCGCACCCTTGGCGAGGAGGCGCACCGATGACCACTCCCGCCCCCGCGAATCAAGAGGTTCTCGGTCGCTACGAGATGGTCGTCGGGCTCGAGGTGCATGTCCAGCTCAAGACACGCACCAAGGCGTTCTGCAACTGTTCCACCAATTTTGGCGACGAGCCGAACGCCAATACCTGTCCGGTCTGTCTCGCACTTCCCGGCGCCTTGCCGGTGCTCAATTACGAGGCGGTACGGCTGGCGACTCGCGCCGCGATAGCGCTTGGCTGCACCGTGCGTCAGCGCTCGGTGTTCGCGCGCAAGAACTATTTCTATCCGGATCTCCCGAAAGGGTACCAGATCTCGCAGTACGACCGACCGCTTGCCGAACACGGGCATCTCGTGATCGGTACCAACGAGGATGAATCACCGATAACGGTGGGCATTACGCGAGTGCACATGGAGGAGGACGCCGGCAAGTCCATTCACGACCGATATCCGGGTTTCTCCGCGATTGACCTGAATCGTTCGGGGGTGCCGCTGATCGAGATCGTCAGCGAGCCCGACATGCGATCGTCGAAGGAGGCCGGCGCTTACCTGCGGACGCTCAAGCAGATCATCGAGTATCTCGAGGTGAGCGACGCGAACATGGAGGCGGGGAGCCTCCGCGTCGACGCGAACATCAGCATTCGTCCACGCGGAGAAACCACGCTCGGCACCAAGACCGAAGTGAAGAATCTCAACTCGTTCTCCGGTGTCGAGCGGGCACTCGAGTCCGAATTCTTCCGTCAGGCCGGCGTCGTGGACGCCGGTGGTACTGTCGAGCAGCACACGATGCTCTGGGATGGCGCGCGTGGCGAGGTGCGGCCGGCGCGAAGCAAGGAGGCGAGTCACGACTATCGTTATTTCCCCGAGCCCGATCTGCCGCCACTCGTTCTCGCGCCCGAATGGATCGACGGCGTTCGCGAAGATCTGCCCGAACTGCCGCGCGAGCGCCGCGGGCGGTTCGCCGAGGCGTATGCGCTGCCTGACGCGGATATCGACGTCCTCACTTCGAGCGCCGCGCTGTCCGAGTACTTCGAAAGCGTGGCCCGCCAGCACGGCGACGCCAAGCCGGCCGCCAATTGGGTAATGGGTGAGGTGCTGGCTACGGTGAACGCCGCGAACACGCCGCTCGAGCGATTCAAGGTGCGACCGGCCGATCTGGCCGCGCTCCTCGACATGATCCGCGATGGCATAGTGAGTCACTCCGCGGCCAAACGGGTATTCGCCGGGATGGCGGCTACTGGCGATCGTCCGGGGCAGATCGCCGAGCGTCTTGGAGTGTTACAGGAACGGGATACGGACACCCTCGCATCCTGGGTAGATGCGGTGATTGCCGAGCACCCCGCCGAGTGGGAGCGCTATCGGAAGGGCGAGCGCAAGCTCCAGGGCGTGCTGGTGGGGCAGGTGATGAAGAAGTCCGGCGGGCGCGCCGATCCCCGGCAGGTCAATCAGCTGCTGGTGGAACGGGCGGCGGTGTAGAGGGGGTCGGTCAGCGCGGCGGCGTAACCTAACGAGGTTTCCGGGAGGTTGAATCGTCGGATCGCTTCTTCGGCCAGATGGAACGCCATGCCGGTTCGTCTGGCATCGCGCCGAACCCGGACCGCCTCACGCAACGCCGAATCGCCGGCCGGGTCGAGCGTGCGCACTTCCGACTCGTCCATCCGCGCCAGCAGATCCATCACGTACTCGTACGAGCGCGTCAGGTAGCGGGCTACCTCGGGGTCGGGGAGGTCCCACCGGCTCGCATCGGCAGCGAGTTGAAAGATCCGCTGCCATGACTCGGTGTCAGTCACGTAGACCATGCCGCGAAAGATCCGGCGGTTGGTCGAAGTGCTGAAGATCGTCGGGCTGAGGATCCGGTCCAGGTGCCCATCCGAGCCGGCATGGTCGAGAAGGATCAGCTCCCGCGCGCGGCGACTGTACCTCTCGCTGAGATGCGTCTCGAAGCGCGACTCCCAGTAGCTGTGTCCCAGTCCCGATGTCTTGCTTGCGAGGACGAGATATCGAGGAACAAAGTAGTTATGCGCGACTGCATCGGCAGCTAGATGAGCGAGATAGCCGAAGCCGAATGCGCGGAGCCGCTCGTCGTCGGCGCGCTCGAGGATCTCCATCCCGACTGCCCACGAGTGGCAGTGCCGGCCCGCCGGTGCGTACTTCTTCGCGATACTCGTGTCGGCGGCTATCGACCCGTAAAGAAAGTCCCCCGGATAGGCGCGCAGAAGCGCCGCGACCGCCGCGGGCAGAATATCAAGCGACCGCAGCACCGCGTCGCCGAGGAAGATGTGCGTCCCCGGCGTCCATGCGTACGCGGTGGAGGGCAGGAGCGCGACGGCGGCAACCGCCACCACGCTCCAGAGCAGGATTCGTCCCGGCCGCACTCCCGCGGCTATACGCCGATCCGCCTGCGCTGTTTGCGAAGTGCCTTTCGCAGATCGCGCAGCTCATCCGAAACGGTATCGGAGATCGTCTCTCGCGCGGCAGAGAGATACTCGCCGACTTCACTGGCGACATCATCAACCGAGGGCATCCGGTCGACGATCTTCTCGCCTCGTTCGCCCACCCACTCCGCGCCCCGCTTGGCGCCTCTTCCCGCCCACCGTCCCGCGGCGGCCGATCCGGTTCCCGCGGCCGCCAGAATCGCTCCGGCAGGTCGCCCGCGGGGCCCCTGCCGAAGCAAGAGGGTCACCGTGGTGCCGATTGCCACTCCCATCAACATGGCCGTCAGCAGGTCGAACTCGTCCCGCGCCGGGGCCGAATTACGGCCGGCGTTTGATCCGCGGTTCCTTGCGGCCCGCCGTGGGCGTGCCTGCGTCGTCGTTTCCATCTTGTTCCTCCTCCGCGTCCAGGTCTTCCTCGTCAGGGTCATCCGCACCGTTCAGCTCGCCTTGCTGAAACGCGGCGGTCCCTGCGCGCACTCCTCGCAACGTTGAGGCCGTCGTGATGAACGCCCCCTCGGCCTCCTGCTGCACCACTTCCATGAGGGCGTTGAAATCGTTTATCCGCTTCTCCGCCAGCTTCATGGCCTGCATCATCCGGCGATTCGCTTCCGCGACAGTCCGGTTCACCTGCTGAACGTCGACACGGATCGACGTCGTGATGTAATCGAGGTTGTCACTGATCGTGGCAGCGTGTTTGACGATTGGATTGATGTCGGCATAAACGCTGTCCAACAGCTTGTTGATGCGCCTGTAGCTCTTTCGAAAGTTGTACGCCGCGGGCACCAGAAACACGGTCAGCACCAGAATCGCGATCGACATGAGTCCGGCAGCAATGCTCGCAATGCGCTCGAACATGCCGCCTGGCGGCTCCGCGTTGATCGTGACGATCGTGTCGGGGAGAGTGCCCTGCAATGCAATGGCTCCGGCTGTCGATAACCAGTTAAGCATGCCCGGGTGTCCGGAGTAGGTCGGCCGGCTGCGATAGGCACCGCACGGTGCTCAACGAGCAATCCGCGGTGCAAGGGGAAGGCCACATACTTCAGCCCGCTGACTTCTCTTCCGATTCGAGCTCCGCGGCGAGTCCGACTACCCTCGTCACCGGCACCACGAATACTATTCCGGCTCCAGGGGAATCGAGATCACCACAGACCTCCTGCATCAGCGCGATGGCGGCATCCACCTTGTCATCCTCCACAACGCTGAAAACGGTCTGGTTGTTCGGCCGCGATCGCGCCGTCAGCGATCGGAGTCCCGCGAATATCGGTACGTCGTGGCTGAGCACGCGCCCCATGCCCTCGCTGCCGATGATGGTCGCGCCCGTAATACCGAGCTCGACGAACCCCGCCAGGACGTCGTCGAGCTTTTCTTCATGGTTGATGACGGCGATCAGCAGCTGCATGCATGAATGTGATCAGGGTGAGGGGCACTTGTGAACCGTACCGGAGACCAAAATGCGTGTCAAGCGACTGACGCTGCTTGACTTCGCCGGACGGTGCCGTCCATCCTTCGCGCTCGACGCTATCCCATTCCGACCGAGTGACTGCCGTGCAGTTCATCGTCGAGGGCGGTCACCCGCTCTCAGGATCCATCAGACCCTCAGGCAACAAGAACGCCGCGCTGCCCATAATAGCCGCGGCGCTACTCACCGATAAGCCGGTGACGCTGGAGAACGTGCCCCGCATCCGTGACGTCGAAACACTCGTCGAGCTGGTGCGGACGGTCGGTGTGGAGGCGCGCTGGGCGGAACGTAACACTCTGGAAATGCACGCCAGGGAACTGCGGGCCAGCACGCTCGATCCGGATCTCTGTGCTCGAATCCGGGCCTCGATCCTCCTGGCGGCACCGCTGCTCGCGCGGTGCGGCGAGGTTCGGCTTCCCCCTCCCGGGGGTGACGTAATTGGCCGCCGGCGCCTGGACACCCACTTCCTGGCGTTGGAGCAGTTAGGCGCCCAGTGGGCGCTGGGCGATTCGTTTCACCTGAAGTCGGCCGGCCTGCGAGGAGCCGACGTCTTTCTCGATGAGCCCAGCGTGACGGGCACCGAGAACGCACTCACCGCCTCCGTTGCCGCGTCAGGCACTACCGTGCTGCGGAATGCGGCGAGCGAGCCCCACGTGCAGGATCTCGCACGCTTCCTCGTGGCACTAGGCGCAAGTATCGAAGGCATCGGAACCAACACGCTGACGATCCACGGCGGCGCCCCACTCGGTGGAGCCAGATACAGCATCGGACCGGATCACATCGAGGTGGGCTCCTTCATTGGGCTTGCGGCTGTGACACGGTCGGCGCTGCGCATCGAGGGCGCGGGGGTCGAGTTCCTTCGCATGGTGCTCATGGGGTTCGAGCGGCTGGGAGTAGAATGCAAAAAGGAGGGCGATGACCTGATCATCCCGGCCGATCAAGCGCTCCGGATCCGGGATGACATCGGGGGGCACGTCGCCAAGTTGGAGGACCAGCCCTGGCCCGCATTTCCCGCCGACCTCATGTCCATCGCGATCGTCACCGCCACTCAGTGCACCGGAATCATCCTGATGCACGAGAAGATGTTCGAGTCGCGAATGTTCTTCGTGGACAAGCTGGTGGCGATGGGCGCCCGCATCGTGCTGTGTGACCCACACCGCGCGCTGGTGGCCGGCCCTTCCCAGCTTCGAGGCGCGACCGTCGAGAGTCCGGACATTCGGGCCGGAATGGCAATTCTACTGGCGGCGCTCTGTGCCAACGGCACGAGCGTCATCCGAAACGTGGGTCAGATCGAGCGCGGCTACGAGCGCATAGATGAGCGTCTCGCCGCGCTCGGAGCGCGCATCGAGCGCGTGCAGGAGCGTGCGCAGTAGAGTGATTGCGCACGAGTCGGTTCCGGAGCTGGAGGCCATCGGATTTCACGCCTTTACGACGACGCGCGACGCGGGCTCGTTCAATACGATGTCCCCCGAGCCCGCCGCCGAGGCTATGGCGCGATGGTATCAACTGCTCGACTTTGTCGGCAAATGGTCGACGCGCTTTGCTACTGCCCGCCAGGTCCACGGCCACGACGTGCTGAAGCACGCGACCGGCTGGGAGGGGTGGCTTCGCGGTGTTCCGGCCGATGGCCACTTCGCGCCCGAAAGCGGCACGGCGATGGCGGTCACCGTTGCCGATTGTGTCCCCGTCTTCATCGCTCATCCATCCGGTGCCAGCGCGGTGCTCCACGCAGGTTGGCGCGGGACGGCCGGAGGAATTCTCGAGCGGGGAATTGAATGCTTCACCGGATCGGGGCTCCAGGCGCGCGATTTGGTGGTCCACTTTGGCCCCTCGATATGCGGCGCGTGCTACGAGGTGGGTCCCGATGTGTACGAGCGCCTTACGGCGCGCGCCGTCGAGGCACCAGCGTGCGTCGACCTCCGGCGGGTGCTCGCCCTCCAGGCCGCCGAGCTCGGGGTTCGCCAGGTATCGGTCAGCCGGTGGTGCACTCGGTGCCATAACGAGCGCTTCTTTTCGCACCGGTGCGGTGATCACGGGCGGCAGCTAGGGGTTATTGTCGCGACACTTTGAGCGATTCACTATTCCCGATTACCCTTCCCGCCAATTGACTCCCCCCCTGCGCGAATCTAGATTCACGGTTGGCAGCGTGGCCCCCGGGAGTCACGTGCTGGAATGTGGGGATGATGCCCCCACATTTTTTTGTTCCCGGACCCTGGCGGCGCCAGCTGAGAAGTTACGTGAGTGATGATCTGGAAACTTTGATAGAACAAGAAGTTGCCGCCGTTGGTTACGAGGTTGTCGAGGTTCGGCGGGTTGGGTCCAAATCGCGACCGACGGTCGACGTCCGGATAGATCGGACGGACGGCTCGGCGGTAACGGTGGAGGACTGCGCCCGTGCGTCCAGGGCGCTGGAAGTGGTGCTGGAGGCGAGCGGGCTGGTGTCGGAGCGCTACGTGTTGGAGGTGTCGTCACCCGGAGTCGAGCGACTTCTCCGGCGCCCGGCGGACTGGCAGCGGTTCGCCGGCCGCAAAGCCAAGCTGTTGAGCCCGCGGCTGGGTGGACGCGTCGAAATCGAAATAGTCGGAATCGAAGGGGAGCCAGGGGCGGAGGCGGCGGTGGTGCGCGATGAGCGTGGCGCCGAACACCGCGTTCCGCTGGCCGAGGTCAAGGAAGCCCGACTGGCTTTTCACTGGTAACGAGCAAGGAGTTCATAGATGGTCAGTTCCGCCGACATGTTGACCGCGATTCGGGAGATCTCGAACGCCAAGCAGTTGGATCGTGCGGAGCTTCACGGCCTGCTGGAGAACGGCATCTTCGCGGCGCTGGCGAAGCGCTATGGTCCGACTGTGCAGGCCGAGGTGGATATCGATGAGGATCGCGGTCAGATCCGCATCGTGCGACTCCGCAGTGTCGTTGCCGAAGTGACCGACGACGTGCGCGAGATTTCACTGGACGATGCAAAGTTCTACGATGAGGCGTTCGAGTTGGGCGATGTCGTCGAGATCCCCGTCGACTTCACCGAGTTCGGCCGCATGGCCGCGCAGGCGGCGAAGCAGCGCATTCTGCAGCTTGTTCGCGAGCGCGAGCGTTCGCGCATCCGTGATGAGTTCGCCGATCGTGTAGGCGAGCTGTTGTCGGGGGAGGTTCAGCAGATCGAGCGCGGCAAGCTGGTGATCATGCTGAACAAGTTTCGTGAGGCGGAAGCGATCATTCCGTATCGCGAACAGAATCACCGCGAGCACTACCATCAGGGCGAAACCATTCGCGCCGTGCTCAAGCGAGTGGAGGAGACGCCCAAGGGGCCGCGTCTGATCATGAGCCGCGCCGACGGACTGTTCGTCGTGGCGCTGTTCAAGCTCGAGGTTCCGGAGATTCAGCAGGGAATCGTCGAGATCAAGGAGGTCGCGCGCGAGGTCGGTTTCCGCACCAAGATCGCGGTGTTCTCGCGTGACGACGCCATCGATCCGGTCGGTGCCTGCGTGGGTCTCAAGGGCTCGCGTGTGCAGGCAGTGGTCAATGAGCTGGGAGGCGAGCGCATCGACATCGTTCCCTGGTCGCCCGATCCCGAGCGGTTCGCCAAGATGGCGCTCGCACCAGCGCGAATTGCCCGTGTGTTCAGCGATCCGGCCGGGAAGACCATTCAGGCGGTGGTCGACGAGGATCAGCTTTCGCTGGCGATAGGCAAGAACGGCCAGAACGTGCGCCTTGCCTCGGAGCTCACCGGATGGAAGATCGACCTGTACTCGAGCCGTGAGTGGCTGGAGCGGGGTGGCGAGGCTCCGCTGTTCGCGCCGCTGCCTGACGAGGAGGAGGTGCCGGACTTCCGGCTTACCGAGATCGATGGCCTTGGTCCGGCGACGGTGGCGATTCTCGAGCATGGTGGCTACCGAATGCTCAACGACATCATCGATCTGGAGCGTGAGGATTTCCTCAAGCTTCCGGGCATAGCGCCTGAGGAAGCAGATCGCATCATGGCGATGATCAACGAGTTGACCGAAGAGGGATCGGCTGCCGATGCCGACGAGGCGCCGACCGATGCCTCGCCCGGGGAGCCGCCTGTGGAAGGACAACCGGCGTGACCGGCACGCAGGCCGAGCCGCTCTCGGAAGTGCAGTGGCGCCGGATCGCCGGCTTGATAGGGCTCGGAGCGCGCGGACGGCTGGTCGTGGTAGGTGTGGAGCAGGTTCGCAACGCAGCGAAGCGCGGAAAGGTGCAGGTGGCCGTGGTGGCACCTGACGTTTCGCGGCATAGCAAGGACAAGATCATGCCGCTCCTTCGGGCACGGCAGGTCACGATAGTGGAAGGGCCGTCGGCGTCCGCATTGGGCGCCGCGGTCGGCAGGGAATCGACGGCGGTCGTCGGCATCCTGGATCGCGATCTCGCGCGCGGCGTTCGCGCGGCGTGGAACGCGACCGGGGCCTCGACCCCATAGGAGAATGGTTTTGATCAAGCTTCGGGTGCACGACCTGGCTAGCGAGTTCGGAATTTCCAGTGAGGAGCTGGTAAACATGCTCCGGCAACTGGATGTCCCGGTTCGCAGTCATATGAGCGAGCTGACTGATGACCAGGTGTCACGGTTGCGTGCCCGCTGGGAGCGGGAGAAGCGCGCGCGCGCAGAAAAGCCGGCAGCGGCGCCGACGCGTCGCCGTCGCGGAACGGCTAAGACGGCGGCGAAAGCAGAAAAGCCTGCTGCCGCTCCTGATGCGCCCGGTGCGGAGCCGGCGCGGAAGGTCGATGCGGCCGGCTCGTCAGGCGGACCGGTCAAGGTGCGCCGTCGTAAGGCAGCGGATGTAGCCGCCGCCCAGGCAGAGCAGGACGCGCACGATGTCGCCGCCGCCGAAGCCGCCGAGGTGGCTGCGCTGCCGGTCGAGGTCGAGCTACCGCGCGAAGCCGCACCGGTCGCCGAAACCGAGATACCGCGCACCCCGAAGCAGGAGCCGGCCTCGAGCGACGCTGCGCCATCCGCCGCAGAGGCTCGACCCGAGCATCCAGCGGCGCACGCAGCCGCGCCAGTCGCTCCGCCCTCCGATGACCGGTCGGCGCAGCGACGCCCAACGCCGATTCCGCCGGAGCGCGAGCCGCGCCAGTCGGTACCCGCACACGCCGGTACCTCGACTCGCTCACACCCGCCGGATGTTCGCCGCCCCACGCCGGTAACGCGGGACATGCCGCGGCGACCAATGCCCGTGGCCTCTGCTACGCCGTTTCCGTCCCGGCCGGCGTCAGCCAGTGGCACTCCCTCTGGGGGAGGTGCTTCTGCACCGGCCGGCGCACCGCCAGCTCGCAGAGAGGAGCAGCGACGCGGCGGCAAGCGCAAAAAGGGAAAGCGCGGAAGCGTGGATCAGGAAGCGGTAACGCAGAACATAGCGCGCACCATGGGACAGATGCGCGCGGCGCCGACGAGGCGTGGCGGTCGCCGCGACGATGGCTCGGCGCGCGAGGAGCTCGAGGCGCAGCGGCGGGAGATGGCCGAGCGCGAGCGGAAGACAGTGCGCGTGAACGAGTTCATCACGGTGAGCGAGCTGGCCGAAACGCTTGGCATTTCTGCGTCGCAGATCGTGGGCTTTGCGTTCAAGAATCTCGGGTTGATGATCACCATTAATCAACGGCTCGACTTCGACCAGATCGAAATGGTCTCTGGCGAGTTTGGTTTCCAGGCCATGCGCGAGGAGGATTACGCCGCGCCGGCAGAGGAGATCGCCAAGGACGCGCCGGAGGATCTCAACTGGCGGCCACCAGTCGTCACCATCATGGGCCACGTCGACCACGGCAAGACATCGCTGCTCGACTACATTCGCACGGCTACGGTCGTTGCCGGGGAAGCCGGTGGCATTACGCAGCATATCGGCGCCTATCACGTTTCCCTTCCGGACCGCCGGGCAATCACCTTTCTCGATACACCTGGCCACGAAGCGTTTACCGCGATGCGGGCGCGCGGCGCCCAGATCACCGACATCGTCGTGCTCGTCGTTGCCGCCGATGATCAGGTGATGCCGCAGACCATCGAGGCCATTTCACATGCCAGGAACGCCGGCGTGCCGATGGTGGTGGCCATCAACAAGATCGACCTGCCTAACGCAAACGTCGCCAAGGTCAAGCAGGACCTGCTCCAGCATGGCGTGGTGCTCGAGGACTTCGGGGGCGACACGCTTCACACGCAGATCTCGGCCAAGAAGGGAACCAACGTTCAGGAACTGCTCGATCAGATTCTGCTGCAGGCGGAAATTCTCGATCTCAAGGCCAACGCCGACCGGCGGGCAAGCGGGACGGTCATCGAAGCGCAGCTCGATCCGGGCAAGGGCGCGGTAGCTACCGTGCTCGTGCAGAACGGCACGCTGCGCGTGGGCGACGACTTCATCGTCGGCATGTACTCCGGCCGTGTCCGTGCGCTGCTCGATGAGCGCGGCAAGGTCGTCAAGCAGGCGGGTCCCGCGATTCCGGTGCAGGTGCTTGGCTTGAACGGCACACCGACCGCCGGCGATCAGTTCATTGTGGTCGAGGATGCTCAGTCGGCGAGAGACATTGCGCAACGCCGCGAACGGCTCGACCGCGAGGCGAAGAGCCGGCGCACGACCAAGGGCGCCGTGACGCTCGAGGACTTCATGACGCAGGCAGCGGCCGGTGAGACTCGGATGCTCAACCTGATCATCAAGGCCGATCAGGGCGGCCCGGCGGAAGCGCTTGCCGATGCATTGCAACAGCTGTCCAACGACGAAGTGCAGGTGGATGTCATCCAGCGCGGGGTCGGGGCCATCTCGGAGAGCGACATTCTCCTCGCCAAGACCGCGGGCGCCATCATTATCGGCTTCCATGTGCGCCCGGACACCAAGGCGCGTGCGTCGGCCGAGCGCGAAGGCGTGGACATCAAGTTGTATCGCGTCATCTACGACGCGGTCTCGGATGTGCGTGCCGCTCTCGAGGGGATGTTGCGGCCCGAACAGAGAGACGTCGTCACCGCCGAGATCGAAGTGCGCGAAGTGTTCAAGGTGCCGAAGGCAGGCACCATTGCCGGCAGCTTCGTGCGCAGCGGCACGGTCACCCGTGGCAACCGCATCCGCGTCATTCGCGACGGAGTCGAGGTGTACGAGGGTACGATCGACTCGCTCCGTCGCTTCAAGGAGGATGTACGCGAGGTGCGCGAAGGGTTCGAGTGCGGAATAGGCATCGCCAATTTCAACGACATAAAGCTCGGCGACGTCCTGGAGACGTATCGCACGGAGGAAGTGGCTCGGACGCTTCAGCCGAGCCCCGCGTCCTGACGCGTGGTGATCGGCGTGGTTTCGTGGGAGCTGCACCTGGCGGGAGCGGCTTCCCTCAAGGACAAGCGGTCCGTCCTGCGCAGCCTCAAGGACCGTCTGCATAACGAATTCAACGTGTCGGTGGCCGAGACCGGGCACCACGATGTGTGGCAGCGCGCCGAGATCACCGCCTGCACGGTTGCCACCGACCGCCGCCACGCCGCCTCCGTGCTTTCCTCGGCCGACGGCATGGTCGCCTCCGCGCCTACGTGCCGGATCATCGATTCCATCACCACCTTCCTGTGAGGCAGCGGAATGGCGCACGATAGCCGTCGCAGCGAGCGCGTGGCCGAAGGCATTCGGGAAGAAGTGGCGCGCTTTCTCTCCACCGAAGCCAAGGATCCCCGCATCCAGGGTCTCGTAACCGTTACCGCGGTGGATGTGACACCGGACCTGCGCACCGCGCGCGTGTTCGTCAGCGTCATGGGCACCGAGGCGGAGAAACAGTCCACCTTCGAGGGGCTCGACAGCCTGGCTGGGTACCTGCGCGGCTCGCTCGGCCGCATTCTGCGCCTTCGCTTCGCGCCCGAGCTGAGCTTCCGCCTGGATCCGTCGGTCGAGCATGCAGCGAGAATCGAGACACTCCTCGCGCGGATTAAGGACGGAACACTTCCGCCTGACGAGGATGCCGACGCGTGATGGTCTGCTGCTCGTCGACAAGCCGGCCGGCATGACATCGCACGACGTCGTGCTCGCCGCGCGCCGGGCCATCGGCGAACGGCGCATTGGGCACGCCGGCACGCTCGACCCGTTCGCCACGGGACTGCTGGTGCTGCTCCTTGGGCGCGCCACGCGGCTGCTGCCTTACATGAACGGCGAACCCAAGCGCTACGCGGCCACGATCCGATTCGGCGTCGAAACCGACACCGACGACCTGGAGGGATCGGTCGTGCGAACCACACCGCCTCCCTCTCGTCAGGCAGTGGAAGATGCGATCCCCGACCTTACCGGCACGATCGACCAGCTTCCACCCGCCTACTCCGCCAAGCACGTAGGCGGCAAGCGGGCGTACGACCTTGCGCGAGCGGGCGAGGCGCCCGCGCTCAAGGCAGTACCGGTGACCGTGCATGAGTGGCGCATCGGCGCCTGGCGCGATCACGACCTCGACGTGGAAATCACCTGCGGCGGCGGAACCTACATTCGCGCACTGGCCCGAGACCTTGGACGGCTCACTGGCAGCGCCGCCCATCTGCGAGCGTTGCGTCGGACCGCGATCGGGCCCTTTCGGGTCGAGGATGCCGCATCGGTAGCCGACCTGCAGGAGCAACGCGCCCATTTGCGGCCGCCGCTCGAAGCCCTCGCGGGAATGGGTACCCAGCGGCTCGTGCCCGCCGACATCACCCGCGTCGTTCGCGGTCAGGAGGTTCCGGCAACAATCGAGGGGGCTCGCGCCGCCCTTCTGGCTGGAGACAGCGAAACCCTGGTCGCACTTGCCGAACGCCGCGGCGAACGGTGGCAGCCGCGCGTGGTGATGACGAGACCGGAGAAACAGGGCAGTGAACCGCTCTCTTCAGAGAGCAGCGTTGGCTAGCCGCTTTCGTGGTTGGGAAGATTCCGGCCTTCCGCCCGACTCGCCAGGCACGATCTGCACGGTCGGCACCTTCGATGGTGTGCACCGCGGCCACCAATTGGTGCTTTCACGCATAGCGGAGCGCGCCGATCGGACCGGGTTGCACAGTGTACTCGTCACCTTCGATCCGCACCCGTTGGAGGTCGTTCGGCCGCAGCATGCTCCCGCGCTTCTCACCGTGGGCCGGGAAAAGCTCGAGGTAGTTGCACAGAGCGGCATCAATTACGTGGCTATCGTCCCCTTTACCGACGCACTTCGTCGATTCACCGCGGCGCAGTTCGTGGATGAGGTGCTGCTGCGCCGCTTCCACGTTCGTCAGCTCGTGATCGGATACGATCACCACTTTGGCCGCGGGCGCGAAGGCAGCGCGGATGTCATGCGCGAACTGGGCAAGCAAAGGGGATTCGACGTCGAGGTGCTGGGCCCGGTAACGGCGACCGATGCGGCTCCGATCTCTTCGTCGCGAATACGTCGCGCGATCACATCGGGGAATCTCGATGAAGCGGCGACGATGCTGGGCCGTCCATACTCGGTGTCGGGAACGGTTCGCCAGGGGGACCGCCGCGGCCGCCTGCTCGGCTTTCCCACCATCAATCTTGGATCGCCTCCCGGGCGGAAGCTTCTGCCACCGAACGGTGTATATGCCGTGCGCGTGCGATCGAGCTTCGGAACGTTTGGCGGGATGATGAATCTCGGGGGACGACCTACCTTCGGCGACGCGTCCATTTCGGTGGAAGCGCACCTCTTTGAAGCCGACATGGACCTGTATGGCCACCATGTCTCGATCGAGTTCCTCAGGTACCTTCGCGAGACGCGCCAGTTCGAGGGGGCCGAGGCGCTCATCGCGCAGCTTCAAATGGATGCGGACGCGGCAAGGGCCGCGTTGACTCCGCACGGCGGTATTTCTAACCTTCAGGTCTCTCCCTAAAACCTTTATCGCAGTCGAATGTCCATTCGCAATCGCCTTTTCATCATTGTCGCACTCATCGCCGCTTCCGTCTATGCGCTCTTTCCGCGCGATGTGGAAATGCGGATGCGGCAGGCAGATGGCTCGTTCCGTGACACGACTGTCCGTCGCGTCCCCCTCAAGAAAGGTCTTGATCTGAGCGGGGGGATGCATCTCGCCCTCGAGATCGATGAGTCACAGGGAACGGTCGCCGACCCGGAAGACGCGATTGACCGCGCGCTGAAGGTGGTACGAACCCGCATCGATGAGTTCGGAGTTGCCGAGCCGGTGGTGCAGAAGGTTGGAACCGATCGGATAATCGTCGAGCTTCCGGGCATCGATGACCGTGAGCGTGCCGAGGCGCTCGTCAAGAGTTCGGCGTTCTTGCAATTCCAGATGACCGACGAGACCGGCGCCCTCGAGCGAGCGCTGCCGCGCATCGATCGCATTCTCCGGGATCTGGGCGAAGGGGCAAGGGTGGCGACCGCGACTGGTGACACCGCTTCCCGTCTGGCACTGGACCAGCTTTTCACCACCGACAGCGCTACGCCTGGCGACACGGCCGTCGCCGACACGGCAGAGAGCGATCTGGTGTTAGGTGCCGATGGCGCGCTATCCAGTCTCGTTCAGCCGACCGGATTGCCCGGCGAGTTCGCTGTCCCGCAGGAGCAAATCCTGACGGTGCGGCGCTACTTCAGTCTGCCGGCGGTGCAGGCTGCCCTACCGCCTGGCAAGGTCGTGCGCTTCGGTGCCGAGGGCGACGCGGCGACGCAGCCCGGGTTTAGAACTTTCTACGTGCTCGACGCGCGGCCGATCATAACGGGTGAGTATCTCACCGACGCGCGACCGATCACCGATCCGATCGAGGGGAACGTCGTTTCTTTCGAGTTGAACAATCAGGGGGGACGACGCTTTCGCGCGGAAACGCAGCGCCACATCGGCGATTACATGGCGATTGTGCTCGACGATGTCGTGCAGGGTCAGCCACCGGTGATCCGTGGAGCGATCGGTACTCGTGGGCAGATCACTATGTCGGGCAAGCCGTTGCAGGCGGCGCAGGATCTGGCGCTCGTGCTGCGGGCCGGCGCGCTTCCGGTCAAGCTGCAGGTAATCGAATCGCGTACCATTGGAGCGAGCCTCGGCGAAGACGCGATCCGCCAGGGACTCCAGGCAGGTGCACTGTCGGTCGTTCTCGTCGTGCTGATCATGGTGGTTTACTATCGGTTCTCCGGATTCCTCGCCGTGTGTGGGCTCGTCTTCTACGGCCTGACGACGCTTGCCATTCTGGCGGGATTTGATGCGGTGCTCACGCTTCCGGGACTCGCCGGATTCGTGCTCTCGATCGGAATGGCGGTGGATGCCAACTTTCTGATCTTCGAGCGCATCCGAGAGGAATTGGATGATGGGAAGACCATCCGTCGCGCGATCGATGGCGGTTTCGAACAGGCCTGGAGCGCGATCGTCGATACCCATGTGACAACCGCCCTTACGGCGGCCATTCTCTACCAGTTCGGCACTGGACCGGTGCGGGGCTTTGCCGTCGCGCTGCTGGCCGGGCTCGCCGCGTCGCTGGTCAGCGCGATCTTCGTCGTAAGGACACTGTTCCTCATCTGGCTTCAGCGTTCGCGTGAAGCCCAAACGCTGAGCATCTGATGCTGCGTATTCTACATAACACGAAGTTCGACTTTTTAAGCCGCTGGCGCACCGCGGCGATTCTGGTGGTGGTGTTCATCCTTCCGGCACTGGTACTGCTGCCCGTGCGAGGGTTCCATTACAGCATCGAGTTCACCGGCGGAACTCTCATGCAGGTGCAATTCCGCGAGGCGCCCCAGATCGCCGATGTGCGCAGCGCACTTTCCGATGCCGGCCTGCCCGGGGTGGAGATCTCCACCTTCGGGACAGCCAACGAGCTGTTGATACGTGCGCAAGAGGAAGAGCACGTGGCGCAGCAGGAAGGGGGAGCCGAGACGGTCGCGAGCAGAATCACGAACATTCTCGCCGAGCGGTTCGGCGAGGGAGAGTTCAGCCTTCTGCGTACCGAGGCCGTGGGACCCAAGGTGGGATCCGAGCTTCGGCGTCAGGCAGCGGTCGCACTGCTCATCTCGTTCGGCCTCACGCTCGTGTATCTCGCCTGGCGATTCGAGTGGCGCTTCGGCCTCGCCGCGGTGCTTGCTACCATGCACGACATCGTGGCGACGCTCGCCTTCATGCTGTACATGAATCTCGAGATCTCGCTTTTCGTAGTCGGCGCGATTCTCACCGTGGTCGGTTACTCGATGAATGACACGGTGGTTGTGTTCGATCGGGTCCGCGAAAACCTGCGCAGCGATCATCGGTCATCGCTCAAGGATATTCTCAATCGCTCTGTGAACGAGACGCTTCCCCGCACGGTGATGACGGGGACGACGACGCTGGCCTCGCTACTCGCCCTGCTCATCTTCGGCGGGGCGGTAATCCGGCCGTTTGCGTGGGTGCTTTCGTTCGGCATCATCATCGGCACCTTTAGCTCCATCTTCGTCGCTAACCCGATCTTGCTGCTGATCGAGCACAAGTGGCCGCGCAAGGCTGGCGAAGCCACGGCCAAGGGCAAGCCGCGAGTCCCGCGCGAGGATCCTTCGGCCGCTCGACCAAAGGAGCCCGCCGGCGCGCGGTGAGTCGGCCGAGGTGCCACCGGCCTTCGTCGATAGTCACGCGCATCTGGCCGATCCGGCATTTGACGCCGATCGCGAAGACGTGATAGCGCGCGCTCGTTCGGCGGGCGCGCGCGGGATCGTATGCATTGGGGAGTCGCTCGATGCGGCCGGGCGCGCCGAGGCGATCGCCGGCGCGCATCCGGGGCTCGTGTGGTGGACCGCCGGCGTGCACCCGCACGACGCGATGAACTTCGACGGCGCGCGCGACGTACCGGCTATAGCGGCGCATCTCGACCGCGGCGCGGTGGCGGTAGGCGAGTGCGGTCTGGATTATCATTACGACTTCTCGCCGCGGACACGCCAGCGTGACGCGTTCTCCGGGCAACTGGCTCTTGCGAAGGAGCGTGACGTACCGGTCGTCGTTCACACGCGCGAAGCCGAGGACGATACGGGAGCGATGATCGCCGAAGCAGGTGCCAGCGGAATACGTGGCGTGCTGCACTGCTTCACCGGGTCGGCCGACCTGGCGCGCAAGGGACTGGACGCAGGTTGGATGATCTCGTTCAGTGGCATCATCACCTTCCGGAAGTGGACCGACGAGAAGCTCTTGCGGCTGGTGCCTGACGACCGTTTGCTGGTGGAGTCCGATGCCCCGTACCTGTCTCCGGCCCCGCACCGCGGCAAGCGAAACGAATCCGCGTGGGTCGTCCGCACCATCGAACGTCTGGCCGCGGCGCGGGGTGTGGACGCGCGCACGCTCGGATTTCGCACGGCGGGCAACGCCGCGCGGTTGTTCGGGCTGGCGATCGATAGCGGATCGGAGATAGCTTAGCCCCGGCGCGCCATCGCGCGCGACGTCATTTTTCATCACGAGCCGGCGAGTCCATCGACCGCCTGCCCAACCAGGAGAGAAGAGTGAGTCTCACGCAAGTCCAGACCGCCAATGCCCCGGCCGCGATCGGCCCGTACTCGCAAGGCATTGTCGCCGCAGGATTCCTCTTCACCGCTGGTCAGATCGCGCTCGATCCGACAACGGGCGAGATCGTTCAGGGAGGAGTGCGCGAGCAGACGATCCGCGTGATGCGCAACCTCGCCGCCGTGCTCGAGAGCGCCGGTGCCGGGTGGGACGATGTGGTCAAGACCACTGTTTACCTCCAGGACATGAACGACTTTCCCGTGGTCAACGAGATCTACGCCGAGACGCTCGGTGATGCCCGCCCCGCGCGCTCCACCGTGCAGGTCGCGGCGCTCCCGCGCGGCGTGCTCGTAGAAATCGACGCCATCGCGTCCGTCCGATGAGCTCCACATCGCGCACGCGCGAAGAGCTCTTCCGACTCACCGCGTTCGCCAGATGCGCTGGTTGAGCCGCCAAAATGGGTCCGGGGGACCTCGCGCGCGCACTCGCACCACTGCCTCGTCAGGCTGACCCCCGGCTACTCGTAGGCCGGGAGACATTCGATGATGCTGGTGTTTTCGCGCTGTCCGACGAGATTGCCCTCGTTCAGACAGTGGACTTCTTCGCGCCCATCGTCGACGATCCATACACCTTTGGCCGCGTCGCCGCTGCCAACGCACTATCCGACGTTTATGCCATGGGAGGAGAACCGCTCACCGCGCTCGCCATTGCGGCGTTTCCGGAGACCGGCGTGCCTATCGAAATCCTCACCGACATACTGCGAGGCGGACACGACACGGTGCACGAGGCGGGCGCACTGCTCGTCGGTGGGCATACGATCCTCGACGAGGAAATAAAGTTCGGTCTGGCGGTAACGGGGCGTGCTCATCCGTCCCACCTTCTGACCAATGCCGCCGCGCGCCCGGGCGACCAGCTCGTGCTCACAAAGCCGTTGGGGACCGGACTGCTCGCCACCGCGCACAAGAATGGCGTGCTCTCTCCGGCACTGCTCGAGAGCCTCATCGCCAGCATGACGACGCTCAATGCACGGGCAAGCCGCGCCGCGCTCTCGATCGGGGTGACGTGCGCCACCGATGTCACCGGCTTTGGGCTGCTTGGACACGGCTCGCATATCGCGCGGGCGAGTGGCGTTACGCTCC
>CAZPCC010000228.1:0-2342 GCA_964584905.1 uncultured Gemmatimonadaceae bacterium | reverse complement strand
AGGCACGGCCGGACTGGGCGGTGCAGCACGTCAATGGCGGGGACTGGCTCGACCGTGACGGCTATCGCTGGGTCGATTCCTTCAACCGCAACGTGTGGGACTACAACATCGCGCTGGCGCGCGAGGCGGTCGAGCTGGGGTTCGCGGAAGTGCAGTGGGACTACGTGCGCTTCCCGGATGTGCCCGGCTCGCTCATGCGGCAGGGTGTGTGGCCCGCGGCGGAGGGCCGCAGCAAGGCTGACGGCATCCGCGACTTCATCGTGTACTCGCGCGAGAAGCTCGGATCCTACGATGTGCCGATCACTGCGGACGTGTTCGGTCTGACGACGTCGGCCGGCACGGACATGGGCATCGGTCAGCTCTGGGAGAAGCTGGCGGACGTGACGGATGCGCTGCTGCCGATGGTCTACCCGTCGCACTACCAGCGCGGCTCCTACGGCATCGCACATCCGAACGCGAGCCCGTACGAAACGGTGAAGACCGCGCTGGAACACGGTGTGCGCCGTTCCGCGCGGATGGACGACAGCAAGGCGCGGATCGTTGCGTGGCTCCAGGACTTCACGCTCGGCGCGCCGAGGTACGACGCGTCATACGTGCGAGCGCAGATCGACGCCGTATACGATGCGGGCCTGAAGGATTGGGTGCTCTGGCATCCCGGCAGCAACTACTCGATCGAGGCACTGGCGTCCGCCGATGGCGACGTCCCGCGTCTGCCGCGCCCCAGCGGCGATACGATTGCCGATCCCGAGCCGAAGCGAAGCGGCCCGCTGGGAACGCCGATCGGGCATTAGCGGGCGATCGACCCGTGGGAATGGGCCCTGTCCTGCCATGGCGCGAGGACAGGGCCTCTTTCATCCTCCTGTACGCCGGCTTACGTGCGTCTTCTGGTATGGTGTAATCAAAGGGGATAGGCCGGAGTACGGCCGACCGCCGGTTCCAGCATTCGTCCGGTTTCTGTGTAAACAAATCCAGGAGTCCAGCAGACATACCGGAACTCTTCGCTGAAGAGCAATCTCTCCCTCATCAACGTAGCGCCCAGGCACGATCCGAGCGCGAAAGAGCATCGCCACATCTCCCGCGCATCCCCATATCTCCTTTGATCGAGGGTTGCCGCGAGCTGAGCGTGCGTCTTCCGCCCGCCCGCCCCTGGTTACCCTCAGAGGCCTTCGCGTTCGCTCGGATCAGGGTCGACCTTCGTGCTCGCGTGCGAGACGTGGGATGCCTTGCGCGCAGCGGGGAGTCCGGCGTAGCGGGGGCGATGGAAGAGGAATCCCTGTGTGAAGTGTACGCCGATCTGCTTGACCGTCTCGAACTCCTCACGTCGCTCGACGCCTTCGGCGATCACCTGCGTGCCCTGGCTGTTGGCGAAGGAGACCATCGTCTCGACGAGATTCTGCTTGAGGAAGTTCGTGTCGATGTTCGCGATCAGCGAGATATCCAGCTTGATGTAGTCCGGCTCCAGGTTCGCAATCGAGCCGAGGCCGGCGTAGCCACTGCCCGCATCATCCACGGCAAAGCGGAAACCGCGCTCGCGGAACGCGTCGAGGTACTCCTTGAAGCGCGGATAGTCCTTGATCGCGGTGCGCTCCGTGATCTCGAGCACGACGCGGCTGGGATCGGAGATGCCCAGCTCTTCGGGGTCGAGGTTGCGGAACGTGGGGTCATCGAAGTCGTGCGGATCGATGTTCAGGAACAGGAACTGTCCATCCTTGAGCTCGTCGTAGATGCCACTGACGGCGCGCTGGCGGAGCAATCGGCTGAGCTCCCACACCAGGTTCGCCTCCTCGGCGACCTCGAACAGCACTTCCGGTGAGCGCAGCTCGCGACGCACGCCGCGCGCAAGCGCTTCGAAGCCGTAGACCTCTTCGGTCGCGGTGACGATGATCGGATGGTACTCGATGAACACGGCGCCATCGCGGATCGTCGACTTCAGGTCGCTCACCTTGCGCGTGCGCTCCCACTGCTCGGCTCCACGCGCGGCCTGTGCGGCCTCGCGGATGCCACGGTAGATCAGCCGCTCGGTGCGGATCTTCGGGTTGCGGAAGATCGTCGCAGCGCCGACATAGATGCCGCACAATGCGGCAATGTCGTCGCCGTGCACATCCTCGATGTTGGAGCGCAGGAAGCTCTCGAGCCGCTCGGAGATCAGGCGCAGCCGCTGCTCCGCCGCGTAAGGCGAGCTGGGCACTTCGGTGAACAGAATGAAATCGTCGTCGGCGACATGGGAGACCATCATGATGTTCTCGCCGGGCGACGTCTCGTTCGCATAGAAGTGGCGCACCGCCTGCGCCGTTGTCTCCAGCACGTCGTCCAGCTTCTGCCAGCCGTAGATCTCCTCGATC
>CAZPCC010000227.1:0-2502 GCA_964584905.1 uncultured Gemmatimonadaceae bacterium | reverse complement strand
TTCTCACTTTCGTCAACTATGGTGGCATCAGCACCCGCCTCAGTCGCCTGTACTATCGGATGGACGGGTGGCTCCGCCGCGCGCCGCGCGTACCGCATTGGTTCTGGGAGACTCCCGTCCCACATGAGCACACGTTCGAATGCACGGTGCCGGTGGTGGCCGAGATGTGCGAACAGTATCTGACGATCGAGCTCGCCTACGGCGTCTCGATCGGCTGGCAGATGCCCGGCTGGCCGTGGCTTCTGGAGCGGATGGATCGAAAGCGAGCCGATCGTATTCTCGAGCGTCTCGACGCCTTCGCGTTTCATCACGCGTCGCTCGCCGACGTCGTGCTGCTGTTGTGGCGCCCGCGCCCCCGCAGCTCCTGGCGAATCTGCGTCCCGCCGGCGCCTGCGCTGCCCTCGGAGAACGGGACAGGGCCGAGAGTGAAGCCGGACTTGCTCCGCGTCACCGGAGCCGATCCGGTTTACCGTCGCTTGATTCGCGCCGAGGCGCGGCCGAAGAGGACGCTGGTCGATACGCCGGAGTTCGCGCCGGTTCTCGGCGGATACTTGCGCCTGCTGAACCGACAGATCACCGGAGACCCGGCACTCCGCTGGATGCACGATCTCGTGGAACGGTGCTCTGCAGGTGGGAGGAGCGCGGCGTTGGGTATCGACGGCACGGTCTCGCTGCAAGCATGGCTGCAGGAGGGGCGCGAAACCGACGTTTACGACTTGAGCCCGATGGCTCTCAAGCGGACCAGAGAAGCGATCCGTGTAGCGAGCCCTGCCGGCCGCGTCCGCTTCTTGGAGGCGGATCTGAACTTCCTCGCCCTGCCGGCCGACACCTACGGGGTCATCTGGACCAGCGGATGTCTACACCACGTGATCAACCTCGAGCACCTGCTCGATCAAATCGAGCAGGCGCTCACGCCCGCCGGACTGTTCGCGATCTACGACTACGTCGGCGAGCGGCGGCGGCGCTTCAGCGCCTACCGGCTCGGAAGGATCAACGCGTTGTTGAAGGAGATTCCCGCCCGTTTCCGGCGCGGCGGCGTCGAGGCGATCGAGGCGCCTCACTCACTCGATGTGGGACCGCTCTGCTCGGTTCGATCCGACGAGATCCCGGCTTTGTTGGCCGAACGCTTCGAGCCGGTGCACGTCCGCCGCGCCGGACACTTCTATCCGCTCGAGCTGTATCTCGACGTACAGACGATGGAAGCCGAGGAGCCGCGTTGGATCGAGCGGCTGTTGGAGGCGGAGGATGCCGCTCGCAACGACCCGCTTCACATCGGATGCACCCTCTATGGTGTGTATCGGCGGAAGGGCGACTCCGCCTCCGACTGAGCACGGCTTTTCGTCGGCAGGTTTCGGGTTTCGGGGTCGGACCGCGACAACCGGCCGAAAACATTGGATTTCACTTGTTGAGGATGGCTGCCCGCCGGCTTAGCGTTAGCGGGCGTTTTCCGGGGCGAAATGCGTAGTGTAAGCGCGACTGCCGGTTGCCAGCTCGCAAGTCGGGAGGTCTCAAAGGGCTCCTTCGCGACGCAGCTCGACGCGCATGTCGACTCGCTCCCGGGCGTTCATGTGGAGAAGTGCCGCGGTGGCTCGGCCAACGTGCGTGAGGCCCAAGATGAGCGCCTCGTCGTTTCGGAAGTACTCATTCCAGATGTCGGTGCACGGATTGAAGAGAGGAACGACACCGCCCGATGCTGGATCTATAGCGGTCAGGTTTGGACCCTTGTGTGCGTTGCAGTCCCTTCTACGTTCTCTATTCTCGCCCATGCGGAACAGCCCTGTCGCGACAAAGCAGGTCAGATCTGAAACTGGGACAGCACTCCGCTCGCCCCGTCGACCGAATCGTTTCCAGAATCGATCGAATCGGATAAGGGGCGGCGATGGGTTGGATACTGGCGACGCAGATGGCGATGCTCACGGTGGGAGGTGTGCCAGGCTCCGGCGAGACGTTCACGTCGCCGGTGCTCAACGACGCTGCCTCGCAGGTGATCGCGTGCATCGCGCAGAACGTCGGCATCGAGCCGGTGCTGGTCACGGCCGAGTTGCGCGGCGCCAACGGCGCTGCCATCGACGGCAGCGAGGCGGTGGTGCCGCCGGGGCAGACGGTGGAGCTCGCCGACTCGATGGACGTCGGCTCGGGCTACTGCGCGTTCACGTTCGACGCCGATCCGCAAACGCTGCGCGGGTATGTCCTTGTGCGCTCGCCGGCCGGCGACACGATTGCCCTTTTTCCCCACTTCACCGTGCGCCGCGGCGGGGTTGGCTTGGTGCGAAGGATGTCGCCGCCGCTACGGGTCGCGATGGGACCGCACATACTCGGCTGCATGGTGCAGAATTTGAGCGGCGAGACGGTTCCGGTCGATGTCGAGCTCATCGACGCCGGCGGAACCGTCGTCGAGTCGGCCATGTTCCCGATGCTGGCCGGCCGTTTCGCGACGATCATCGATACGGCGGATCCGCATCTCGGTGCCTACTGCCGATTCTCGGTCGCCCAGGCCAACGA
>CAZPCC010000226.1:0-2773 GCA_964584905.1 uncultured Gemmatimonadaceae bacterium | reverse complement strand
GATCAGCGACAGCGCTGCCACGGGCTCACTGTAGTTCGGCGTCAGCACGAACGGATGACGCGAGAGGTCGACCTTCGCGATGTCCTCCTGCATGACCCGCGTTCCGAACCGCACCGCCTGGTCCTTGAACCGCTCCATCATCTCCGGCCCGGTCACACCCTCCGGAAAACCGGGATAGTTCTCCACTTCCGTGGTGAACATCAGTTGGCCGCCCGGCAGCATCGTGCGGCTCGGCTCCCCCTCGTAGACGACCGGGTTGAGGTTCGCGCGCGCGGCGTAGATTGCGGCCGTCCAGGCGGCCGGGCCCGACCCGATGATCGCGAGTGTCTCTGTCTGAGGCATGACGTCTTCTGCGGCCAGCGTGATTTCTCCTGCGGTCACCCTGTGAACTCCAACGCGGCGACCACGGTTCCCTGGAACATAATTTCGCACCGTCGGATGGAGCAACGAAGGACAACAAATGGCGCGGGCTTTGCCTCGATACTACGTTAGCGACCCACTTCACAGGATTTCGGCACCGATGCCACTGCCCGATTCGCCTGCATACCCGGAAAGCGAAATCGAGGGCCTGATCACCGCTCTGCGCGGCGTTCTGGCCGCTCGCGTGACGCTCGGATCCCTGGGTCACATCGAGGAAATCCACGTTCTCGCAGCAGAAGAGCTGCATCCGAAGCAGATCGTGCGCAACATTGAATCCGCGCTCAGCGCCGGCCTCGGCATCGCCGTGGACCGCCGCATGATCAGCGTCGCCCAGGTGCGAGCGGAGGATGAGGATGCGTACCTTCCGGACGATGCATCCGCGCCACAGTTGCCGCAGGGGGACCCTCAGCAGGCCGGTCGGACGCTGGATGAAAAAATTGCGGTGCGCTACGTGTTCGTCGGCTTCGACGCGCGTACTCAGCCGGACCTCGAGGCTGCCTGCCGGGTCACGATCCGCCGCGGCAGCGAGGTGATCAGCGGCTCCGGGACCGGCCCCAGCACGCGCCTCGGACGCGCTCAGGCTGCCGCCCGCGCCGTGTTCTCAGCGATCAGCGCCGCCCGGCAGGATCACACGCTCGGCCTGGAAGGCGTCACGCTCGTCGAGAGCCACGGCCGCGACTTCGTGATCGTGGCCGCCAATGCCGCTGAAGGCCGCAGCTCCCTGCCCCTCACCGGCGCCGCCGCGCTCCACCGCTCTCCCGAGGAGGCCGCCATCCTGGCCTCACTCCAGGCGACGAACCGCTGGTCAGCCATCGATGGCTGAAACGGTGACCCACTTTCCCACCGCCGACCAGCACCAGGTCGAGCTCCGCATCGTCGGCGAGCTCGAGCGACTGCCCGGCGTCGCCGCCGCCTCCGTATGGCTCGATCGTGACGGGCACCTCCGCGATGCCCGCCTCCACCTCATGCCCGGCGCCGCTCCCACCATCGTCGTGAACGGCGCATCGCGCGTCTTCCACGCGCTCGCCATCCCGTTCGATGCGCGCGCGATCCGTACCTGCACCGTTGCACTGCCCGACGAGCTGGCCACGGCCATACCCGGCCCCAACCGTTCGCGCTTCCTGCTCCTCCAGGACCTCTCCCTCTCGCGCACGGGCGCCCACATCACCTGCCGCATCCAGCTCGCTCGCGACGCCACCATCGCCACCGGTGAAGCGAGCGAGCTCGATACCACCAACGGTCGCTCTCGCGCCGCGGCCAAGGCCACCCTCCGTGCCGCTGAAAATGCCACCGAAGGCCTCGCCCTCGGCCTCGAAGCCGCTGCCATCACCCAGATGTTCGGCCGCAGCTACGCAATCGTGTCCGTCGAGGCCTCCATCGGTCGCAAGGTCGCCACACTCTCCGGCATCGTCCCCGTCGATCCCGCCCGCGCTGCTGAAGAGGCCACATGCCTCGCCACGCTCAGAGCGATCGACCGCTGGATCGGGATGTGAGAAACGAATCCGGGAGCGGGAGCGGGAGCGTTCGCGTGTGGGGGTAACGGGAACGACAGCTACCCGCATACGCGCCCGAACCCGCTCCCGATCCCGGATTCGTTCAGTCTCTCCACCCCACCAGCACCCGCTCCAGGTCCTCCTTGTGCCGGGTCTCTGCCGCCACCAGATCCTCCAGCTCCACCTTCAGCCCCACCTCTCCCGCCTGCTCCGCCTGATCGATCCGCTTCGTGTATCGCTCGATCGTCTCCTCCTCCGCCTTCAGCGACAGCTCCAGCATCTCGCGGTTGTTCTTGCCCAGCTGTACAGCCGCAGGCTTCGTCGTCGGCGTGCCGCCCAGCGCCACGATCTTGTGCGACAGATACTTCGCGTGCTCCAACTCGTCCGTGATCTCCGCCTCGAAGAACTCCGCCAGCTCCATCCGCCCCCGTCCGTTCGCCAGCCGCGAGTGCAGCAGGTAGGAGATGATCGCCGTATACTCGTTCGCCAGATCCTCGTTCAGCCCTGCAACCAGCTCGTCTCGTCCGTTCTTCTTCGCCATGACTCCTCGTCTCTTCTGGTCCGGTCAACGGGTAACTGTATCAATAGTAATTATTGCTTGCGTCGGCGCAATCCCTCCCATCACCTCTCCCCTGAGCAAGGAGAGGGCCTCCGGCAGCAGCTGTGCGACGTGACTGGATGGCGTTGTAAAGGGCGTCCGGTGGGCCGTTCGTCAGCGTGCGGGTCCGACGAAGCGTTCGACTTCCTGCACGACGCGGCGCGGCTCGACGGGCTTGGCGAGGTAGCCGTCGCAGCCGGCCTGGATAGCCTTCTGGCGGTCCTCTTCGAGGGCGTGTGCAGTGAGGGCAATGATCGGGATC
>CAZPCC010000225.1:0-10079 GCA_964584905.1 uncultured Gemmatimonadaceae bacterium | reverse complement strand
GCGCGGCTGGAGCGGCGATGACGATGCCAGGCTTCCCGGCGGCGCCACCCTGCGCACGGTGGACGTCGGTGCCGACGATTCGCCCAATTCGGCGGTGGGCGGCCTCGAGATCGCCCGCGATGTCTCGAGCGGCGTCGAGCGCGCACGAGTGACGGCGCGCCTGACGAGTACGCACTCCGAACCGCGTTTGGTGGCAGCCACGCTCACCCTCAATGGCCGGCAGGTCGATCGCCGCGAGGTTACTCTGGCACCCAACGGAGCGACCAGCATCACCTTTGCACCGGCGACGCTTCCCGCCGGAATTGCGCGTGGCGAGGTAGGCATAACTGCCGATCAACTGACCGCCGATGACTCTTTCGTCTTCACCGTTGCCGAGGGAGAGAACATTCCGGTGCTCATCGTGGAGAGCGACGGGGCGGCCAGCACGACCAGCCTGTACCTGGCGCGAGCGCTCGCAATCGGTGACGCGCCCGGCTTCCGTACACGCATCGTACAGTCCGGGCGCCTGACGAGCAGCGATATCGCATCGGCGGCGGTCATAGTGCTCAACGATGCACCGCCGCCGCGCGCCGAGCTGTCTCGGGCGCTCGCCTCCCGAATCGCCGAAGGCGCGGGACTTCTGATCGTCGCCGGCCCCCGAGCCGATGACCGGCCCTGGCCAGCCGATGCCTCGTCGCTTCTTCCGGCCACGACCGGAGAAGTCGCCGATCGTCCCGCCGGCCGTCCCGCCGCGGTCGGCTTCATGGATCGCTCGCACCCGGCACTGACAGTGTTCCGCGCTCCGCGAAGCGGTGACTTTGCCGCCGCGCGCTTTCTCCGTTATCGCGCGCTGCAGCCGGCGGAGGGCGCCGAGGTGCTGGCGCGGTTCGACGACGGCGCACCCGCGCTGGTCGAGCGACGCGTCGGGGCTGGCCGTGCGCTGATGCTGGCCTCGACGGTCGATGGAATCTGGAACGACCTTCCGCTGCAGCCCGTCTTTCTCCCGCTGGTGCATCAGCTTGCACGTTATGCGGCCGGCTACGCCGAGCGGCGGCGGTGGTACACGGTAGGTGAGGTGGCGGACCTCGCTCGCGACCCCAGTGGAATAGCGTCCGATTCGGCTCGCGGCACACTGGTGGCCTCCTCACCCTCGGGCGAGCGCATTCTCATCCGCCCCGATCAGCGCCCGGTAATCGAATTCGGCGAGCGCGGATTCTACGAGCTACGGCCGGAATCGGGGAACCGAAGCGTCGCGCTCGCCGCGAACGTCGCTGCGGCCGAGTCCGACTTGAGCCGCGTGGATCCGGAGGAGCTTTCTCTCGCCCTTTCCGCCCCTCCGGGGGACACGGCGGCGATTTCACTGAATGCTGGCATGGATGGGGTAGCAGAACCGGAGCGCCGCCGCCATCTCTGGTGGTGGCTCCTTGCCGCGGCATTCGTCGCCCTCGCCGCCGAGACGGTCCTCGGCAACCGCCTGAGCCGCTTTTCGGGAATCGCATGAACGCGCGCCATAGTGGCATATCGCAAGTGCCTGACGAGGTGGATGCATGATCAGCCGTTTCGCTCGTACCGGACGCTCCGAGGACCTGCAGTCGGTCATCCGCTCCGCTCGAATGCGCTGGCGCCTGCGCGTCGTGCTCCACGGCGCCGCGCTCGTCATTGCGGTTGCACTCGCCATCCTGTTGCTCGGCGCCGTGGGGGTCGAGCAGCTGCGATACGACCCGAGGGCAGTGATCGCCGCTCGCGTGCTGGTGGTACTCGCCTTCCTCGTCGCCGTGGCGTGGCTGCTGGCGCGGCCGCTCATGCGCCGTCTGCCTGACGACCAGGTGGCCCTCTACCTGGAGGAGCACGAGCCTTCTCTGGAAATGGCTCTGCTGAGTGCGGTGGAGCACGGTGCGGGGAATGTCGACGCGGGAGCCCGCGGTTCGGGCTTCGGACCCCAACTGGAGAAGTCGGCTCTTGCACGGGCTCGTGCAGTGGATGACGGACGCCGTGTCGAGCGCGTTCCGATCCGGCGCGCGCTCGCCACGCTCGGAGTCGCCGTTCTGATAGGCGCGATCCTGCTGGGTGCGGGGCCTGAATGGCTGCGGCGCGGCACCGTCGTTCTGCTCACCCCTTGGCGCAGCGCCGAAGCGGCGACTCCGTTCGCCATCCTGGTTGAGCCAGGAAATTCCAGCATCGCCAAAGGAGGCGACCAGGAGATCGCCGCCCAGCTGCGGGGCTTTGCGACGAGCGATGTCACGTTGGCAGTCAGGCGTGGCCTCGAAGGCGAATGGGATCGGATAGCGATGGATCCCGGCACCGACTCGGCGACATTCGGCGTACGGCTGTTCGATCTCAACGAGCCGACGACGTATTACATCGAGGCGAACGGCATCCGCTCAGGAGTGTTCCGCATCGATGTCGTCGCGCTGCCTTACGTGGATCGCATTGATCTCGAGTATCGCTTCCCCAGCTATACCGGACGTCCGCCGGAGCAGGTGGCGGGCGGTGGCGACATCGCCGCGTTGCGTGGTACGACCGTCCGGCTCACTGCCGTGCCGACGATGCCCAGCGCCGAGGGGCGGATCATAATCGATGGCCGGGACACGATAGCGATCGCGCCAGGCGATTCGGCCGCGCTACAGGGCGATCTGGTAGTGAAAGAGCCGGGAACCTATCGCATCGAGCTGCGTGCGGCTGATGCCCGCTGGGTAACCGCCTCACTCGACTACACGATCGATGTACTCGAGGATGAAGCGCCGACGGTGCGGGTAACGAGTCCTGGCCGCGACGAGCAGGTGACGAGCATCGAGGAAGTATTCATCGAAGCCGAGGCGAATGACGATTACGGCGTCCGCGGCATGGAGCTGGTTTACACGGTTAACGGCGGCGACGAGCAGGTCGTGCCGCTTGTGCGCGGCGGCCGCCGGGCCAGCACGACGGCCGGCCACACGCTCTTTCTCGAGGAGATGAGCCTCGAGGCCGGCGACCTGATCGCCTATCACGTACGTGCTACCGATGGCCGTCCCAATCGAACGGAGCCGGCTCGCAGCGACATCTATTTCCTCAACGTCCGCCCGTTCGGCCGCGACTACCGTCAGGCGGAGTCCGGCGGCGGCGGTGGTGGTGGTGGCGGCGCGGAGTCTCCGCAGGGCATGTCGCGTCAGCAGCGCGAGATTGTCGCGGCCACATTCAATGTCATTCGTGACCGGGCACAATCGGACGAGGCGGCATTCCGTGAAGCCGTGACCACCGTCGCCCTCGGTCAGGGGAGGTTGCGCGAGCAGGTGGAAACGCTCGTCCGCCGGCTGGGCGAGCGCAGCGCAATGGGAATGGATTCGACCTTTCACCAGATCACCATCGCGCTCGCAGCGGCCGCGGATGAGATGAAGACAGCCGAAACTCAGCTCGGCGAGCGCAAGCCCAACGATGCGCTTGCTCCCGAGCAGAGGGCGCTGAGACATCTACAGCAGGCCGAGGCGCAGTACCGCGACGTGCAGGTGGCGATGGGCGGACAGCAGTCCCAGGGTGGTGGCGGCGGTGGCGGTGCGGCGGAAGATCTGGCCGACCTGTTCGAGCTCGAGACGGACAAGCTGCGCAATCAGTACGAGACCGTTCAACGCAGCGAGCAGCGTCAGGCAGATGAACAGGTCGATGAAGTCGCTGAGCGACTCCGTCGGCTTGCGGCACGCCAGCAGCAGGCCAACGAGCGGCAACAGCGGTCGTTCGGTCAGCAGGGCGGCAGCGGCGGCGATGGCTCCGCGCAGCGCGCGCTCGCCGAGGAAGCGGAAGAAGCGGCTCGTCAGTTGGAGCGGCTTGCCCGTGAGCGGCGCACGCCGGAGCTGGAAGACGCGGCACGCCGTCTGCGCGAGTCGGCGGCAGCGATGCGGCGTTCCGCGGCGGGTGGGCAGCAAGGCAGCGCGGCCGAAGGGGCAGCTGCACTCGATAGGCTGCGCGACGCGCGACGCCGTCTGGAGGAGACCCGCAGCTCGCGGCTGCGCCGCGACCTCGAAGGTGTTCGCCGCAATGCCGACCGCCTGGCTAACGATGAACGGGAGATCGCCCGGGAAGTCGGGGAGCTCGAGGGAACGGAGGGCGCCGAGCGGCAGGAGCAGGTGAGGCGGCTCAGTGAGCGCAAGGATGCCCAGGCACAGCAGGTTGACGACCTTGCGGCCGACCTCGACCGGCTGTCCCGCGAAGGGCGGCGTGACCAGCCGGAGTCCGCGCGCAAGCTCCAGGAAGCTGCGCAAGGCGTGCGCGACGACCGGCTCCGCGACCGGATCGCCTATTCCAAGGGACTCATTCGCGGCAATTCGCCGGAGTACATCCGAAGCTTCGAGGAAGAGATCGGCGCGTCGATCGAGCGCGCACGAGAGCGCATCGGCGAGGCCGAGCGCGCGGTTGGCGAGCCGCAGGGTGCGCGTGAGTCGAGGGCGCTGGAGCAGGCACGGGGCCTCGTTCGGTCGCTCGAGGCGTTAGGCGAGCGACTGCCCGGCGAAGCGGGCGAGCAGCGTGGCCAGGGGGAGCAAGGCGAGGGACAAGAGGGACAGGGGCAACAGGGACAAGGGCAGCGGGGGCAGGAAGGACAGCAGGGCCAGGGCCAGGCTGGGCAGCAGGGGCAGGGCCAGGGACAGCAGCAGGGTGGACAGCAGGGGCAGCAAGGCCAGGGGCAAGGCGGCCAGCAGGGCCAGGGCGGACAGCAAGGCCAGGGCGGGCAGCAGCCCTCGACGGGCGGAATGCCGGGGAGCGCGGGACAGGGCGCGCCCGGGGGCGGACGCATGGGCGGCGGAGAGCTCTCGCCTGACGAGCAGCGCCAGCTCGAGCGCGAGTATCGCGCCCGCCGGCTCGACGCCGAAGCGCTGCGCCGTGAGCTCCGGCAGAGCGGCGCCGATGTCGAATCACTTCAGCAGTGGATTGCGCGCTTGCAGGATCTGGAGCGCGGGCGCTCGTTCGACGATCCCGAGGAGCTGGCTCGGCTTCATGCGGCAGTGGTCGAGGGGCTGAAAGCCTACGAATTCGCGCTCCGGCGCGCTCTCGAGTCAGGCGACGACCGCCCGCTGCTCGACGCGCGCGGCGAAGTGCCGCCCGGATTCAAGGCATTGGTCGAGGAGTATTACAAGTCGCTGGCTCGGCCGAGGTAGTTGGGGGGGGCGGGGGGCGGGGGGCGGGGGATCGCTAGCCAGTCACTTAGTCGGCGTCCCACCCGACCCTCGCCCCTCGCCCCTCGACCCTCTCTACGCGTTATACACCGGCCCCCCGCGCGCCCGGTAGTCCTCGAACACCGCCCTCGCCGCGGCGCGCTGCACTCCGCGCCGCACGGTGATGCCGCGAGACTCCAGATAGGCGTAGGATTCGTCCGTCACCGGTCCCTCGTCGAACCCCAGCGCCTCCGCATCGGCCCGGGTGGCCCCGCAAACCAGCGTCCGCACACCGCTCCATAACGTTGCGCCGAGACACATCGCGCACGGCTCGCATGAGGTGACCAGCTCGTGCGGCGGCATGCCGTCCGCACCGAGCGTGAACGACCGAAGCCTCGTATGCGCCATGGCGAGCGCCACCATCTCCCCGTGCCAGAGGCTGTTCGCCATCCGCAACACGCTGTTCACGCCAACCGAAATTAGCCGACCGGTCTGCGACTCGAACACCGCCGCCGCGAAGGGACCGCCCCAATCCCGCGCCACGTTTTCCCGCGCCAGCGCCAATACCAGTCCCATCCGGTCGTCAGGCGTGGCGTACGGACGATCGAAGTCGGTGATCGCGAGTACCCAGACTGGATACGTGAGCCTCAACTCGTGGTGCGGCACGATCACCGATTCACCCGGACGCTCATCACCAGGCATCACGACAACGACGGTACGGGATGCAGGTCATCGGCCGGCGACCGGCCGGCAAAGGTGTAACGTTCGAAGAACTCGCGGGCGATGCCCAGATCGGGTGCACTGAGCAGCGAAGTACCTATCGATTCACAACCATCGAGCGCCAGTACCGCCAGGTCGCGCGCGATGGCGGCGATGGCCGGGTCGGAGAGCCCCGCCTGGCCGGCGAGCGCCAGCAGTGCCGGTTCGTCGTCATCCAGAAGTTCATCTGCCTGACGCAACGCCGCACGATCGTAGGCAATTCCGCCGAGAAGGGCCAGCGGCGCGGCTAACCACTCCGGCGCCACCGCATCGCAGCTGCGAACCTCGAACGTTCCCCGCGGACGGACCTCCGGAAAGAGCGTCGTCAGGTGGTCTTCCCATTCTACCGCACCCGCCGCGCCGGCGGCGAGATGATATTCCATCGGTGCGTACGCACCGTCGATTCCCGGGAGAAACATCGCCGGGGCGGCGAGCGCGAAATCGCAGTAGTCGGCCACCGCATCACCCGCTGCCCGGCGAGTGCCGGTGCGCAACGGGTCGAGCTCCCGCCAGCAGTGCGCGCGATAGCTGGCGTACCCGGTATGTGATCCCGCGTAGCGCGGCGAGTTGGCGAAGATAGCGGTGATGTAGGGAGTCATCCGGTTCAGCACACGCCAGAGCCGCCAGGGTTCAATGGCGACATCGAGGCTCACCTGCAACGAGGCCGTCTGGCGCATCATACGGGCGCCGAAGGGCCCGATCGAATCGAAGTACGTCGCCATGCGGCGGTAGCGCTGCGCGTGGAGGAGCATCGGTGCTTCCTCGAGAGGATTCACCGGATCGATTCCCGCAGCAAGGAGCTCTACACCAAGCGGGTCGCACGCCTGGCGCAGCAGATCGATCACCTGTCGCATTCGCTCGAGCAGTGCGCTGCCGGTGGCGCAGGCAGGCGAGCTGTACTCCAGCTGGCCGCCCGGCTCGAAGCCTAACGTCCCACCATCGCCCAGATCGAACGACGGCGTTCCCTTCGCCGACAGACCCTCCCGCCACCCGGCGCGCGCCGCCGCTGCACGCAGGAACTCGAGCGATGTCACCGGTGCATCGCCATCGATCGGGCATACTGTGCCGGTGTCGGCATCGACGGGAATGAACTCCGCCTCGGCGCCGATGTAGGGCTGATCACGGGGCACCAGCGGCCGAAACGCCCGCTCGCGGAGTGAACGCTCGAGCGCCGTGCGCCGCTCGCGACTCAGTTCCCCCTTCACGTGCCCGGCACCGCGAGAACGAGCGCATAACCGTCTTCGTCGCGCTCGTACCAGTGCGTGAGGCGATAACCGGCGCGCTCGAGCATCGATTCAAGACCGCGGCGGTCGTACTTGCAGGAGATCTCGGTACGGATCGATTCACCGTCGGCGATTGTGACCGTCGGCATGCCGGGTATACGCACGGTCTGTCTCCGCGTCGACACCAGGTGCATCTCGATCCGGCCGTCATCATCAGAAAAAAATGCCCGGTGCGCGAACGCGTGCGGGTCGAAGTCGGTGCCAAGCTCGCGATTGAGAACCACCAGCATGTTTCGATTGAATTCGGCGGTAACGCCGTCGGTATCGTTATAGGCCGCCTCGATGCGAGCAATGTCCTTTCGGAGGTCGGCACCGAGTAGAAGCGAGTCGTCCGGGCGCATTGCGGCGCGGATCCGGGTCAGCAGCCGCACCGCCGCCATCGAATCGAAGTTGCCGATCGTGCTTCCGAGAAAGGCGAACAGGGCCGGTCGTGGCATACCGGCGGGCGGCGCAAATCCCGCCGTGAGATCCGCGACGACCGGGGTAATCGTCAGGCTGGGGTACTCGCCATCAAGCCGAGCCGCACTGTCGGCGAGGAACGACTCGCTTACATCCACCGGCGCGTACATCTCGGCGGCGCCAAGCGCGACCATTGCATCGAGCAGGATACGTGTCTTGTCGGCGCTGCCGGCACCGAGCTCGACGAGCGCGCGCGCATCGGTCACGCGCGCGATTTCCGCGGCGCGCGAGTGCAGCAGCGCACGCTCCGCGCGGGTGAGGTAGTACTCGGGCAGGGCGGTGATCGCCTCGAACAGCTCCGACCCACGGTGATCGTAAAAGAACTTCGGCGACAGCTCCTTTTGCCGGCGCGACAATCCTTCCCGAACTTCGTGCAGCATCCCGGAATTGAGTGTACCAGGCAATGGATCAGCCATTAGCTCTCCAGGCATTCTGTAGTCGGAACCCGCGCCGCGCATCGCTCATCGCGCGCTTCTCGCGCACCGGAATCCGCTGAAGATCTGGCGGCGAATCGGGTAGTCCCAGTTGCGAAACGTGGTGCGGATCGCGCCGGGCCGGGTGGCCCACGAGCCACCGCGCAACACCTTGTACTCGCTACCGAAAAACGTCTGCGAATACTCGGCGTAGGGAAAGGGAACAAAGCCGGGATACCCGGCGAGATCGGTCGCCGTCCATTCCCAGATGTCGCCGATCATCCCGTAGCAGCCGATTGGCGACACGTTATGCGGGTATGACCAGACCGGCGCAACATCGAACGCCAGCTGATCGAGGTTGGCGAGCTCGGGCGACGGATCGTCGTCGCCCCACGGGTGCGCGCGCATGGAGCCGGTGAGTGGATCGAATCGCGCGGCAGCCTCCCATTCCATTTCGGTCGGGAGGCGCTTGTTCGCCCATTTCGCAAACGCGTCGGCTTCGTAGTAGCAAACGTGACAGACCGGACGAGCGGGATCGACGGGCGCCTGACGATCCATCACTCGGCTCGACCAGCCGCTGCCTGACTTCTCCCAGTGCTGCGGTGCGACGAGCTGCGCCTCCGAGCGCCACGCCCAACCCTTCTCGCTCCAAAGCTCACGCCGGTCGTATCCCCCATCCTCGATGAAGCCGGCATATTCACCGTTGGTCACCGGCGTCGCATCGATCCAGAATTCGGGCAGCTCCACCTGATGCGCAGGGCGTTCATTGTCGTAGGATGCGGTGCGATCGTCGGTGCCGAGTGTCACCGTACCGCCGGGGAAGTGCACCATCGCCCCTGGCTGGTGATCGCACGTTGACCGCGGAAGCTCCCACCGGCGCGGTGCCTGATACCGGCCCCCGGTCTTGAGCTGGAGAGTCTGGAGGATCGTCTCGTTATGCTGGTACTCGTGCTGGGCGACCATTCGGTAGACATATCCGTCCCGCAGCAGTGGATTGTCGCTGTCGAAGTCGGTCTGCTCCAGCATGGCCAGGACCCGGGAGCGGATCTCACCGGCCATCGCGCTCCATTCGGCGAGTGCCGGCAGCGGCAGCTCGGCGCGCGTACGACGGGGATGCTCAAACGGATTGTACATCCCCGGCATTTCGGAGAACTCGATAGGTCCGGACAGATTCCGCGTGAGCCAAAGCTCCTCGAAGTGAGCGATGTGGCCGAGGTCCCACAGGATGGGACTCATCAGCACGTCGTGCTGCGTACGCAGGTCGGCACTCGTGAGTGAATCCACGAGCAGCAGAGTGCGCTCGCGCGCTTCGGCGAGCACCGCGGCGGCACCTTCGCGAGTCAGTGCGCCGATTGTGAGAACCGCCATGCGTACTCCAGTTGAAGGGGGACTGAACGCGAATGGCCGGGTTGTGGAGTGCTTCCCCGCGTGGGCGCACCGTGCCCAGCCAGACTATGGAGGTGGGGACTGTGATGCAATCATCGGCCCCAGCCATTGTAAGGGTGTTGCCCAGCCCTCGTTTCGCCGGTGGCGCCCATCAACGCACCATATATTCTCCAGCTTATGCAACGCTTCTGCAGGTCATTTTGCTTCCGGAGAAGGTGGCTACAAAGCGGCAGGAAAGGGCTGATAGCGGCTAGCACTGTGCTGGCAATCAGCTCTGTGGTGCTCACGGTGGGAGCCTGTAAAAGCGCTCCCGCATCGGCACCGACACCTGCCGCGCAGAACCCTTCGCCGATGGTGGAGCGTACCCGCCAGCATGAGCGCCTCGACACTATCGCGCCAAAAGGGGAGCAGTTTCAAGTCACTGACCTTCTCGCACGCCCTATCGTCGTCTTCGTCCCGGCAGACGCCGCGGGTGCGGAGGCGGTGCTTGTGATACACTTCAACGGTGCGCCGTACGTGGCGATGCACGCGGCGGCCGTGCAGAGCCAGCCTGTGGCGCTGGCCGCGGTCCACCTCGGCGCCGGTTCCGGAGTGTACGAGCGCGCATTCGCCGAACCTGGAATGCTTTCACGGATCAGGGCCGCGGTAGCTGATTCCCTGGCCGATCGGCTGGGCGGCGC